>NZ_CP080377.1:5849496-6199328 GCF_019443505.1 Janthinobacterium sp. PAMC25594
GGCAACGTGGCCGTGCCGGCCAACTGGAACGGTTACGTGCAAAAACTGATCGCGCCGAACCTGAAGCTCATTTCGCGGGGGCAGATCAGCATCGCCGGCAACAACGTCAGCGTGCGCGGCGAAGTGGCGAACGAGGCGCAGCGCCAGCAGATCGCCAGCGACATCGCCACCAGCCTCAATCCCACCTACACCGTCAACAACGGCTTGCGCGTCAAGGCGCCCGAGGCCGAGCAGGGCTTGCTCGATGCGGCGCTGGACAAGCGCATCATCGAATTCGACAGCGGCAAGGCGTCCATCACGCCGGCCGGCCTGGCCATCCTCGACGAGATGGCGGCCGCCATGCTCAGGCTGCGGGGCCGCAAGGTGGAGGTGATCGGCCACACGGACGATACGGGCCTGCGCGCCAGCAATGTGGCCCTGAGCCTGGCGCGCGCCGAAGCCGTGCGCGCCTACCTGGCCAGCAAGGGCGTCGTGGCCGATACCGTGCTGGTGTCGGGCCAGGGTCCGGACCGGCCCGTGGCCAGCAACGCCACGGCCGATGGCCGGGCGCGGAATCGGCGCATCGAGTTCCGCATTGCTCAATGAAGCACGCGTAATGGGACATGCGCAATGATCAGGGGAGTGTGATCGTCAGGTGCGCTGGCCGTGGCGCCAGTTTGACCAGGTCCGCATACGCGGCCAGGGTCGTTTGCGTGCCGCGCGTCAGATGCGTTTTCAGGCCCAGGTAGGCGCAGATGGCCAGCAGGGCGAAAAAGCTCGACAGCGCCCACAGCGGCACGTCGCTGCCGCGTTTGTTGACCACCTGGTCGGGGCGCTCCGCGCGCGGCGCGAAGCCACGGCTCTTGCCCTTGATGTGGGCGATTTCGTCGCCCAGGCGCGCCGTCAGGTAGCTGAGTTTTTCGCCGCCGTCGATCGCATACTTGCCCTGGAATCCCAGTAATAAACACATGTGGAACACTTGCAGCGCCTGCACGCGCATGGCGCCCTTGCCGCGCAAGGCGTCGAGGCGGTCGAAAAAATGTTCGCCCGCCAGCTGGTCGCCAAAGATCAGCAGCTGCAGCGGGCGCCGCTCCCACTGCTTGCGCAGGGTGAACGGCGAGGCCAGGATGATTTCATCGACGGCCGCGCAAAACGCATACTTGGCCGCCTCGATATCGTCGCCATCGGCGCGGATCTTTTTCGCTTCGCGTTCGAAGTCGCCGAGAAAGGCCGTGATGCGGTCCATGAAGCTTTGCTCGTCGCCGGGCGCCGAACCGTGCTTCAGCATGAACAGCATGTAAAAGCCTTCGTGCATCAGGTCCAGCAGGGCGCTGCCGGCCTGCCGGCTGTTGCCTGCAGGGGCGGCACCGCGTGGTCCCAGCAGGGAGGGCGCCGCGCGCCGTTCAATGAGCTGGCTCATGCCGTCACCGCGATCAGTTCCAGCTGCAGGTCGCGTATGCCGGCCGGCACGTAGACGGAAATCGACTGCGCCTTGAGCATCTGTTCATACAGGGCGCCGCGGTTTTCAATCGCAAAATAATAGGTGTCGGGGCGCACGGGAATGGCCGCCGGCACTTGCGGCGCATGCGACAATTTGAGGCCGGGCATGGCCGTGAGCACGCATTTTTCCACGTCGTCGGGCGCGCCCACTTTTACCCGCAGCGGCACCACATCCACCAGTTCGATGGCGGGCATGGCGGCGCGTATCGCCAGGTACAAGGTGGTGTGCTGGTCGATCTTGCCCGAATCGAGCTTGCCCAGGTAATACGAGGGCTTGTCCTCCAGCAGGGCGATGGAAAAATACTTCGACGAGATGACGGTGTCAAGCAGTTCGCGGATGATCGCATCGATGGCGTCGAAGCAGGCGCCCGGCTGCGCATGGTCGTAGGCGGGCAGGCTGGCCAGGGTGTAGTGCTTGGAGTAGCTGAGCAAGCCGCCCGCGAGGCCCAGCAGCACCTCGTACAGGCGCTCAGGATGCAGGGCCGGATGGCGCACATAGTGCATCAGCGCGGCGGCGGCCGTGCTGACCGTGTGCAGCAGCCAGAACGAGGACACGTCGCCCGAGCGGAATTCGATCACGTTGCGGCTCGGCTCGCGGTGGTGGCCGTGCAGCGCGCTCACTTTCGCCTGCAGCGCGTCGAGCAGGTGTTCCAGCACGCCTTGCAGGCGCGGCGCGCCGGCGATCGCCAGGCTGGGCGCCATGAACGATGGCACGGGCTCGAAGCCGCCCGACACCGTGCGCCGCAGGGCGATCAGCGGCAGGCAGTCGTAGGAGCCGCGCGCCTCGCTGTCGGGAATCAGGCGCACGGTCTTCTTCAGGTAGGCCACGTCGGCGACGGCGGACTCCGTAAACAGGTCGGGCGTGGCGCGCATGGCGTGCGCAAAGCGCGTGGCTGCAGGCGTGCCTGCCTTTGACGCCTGCGCCGTGTAATTCATGCCTTCGCGGTTGAGGATGGGCAGCGCCGCGTAGTACGTCACTTCCTGCACCGCCGGCGGCAGCGCTTCCAGGTCCACCGGCGGGGGCAGGGCATCGCTGCCGGGTGCGCCGTCGCCCAGCGCCTCGAACACTTCGCCGTCGCGGAAGATCGCCGACAGAGCGTGCAGGCGCAGGGTGCCCGTCTGCAGCGCCGCCAGATCCCATTCCATGTGCGCCACGCCCCACAGGTAGGGATGCAGCGCGCTGGCCGTGTGATGCAGGCGCGCTTCGTGATACTGATCCTGGCGCTGGAAATGCTGCGGCCGCAGGAACAGGCCCTCTCCCCACAAGACTTTCGCTGCCATGCCCATCTCGTTTCTCCTTGTATGTGTCGCGTGCCCGTGTGCCTATTGGCAGCGCGGGGCCGACAGCGCGGCCATGCCGCTGACGCTCAGCGCGCAGGCGTGCAGGCCGACGGTGATGCCGCTGCGTTCCGCGTCGGCGGCGGCAAAGGTGGCGCGCCAGCGCTGCGCCGCTGGCGCGCGGAACAGGGCCACCACGCCGATGAAATACGCTTCCTTGCTGACTTTTTCCTGCACTTCGTAGCGCTGGCCCGGCACCAGCAGCACTTCCTTCACTTCCATCAGGTCGGCGCCCAGTGCCGCCTTTTCGCGCTGCGCGTCGAGGAAGCTGTCGTATGGGGCCTGCTCGAAGGCGGCGCTCTGGCGCAGTTTGTAGATGCGCGCCACCAGCGCCAGCGGCCGGCCTTCGGCATCGGTGTTGAGGCGCTGCGCCGCGTGCAGGCGGATGCTGACGTTGCGCGGCGGTTTTTGCGCGTCCGGCAGTTCGGGCGGCGGCTTGGCCACGCCGGCCATTTGCAGCGCCGCGTTGGCCAGGGTGCCGATGGTGCCGCCCGCGCAGCCGGCCAGCAGAAGGGCCGGCAGCAGTAGTGCGGTGGCGCGGACCAGGCGGCGGAGCGGGGCGTCAGATGGCATGGACGATCTTTGCAAAAATGGTGGGTGGAAATAAAAGTCTTGCAGTCATTTAAACGCATGTGCCAGCGGCCTGCTTGCGTTGGCGCAAAGTCCGCCTGCGATCAAGACAATTACTGCGCCAGATCAGGATTCATGACGCTGTCCGCCGCTGTGGCGTGGAACTTCTTCTTTGCTGATTAATCTCAATCTGGCAAAAAAATTGGCGATCAATAATGGCCTGCACCAAGGCGCCGCCCATCTTTCCCAGCGGTAGCGTCCTCCACGTGAAGGAATGCCCGATGAAGCCAGCCACCATGTTGCCCCGTATTGCCTGCCTCGCCAGCGCCTTGCTGCTGGCCGCCTGCGCCACGCCAGACCAGCCGGCGCCCACCAAACCTGCCTCGCCGACCCTGGCGCAAGTGATGAGCGACGCCGATGCGGCCGCGCGCGCCGGCCAGTACGAACGCGCCATGACCCTGCTCAAGTCCGGTGGCAGCAGCTACCCGGCCGACAAGGCGCCGTGGCTGCAAATGGCGCAGATGAAGTTCGACCGAGGCCAGTACGGCGATGCCATCGGCCATGCGCTCGAAGCGCTGGAACGCGATCCGGACGACAAGATCGCCAACAGCATCGTTGCCGTCAGCGGTTTGCGCCTGTCTGGCAAGGCGCTGGCCGACCTGTCGCGGCAAAACAACCTGAATGGCTCGCTGCGCTCGGAAGCGCAGGAGCTGGCCAAGCTGCTGCGTGCCAGCATCGGCGAAGACGTGCTGGTGCCGCCGGCCAGACGCCCACCGGCGGCCGGCAAGCGCGCCGCCGGTTCCGGCACGCCGGCGACGAAGGGCCCGGCATCGTCAGGCAGCGCGGCCGACCCGTTCAGCGGCTTGAAGTAAGCCAGCATCCCTACCATCCCTTTGCAAAGGAAGCGACATGCCCAAGTCCGACAGCGTGCAGAAACGCCTGAAGCAGATACGCGCGCCGCGCGTGCAAATGACCTATGACGTCGAGATTGGCGACGCGATTGAAAACAAGGAGCTGCCCTTCGTGGTCGGCGTGCTGGGTGACTTTGGCGGCAATCCGGACAGCGAGAAAAAACGCCTGAAGGACCGCAAGTTCGTCGCCATCGACAGCGACAACTTCGACGAAGTGCTGGCCGGCGTGGAGCCGGTGGCGCGTTTCGCCGTGCCGAACCGCATCAGCGAAGCGGGTGGCACGTTCGCCGTCGACCTGCACTTCCGCTCGATGGATGACTTCCGCCCGGAATCGGTGGTGCGCCAGGTCGATCCCTTGGGCGACTTCGCCATCTCGCGCCAGCCGGAAGACATGTATTTCGTCGACCATCACAAATACCTGTGGTGTAACGCGGCGTATGCGTTCGGCAGCAAGCTGACGCGCGCGTTTGCCGATTACGGCTGGTGCGCCGCCATCCGCGGCGTGGAGGGCGGCGGCCTGGTGGACGACCTGCCCACCCATACCTTCAAGACGGACGAGGGCGACGTGGCCCTGAAATGCCCTGCCGAAGTGGCGATCACCGACCGGCGCGAAAAGGAATTGTCGGACCTAGGCTTCATCTCGCTGGTGCACTGCAAGAACACGGCGTATGCGGCGTTCTTCGGCGCGCAGTCGGCGCAGAAGAGCCGCAAGTACAACAGCGACGCGGCCAATGCCAACGCGGTGCTGTCGTCGCAGCTGCAGTACATCTTTGCCGTTTCGCGCATCGCCCACTACATGAAGGCCATGATGCGCGACAAGATCGGCAGCTTTGCCGCCGCCTCCAACGTGGAAGATTTTTTGAACCGCTGGCTGATGCAGTACGTGCTGCTCGACGATAACGCCAGCCAGGAACAGAAGGCGCAGTTCCCGCTGCGCGAGGCGTCCGTGCAGGTGCATGAAGTGCCGGGCCGGCCCGGCGTGTACCGCGCCGTGTCGTTCCTGCGTCCCCATTTCCAGCTCGATGAGCTGTCCGTTTCGCTCCGACTGGTCGCGGAGTTGCCGAAGTCGACCAATTCATGATCCACCCATCTTTCAACCAGAGGAGCACACCATGGCAATCGATGTATATCTGCAGATAGACGGCATCAAGGGCGAGTCCACCGATGACAAGCACAAGGACTGGATCGAGTGCAAATCGGTCAGCTGGAGCGTCGAGCAGCCGAAGTCCGCCACCGCCTCGACGGGCGGCGGCCACACGGCCGAACGCTGCGAGCACAAGGACATCGTCATCTCCAAGCTGGCCGACCTGGCCTCGCCGGTGCTGCTGCAGACCTGCTCGGCCGGCAAGACCATTCCCAAGGCGCGCTTCGAATTCATGCGCGCCGACGGCCAGGGCGAGCGCGTCAAGTACTTTGAAATCGAAATCGAGAATGTGCTGATCGGCGCCGTCACGCCGAACGTGGAAGAGGGCGACATCCTCGGTGAACACGTCGGCTTCAAGTTCTCGAAAGTGAAGTGGAAATACACGCAGCAAAAAGTGACGGGCGGCGCGGGCGGCAATACCTCGGGCGGCTGGGACCTGGCCGCGAACCGCGTGGCTTGATCCATCGCGCGCGGCGCGCGGCGGCCACCTCCGCCCGCGCGCCGCGCCGACTTTGCAGGAGAGCGCATGGACAGTTATGTACCTGGCCTGTTCGACCGCCTGATGGGCGACGGCGGTGCGGCGGGCGGCGTGGCGGCGCGCCTGTCGCTGGAACAATTGAAGGATGCGGTGGCGCGCGACCTGGAAGAGCTGCTCAACACGCGCGTGGCCTTGCCGCCCGGCGCGCTGGATGCCTATCCGGAATGCGCGGCGTCCATCGTCAACTATGGCTTGATCGATTTCGCCGGCATGTGTTTGTCCAGCAGTGAAGACCGCGCCCGCATCTGCGCCGCGCTGAAGGCGGCCATCGAACGCCACGAACCGCGCCTGCGCAATGTGCGCGCCCGCCTGGAGCGGGAAGCGGGCAGCATCAACCGCGTCGGCTTCGTCATCAGCGGCACCCTGGCCGTGCAGGCCGGGGGCGAGACGGTCAATTTCGACGCCGTGCTGCAGCCGTCGTCGCTGCGCTATTCGATCAACCGCAAGGGAGCCGCCGCATGAGCAATCATTTGAAAACCCTGATCGCCAAACTGAATGACACGTCGCGCTCTGCCGCCACCCGCGCCGCCGGCATCTGCGTGGGATTGGGCCAGTATGAAGTCGATATCGAACACCTGTTCCTGGCCCTGCTGGAACAGGAGCGCAGTGATTTCGTCACCATTGCGCGGCGCAGCGAAATCAGCCTGACGGCGCTGGAGGCGGACTTGCGCCGCGAGATCGGCGGCTTCCGCACGGGCAGCGCGCGCACGCCCGTGTTTTCGCCCCATTTGCCGCTGCTGTTCGAGCACGCCTGGCTGGTCGCCTCGCTCGATACGGCGCAGCCGGGACCCATCCGCAGCCGCCATCTGTTATTGGCGCTGCTGACGGAGCCGGAACTGTCGCAACTCGCGTACCGCGGCTCGAAGCTGTTCGCCCGCTTCAGCGTCGAGCAATTGAAGCACCATCCGGACAAGCTGACGGCCGGCTCCGTGGAGGAAAGCGCGGCCGCGCCGCAGTTTTCCGAGACACCCGACGATCCGCTTGCGACTTTGGCCAGCAAGAGCCCGGCGCTGGACCAGTTCACCACCGACCTGACGCAGCTGGCGCGCGACGGCAAGCTCGATCCCGTGATTGGTCGCGAGGGCGAGATACGCCAGGCCGTCGACATCCTGCTGCGCCGGCGCCAGAACAATCCGATACTCACCGGCGAGGCGGGCGTGGGCAAGACGGCCGTGGTGGAAGGCCTGGCCTTGCGCATCGCGGCCGGCGACGTGCCCGAGGTGCTGCAGGGGGCGCGCATCCACTCGCTCGACATGGGCTTGCTGCAGGCCGGCGCCAGCGTGAAGGGAGAATTCGAAAGCCGGCTGAAGAACGTTATCGACGAGGTGGCGAAAAGCCCGCATCCCGTCATCCTCTTCATCGACGAGGCGCACACCATGATCGGTGCCGGCGGCCAGGCGGGGCAGAACGACGCGGCCAATCTGCTGAAACCGGCGCTGGCGCGCGGCGCCCTGCGCACCATCGCCGCCACCACCTGGAGCGAGTACAAAAAGTATTTTGAAAAGGATGCGGCGCTGGCGCGGCGCTTCCAGGTGGTGAAGGTGGAAGAGCCAAGCGAGGACATCGCCTGCGCCATGCTGCGCGCCATGGCACCGCTGATGGAGCGCCATTTCGGCATCCGCGTGCGCGACGCCGCCATCGTCGAGGCGGTGCGCCTGTCGCACCGCTACATCAGCGGGCGCCAGCTGCCCGACAAGGCCATCAGCGTGCTCGATACGGCCTGCGCCAAGGTGGCGCTGGGCCAGCGCGCCACGCCGGCGCAGCTGGAAAACGCGAACCGGCGGCAGGAACGCATCGGCGCGGAAATCGCCGCCCTGACGCGCGAAGCGGCTGACGGCGAAGCGTCCGACAAAACCGCTGCCGCACGCCTGGCGCAGCTGCGGCGCGAGCATGACGAAGGGCAGGCGGCAATCGCGGCCCTGGCGCAGCGCTGGGAGCGCGAAAAAACGCTGGTGGCGCAGATCGGCGACTTGCGCGCGCAACTGCGCGGCGAGCGGCCGGGCGAAGTGGGTGCGGCACGCCTGCTGGCGCTGAAGGAAGAACTGGCGGCGCTGCAGGGAGAGGCGCCGCTGTCGCCGCTGGAAGTCGACGCCCAGGTGGTGGCCGGCATCGTCGCCGGCTGGACCGGCATCCCGCTGGGGAAAATGCTCAAGGACGAGATCCGCACGGTGCTGACCCTGGACGGCGCGCTGCGCGAACGGGTGCTGGGACAGGACCACGTCATCGCGGCGGTGGCGCAGCGCGTGCGCACGGCGCGCGCCAGCCTGGACGACCCGAACAAGCCGCAAGCCGTGTTCCTGTTCACGGGGCCGTCCGGCACGGGCAAGACGGAAACGGCGCTGGCGCTGGCCGACCTGCTGTATGGCGGCGAGCGCAAGCTCATTACCATCAACATGAGCGAATACCAGGAAGCGCACAGCGTGGCCGGCCTGAAAGGCTCGCCGCCCGGCTATGTCGGCTATGGCGAAGGCGGCGTGCTGACGGAAGCCGTGCGGCGCCAGCCCTACAGCGTGGTGCTGCTCGACGAGGCGGAAAAAGCGCACCCTGATGTGCTGGAACTGTTTTTCCAGGTCTTCGACAAGGGCGTGCTCGATGATGCGGAAGGGCGCGAAGTCGATTTTCGCAACACCATCATCATCGCCACCTCGAACATGGGGGCGGGCGCCATGATGGCCGCCTGCCTGAACCGGGCGGCGCAAGACTTGCCCACGCCGGCCGCGCTGGAAGAACTGGTGCGCCCGCAACTGGTGGCGCATTTCAAGCCGGCCTTGCTGGGCCGCCTGAAGGTGCTGCCGTTCTATCCCCTGAGCGACGCGGTGCTGGCCGAGATCATCGCCCTGAAACTGGCGCATATCGGCGCGCGCATCGCGCGCAACCACCAGGCGCAGTTCAGCCATGACGCGGGCCTGGTCGACGCCGTTCTGGCGCGCTGCACCGAGGTCGATTCGGGCGCGCGCAATGTCGATCAAATTCTCAATGGCAGCCTGCTGCCGGCGATTGCCGAAGCGGTACTGGCGCGCATGGCCGAAGGCGAGCCGATCGCCTCGATACGCGTCAGCGCCGGCAAGCAGGGGCAGTTCAAGTACACGATCCGATAATCCACCTTCCGGAGAGCGCCATGTTCAACCTGGAGCAGTTGCTGCATCCCGTCAGCGCCGTCAGTCCCTGTGGCGAAGACATCACCTTCAGCCAGGAGCTCGACGCCATCGCGCGCGCGCGCCAGCACGATGACCCGAGCCTGGACCAGGGCGAATGGGTGACGGCGTTGAAGGAAGCCGACTGGCCTTTCGTGGCGACGCGCTGCGAACAGCTGATCGCAGCGCGCAGCAAGGATTTGCGCGTGGCCGTCTGGCTGGCCGAGGCGCACGCGAAGACGCGCCACTTCCGTGGCCTGGGCGATGGCTACGCGCTGTTGGCCGGCCTGTGCGAGCGCTATTGGGAAGGCCTGTACCCGCCGGCGGAAGAAGGCGACCAGGAACAGCGCATCGGCAATGTCTTCTGGCTGCTCTCGCGCACGCCGCAACTGCTGCGCCAGATCCCGCTGACCGAGGGCGCCGATGGCCTGTTTTCACTGCAGGATTTCGATGCGGCGCGCCAGCGCGCGGCCGCCAGCCTGGCGCAGGGCGCAGTGGATCAGGGCTGGGGTGATACGCGCCACGACGACGGTGCGACCCTGGCGCAGATGGAGGCGGCACGGCAAAGGAATACGCGCGCCTTTTCCGACGGCTTGCTGGCCGATGCACAGTACTGCATGCAGTCGCTGCTGGCGTTTGAGCGCAGCGTCGATGCGCGTTTCGGCGCCGATGGCCCGAGTTTTCGCGCCGCGCGCGAAGCGCTGGAAAACGTCATTCATTTCATCGCGCCGCTGTCGCCCGGCGCGGACTTCGCTGACGCGTCGCCCGCCGCCGGCCAGGGCGCCGGCAGCAGCGGGGGCGTCATCGTGCAGCGCCAGCAGGCGCTGGCCCAACTGCGCCAGGTAGCCGATTTTTTCCGCCGCACGGAGCCGCACAGCCCCGTCGCCTACCTAGCCGACAAGGCCGCCAGCTGGGGCGAGCTGCCGCTGCACCTGTGGCTGCGCGCCGTCGTGAAGGACTCGGGCACCCTGGCGCAGCTCGACGAGATGCTGGGCACGAACAGCGCGAACGGTTGATTGTTTGTCGCGCTTCCATGCTAATCTTTGGGCATGCTCAGAATGCCCATGTTGCCTGCCGCGCTATGCCTGTTCATCGCTGCCAGCGCGCAGGCCGGGACGGCGACGCCGCTGGTGATCTATGGCGACGACGATTATCCGCCGTACTCCTACGTCGAGAAAGGCCAGCTGAAAGGCATCTACACGGAGATCGTGCGCGAAGCCGTGCAATCGATGCCGCATTATGCGGTGCAACTGCGCCCCGTGCCCTGGAAACGGGGGCTGCTGATGCTGCAGACGGGCGAGGCTTTCGCCTTGTACCCGCCGTATTCGTGGCGCAGCGAGCGGCCGTATGTGCGCTATTCCGTGCCGCTGCTGATGGAGCAGCTGGTGGTGTTGTGCAGCCAGGACGTGCTGGCGAAGCGCGCGCTGCGGCAGTGGCCTGCCGATTACGGCGGCCTGCACATCGGCGTGAACGCGGGTTTCCTGCTTGGGGATGCGGCACTGACGGCGTCCTTGCATGCCGAAAGAATCGTGCTCGACCCGGCCAAGGGCACGCGCGCGAATCTGCTCAAGCTGATGCGCGGGCGCATCGATTGCTATGTCAGCGACCGCCTGTCGGCGCAGTGGGAATTGCAGCGCATCCGGCGCGCGAGTCCGCCGGGCGCGCCGATGCAGGCAATCGAGGAAACGGCGCAGCTGGCCGGCCAGCACGGTCACCTGGGCTTTACAGTGCGCCGGCCGGACTCCTACCCCTATCGCGACGACTTTATCGAGCAATTCAATGCCGCCATCGTGCGCATGCAAGCCAGTGGCGCGATCCGCCGCATCGTTGACCACGCATTGCTACCGTGACGTTGCTACCCTGATTCCACCAATGGAGAAGACCATGAAAAAACTGTTGTTCCTGTGTGTGCTCGTGCTGGCCGGCTGCGTGGGCCGTCCCGATAACATTGTCCCTGTCAGCAACTTCGACACGACCCGCTATCTTGGGAAGTGGTATGAGATCGCGCGCCTCGACCACTCGTTCGAACGGGGCCTGAGCCATGTGACGGCCGACTACAGCCTGCGCCAGGATGGCGGCCTGAAAGTGCTCAACCGCGGCTACAAGGATGCGGACGCGAAGTGGAAGGAAGCGGAAGGCAAGGCGTATTTCGTCGATAAGAAAGACGTGGGCTACCTGAAAGTGTCGTTTTTCGGGCCCTTCTATGGTTCCTACATCGTGTTTGATTTGGACCAGCAAGATTACAGCTACTCCATGATCAGCGGCCCCGACAAGTCATACTTGTGGTTGCTGTCGCGCTCGCCGACCATGGATCCTGCCTTGCAGCAGCGCCTGGTCGAGAAAGCCCGAGGGCTGGGTTTCGACACGTCAAAATTGATCTATGTGAAGCAAAATTGACCATGCTTGCCTGCCGCCCGTTCGTGGCGGCATAGCGCCTTGAAATTGTTGCTTTTCTGCATGTTATTTCTTGCAATACCATCCTGATTCACTCACAATCTGCTCCAAAGTGGTGCGCTGCGGCGCGCCGCCATTCTGGCGACCTGGGTAGCGTTGCGTCGCCGCTCGTGATTGCCGCACGGCAGATGCCTGCTATATTGGTACGTAGCAGCAAGTCGGTTTCGTGGCATCTGTGCATTGTTTTTTTCAGATAGGAATCACGCAATGAAAAACCTCAAAATCGGCGTACGTCTCGGTGGTGCTTTTGCCGCCGTCTTGCTCCTGTTGACGAGCCTGACCGTGGTGGGCATCGTGCAGATGCAAAGCGCCAGCAAGGAAACCGATGCGCTGGTCAACGTCAAGGTGCGCAATGAGCGCCTGATCGGCGAATGGACCAAGGTCATCGAGGTGAATGCGGCGCGCACGGCGGCCGCCTGGAAAGTGGGCGATCCCGAACACCAGAAGCAGTTTGAACAGGAAATGGCGGTCTCGTCGGCGCGCGCCACGGAAATCCAGAACGCTATCGGCAAGAGCGAACTGAGCACGGACGAGCAGGCGCTGTACCAGGAAGTGCTGAGCACGCGCAAGGCCTACACGGACGTGCGCAAGGATGTGTTCAAGGCCAAGAATGCGGGTGACCTGGAACTGGGCAAGCGCCTGTATGAAGGCGACATGGCCACCAAGCGCGACATTTACCTGGCGTCGCTGAACAAGCTGGCCGTGCTGGAAGCCAGATTGCTCGATGAAGCGGCCACGCACATTCGCTCGCGCTATGAAAACGGCCGTTTGCTGCAAATCTCGCTGGGCGCGGTCGCCATCTTGCTGGGTATCGCCTGCGCCTACTGGATCACGCGCTCGATCACGCGTCCCATCACGCGCGCCGTCGAGGTGGCGCAAGCCGTTTCCGCCGGCGACCTGACCAGCCATATCGTGGTAGACAGCCGCGATGAAACGGGGCAGCTGATGCAAGCGCTGAAAAACATGAACGATAAACTGGTCAGTATCGTCGGCCAGGTGCGCGTCGGCACCGAATCGATCAGCACGGCCTCGAGCGAAATTGCCGCCGGCAACCTGGACTTGTCATCGCGCACGGAAGAGCAGGCCAGTTCGCTGGAAGAGACGGCGTCTTCGATGGAAGATCTGACCTCGACCGTGAAACGCAATGCCGACAATGCGCGCAGCGCGAATCAACTGGCCATCGACGCCTCGCAGATCGCCAGCAAGGGCGGCGTGGTGGTGTCGGAAGTGGTCAGCACCATGGGCTCGATCAACGATTCCTCGCGCAAGATCGTCGACATCATCAGCGTCATCGACGCCATCGCCTTCCAGACGAATATCCTGGCCCTGAATGCGGCCGTGGAAGCGGCGCGCGCGGGCGAGCAGGGCCGCGGTTTTGCCGTGGTGGCCTCCGAGGTGCGCAACCTGGCGCAGCGCTCCAGCGCGGCGGCCAAGGAAATCAAGGGCTTGATCGACGATTCCGTGCAAAAGGTCGAGGCCGGTTCGCAACTGGTGGACAAGGCCGGCCGCACCATGGACGAAATCGTGCAAAGCATCAGCCACGTGACGCAGATCATGAACCAGATCACCGATGCCAGCGATGAGCAGCGCGCAGGCATCGAACAAGTCAACCAGGCCATTGGCCAGATGGACCAGGTGACGCAGCAAAACGCGGCCCTGGTGGAAGAAGCGGCTGCGGCGGCCGCATCCATGCAGGAACAGGCGGCCAGGCTGGCCGAGGTGGTGGGCGTGTTCAAGCTCGATGCCACACAGCACTATGTTTCCACCAGTGCGGCCCCGTCTGTGAAAGCGTCTGCGCCGGTCAAAACTGGCATGCAAGCTGCCATGCGGCCCGCCGTGCGGCGTGCGCCGGCACCAGCCATGACTGCACCCGCGCCGGGCAAGGCGGCGCCAGCGGAAGCTGTGCGCGCACGCACGCCGAAGGCGCCGGTCGCGTCCGGCACCGACGAATGGGAAGAGTTTTAAGCGCAGATTCCCCGTGGCATGGCGCGGGCGCTACAATCGCGGCTTGAAGACAGCCGCGCACGCGCTCCGCCATGACCACCCGCCGTACCTCCAGCTCTATTTCCAGCGCTACCTCCAGCCCTGACGCCGCATCGTCCTCCCTGGCTGAACCCGCCAAACGCGCACGCTGCCCAGCCTGCCTGCGCGCCACATCCAGCTGCATCTGTCGCTGGATCGCCCCCGTTGCCCACGCGGTGGAAGTGCTGATCCTGCAGCATCCGCTGGAAGTCCACAATGCCAAGGGCAGTGCCCGCTTGCTGCACCTGAGCCTGCCCAACAGCCGCATGCTGACGGGCGAGCGGTTTGCCCCGGACACGCTCGCCGCAGTGCTGGCCGACAAGCACAACGTGCTGCTGTACCCGGATACGCCCGGCGACCGTTCGCTGGGCATCGCGCCGCCGCCCGCGCTCGACCCCGCCATCTTGCTCGATTCGGCCCGATTGTTGAGCCAATTGCGGCTGGTGGTGCTGGACGCCACCTGGCGCAAGAGCCGCAAGATGCTGTACCTGAATCCCCAGTTGCAACAGCTGCCGCGCCTGCCCCTGCGCGACACGCCCGCTTCCCATTATTTGATCCGCAAGGCGCATGCGCCAGACCAGTTATCGACCTTGGAAGCGACCTGCTATGCCCTGATGCAGTTGGAGCAGGAGGCGTCCCGCTTCGTTCCCCTGATCACGGCATTTGACGGCTTTGTCGCCCAGCAGTTGAGTTATGTCATGCCGCATGGCGAAAAAGCTTGAAACGACAGCACGCCAGCCCTTGATCTTGGCCGCACAGCGGCATAGTATACTGTACGTATATACAGTTGATGGGGCCGTTCATGAAAGCAATCATTCCAGAGCACGATGACAGCTTCGCCGGGCAAGCCATGTTGCCGCCGCAATCGCTGAAAGCCCACAAGGGGCGCGGTGCCGTGTCGAACCTGCAAGGGCGCTACGAGACGCATGCGCGTGCCGGTTTCGACGATGGCTGGAGCGTGGGCGGCCTGGATGAGGCGGCTGGCGAGGCGGCTGGCGAGGCGGCGGCGCCGGGCTGGAAGACGCAGGTCAGCGACGAGCAGGCGCGCACCATCCTCACGCGCAATGCTTCGCCCGATTTGCCGTTCAATGTGTCGCTGAACCCGTACCGGGGCTGCGAACACGGCTGCATATATTGCTTTGCCCGCCCCACGCACAGTTATCTGGGCCTGTCGCCGGGCCTGGATTTCGAAAGCCGCATCTACGCCAAGGTGAACGCCCCCGAACTGTTGCGGCGCGAACTGGCCAAGCCGTCGTATGTGCCCGAACCGATCGCCCTGGGCGTCAATACCGATGCATATCAGCCGTGCGAACGCGAACGGCAGCTGACGCGGCGCGTGCTGGAGGTGTTACGCGAGTGTGATCATCCCGTGGCGCTGATCACGAAATCGTCGCTGATCGAGCGCGACATCGACATCCTGGCGCCCATGGCGGCCAAACGCCTGGCGGCCGTGGCCGTCACTGTCACCACGCTCGACCCGGCCATCGCGCGCACGCTGGAGCCGCGCGCGGCGGCCCCGGCGCGGCGGCTGCGCACCATCCGTACCCTGACGGAGGCGGGCATCCCCGTGGGCGTCAGCATCGCGCCCATCATTCCTTTCGTGACGGAACCGGAAATCGAACAGCTGCTCGAAGCCGTGCGCGACGCGGGCGCCATCCACGCCCATTACGTGGTGCTGCGCCTGCCGTGGGAAGTGAGTCCATTGTTCCAGCAATGGCTGGAAGCGCACTTCTCGGAGCGGGCCCAGCGCGTGATGAACCGCGTGCGCGAAATGCGCGGCGGCAAGGATTACGACAGCGCGTTTGGCGCGCGCATGCGGGGCGAGGGCGTGTGGGCCGATCTCATCCGCCAGCGCTTTGAAAAGGCGGTGTACCGGCTGGGGCTGCACGGCAAGGGCGGTCGCTTCAAGCAGCTCGATTGCACGCAGTTCCGCCGGCCACTGGTGGTGCCGCCGTTGGGAAACAAGGTAAAAGGGGGCAATGCGGGGCAGCTGGATTTGTTTTAAGTTAAGCCGGCGTCAGCGCTGTTGCCGCAGGGCTGCGCTGCGGCGCTGTCTTGGGTCTGTGTCTGGAGCTGCGCTAGATGTTGCTCGATGGCAAAGACATGGGGATCGCTCTTGCCCAGCTCGCGCAGGGCGCTGGCCAGGTGCAGCAGGTACTCGCTGTTCGGGCCGCTGGGGCCGTTTGATCGGGCGATCTGGCGCGCGATATCGAGTTCCGGGGCGGCGCCGAGGAAGGCGGCGTTTTCCTCGTTGGCGATGTACACCAGGCCCTCGACCTTGCCGCCGTCGTCGAAAGTGATGTCGGTGGCCAGGCGCAGATAGCCGTTTTTTTCGCGGTGGTCGAGGTGGGCGAAGACTTCGGGCGTGATCAGATACGCCATGCCGTCGCACACGGCGCCCGCCTGCGGCACGATAGTGGCGACCCGGCCCGGCGCCATCGGCGTGCCCCGGTGGTCGTGCGAGCCTTGCCAGAAGCGCCGCGTCCAGCCTTCGATGCTGGCGGGGCGCCGTTCGATATAGGGGAAGTCCGCCTTGTAGATCAGCGAGCCGTAGCCGAACAGCCAGACCTGCTCATGGCCGTCGAATTTGTTCATGCGCTGGTTGATGGCGATGGTGGCGGCGTCGATGGGCGACAGGGCGTTCTGGTCAGGCTGGGTCATGGCGTTGGCGTTGGCGGCTAGGGGCGGTACCCTATTATAAAGCGGCGCCAGCGGGGCCGCCGGCCGGCAGCGCGTCGCGCGCGGCGGGGCCGCCCGCTCCCACGTTCCACTCGTGCGTCTCGACAAAGCGGAACAGGAAGGCCATGAAGCTTTCGGCGGCTGGCGACAGCGAACGGCCCGTTTTCGTGTAGACGAAAAAGCGCCGCGTCAGTTCCGGCTCGTGCAGGGCGCGCATGTGCAATTTGTATAGTTTGACCATCGGTTCCGCGTACGGCAGGCAAACCGTGATGCCCAGGTTGGCGCTGACCATGGCCAGCGCCGTCGTCATGAAGGTCACTTCGTTATACGGATTGAGCGACAGCTCGCGAAACGCGCCGTGCATGTCGCGCAGCAGGCGTTCCGTGAACTGGCCCTGCAGCGAAATGAACGGGTAGTCGCCCACATCGGCCCAGGTGACGCGCTCTTTTTGCTGCAGCGGATGCTGCTCGGGGAAAACCAGCACGAAGGGCATTTCGAACAGCACTTGCGCGCCGATTTCTGCCGTCGGATCGCGCTCTGGGCCGATGCCGAAATCGACTTCGCCGCTGAAGACGCGCGCCGACACGTTTTCCACGGGGCAATCGACCAGGCGCAGCTGCACGTCCGGGTGCGTCTGGCGGTAGGCGGCGATCACTTCCGGCAGCAAGGTGCAGGCCATCATCTGCGGCGCGGCGATGCGCACCAGGCCCGTTTTCAGGGCCTTGCGCTGGGCGATGCCGGCCATGGCACCGTCGAGGTCTTCGATCATCTTTTCAAACAGCGGATACAGCTCGCGGCCGATTTCCGACAGCTGCGTCTTGCGCGTGCTGCGTTCGACCACGCGCACGCCCAGCACGCTTTCGAGTTCCTTGATCAAGCCGCTCAAGGCGGACTGCGTCACGTGCAGGTATTCGGCGGCCAGGGTAAAACTGCCGGTCTTGGCCAGCGCCACGAAGGCGCGCATCTGTCGCAGGCTGGGACTCATAAGATAATCCGATAAATCAATGGTTAAAAATTGTTTGTATGATAGCTGTAACTCGATTCTAATGGTGAAAAGCTGAAAAACAGGCCAGCCATCGCGCCCCGGGCGCCATCCATTGGAGACAAACACCATGAAGATCAAGCAAATCCACCACGTCGCCTACCGCTGCATCGACGCGAAGAAAACCGTCGAGTGGTACGTCAAGCATTTGAACATGAATTTCGTCCTCGCCATCGCGGAAGACCTGGTGCCGTCGACCAAGGCGCCGGACCCGTACATGCACGTCTTCCTCGACGCGGGCCAGGGCAATGTGCTGGCCTTCTTCGAGCTGCCGACGCAGCCGCCGATGGACCGCGACCGCAATACCCCGGCCTGGGTGCAGCACCTGGCGCTGGAAGTGGGCAGCATGGAAGAACTGCTGGCCGCCAAGGAACGCCTGGTGGCCGCCGGCATCGAGGTGCTGGGACCTGTGAATCACGCTATCTTCCAGTCGATCTATTTCTTCGACCCCAACGGTCACCGCCTGGAACTGGCGGCCAACGTGGGTACGCCCGAAATGATGGCCAAACTGGACGCCGTCAAATGGGAAATGCTGGAAGAATGGTCGCAGACACGCCGCGCGCCGAAGCACGCCGCCTGGATGCACGCGCCGGCCGACGCCTGAGCAGCCCGGATCGACACTCCCTGATAAATACATCGAACAAGGAACACCATGAAATTCGCAACCCTGAAAAACGGCAGCCGCGACGGCGCCCTGATCCTCGTCAGCCGCGACCTGCGCCAGTACCAGCGCGTGGCCGGCATCGCCCCCACCCTGCAGGCGGCGCTCGACAACTGGGACGCCGTCGCGCCGAAACTGGAACAGGCATACGCCGCCCTGAACGCGGGCCAGGCGCCGGACGCGCAGCCGTTTGACGCCAATCAATGCCACTCGCCGCTGCCGCGCGCCTACCAGTGGGCCGACGGTTCCGCCTATATCAACCATGTGGAACTGGTGCGCAAGGCGCGCAACGCGGAAGTGCCGGCCTCGTTCTACACGGACCCGCTGATGTACCAGGGCGGCTCGGACAGTTTCATCGGGCCGCGCGACCCCATCTTCGCCCTGTCGGAAGAGTGGGGCATCGACCTGGAAGCGGAAGTGGCCGTGATTACGGGCGACGTGGCCATGGGCGCCAGTGTGGACGATGCGGCGCAAGCGATTCGCCTGGTGATGCTGGTCAACGATGTCTCCTTGCGCAACCTGATTCCGGGCGAACTGGCCAAGGGTTTCGGTTTCTTCCAGTCGAAGGCGGCCAGCGCGTTTTCGCCCGTCGCCGTCACGCCCGATGAACTGGGTGCCAACTGGGCGGACAGCAAGCTGCACCTGCCGCTGCTGGTGGACCTGAACGACAAACCGTTCGGCAAACCGAATGCGGGCGAAGACATGACCTTCAATTTTGCGCAACTCGTCGCCCATGCGGCGAAGACGCGCGAACTGGGTGCCGGCAGCATCATCGGTTCGGGCACCGTGTCGAACAAGCAGGGCAACCTGTTCGGCTCCAGCATCGGCAACGGCGGCGTGGGTTACTGCTGCCTGGCCGAGGTGCGCATGTATGAAACCATCGAACACGGCGCGCCGAAGACGGCGTACCTGAAGTTCGGCGACACGGTGCGCATCGAGATGCGCGACGCGGCGGGCGCCAGCATCTTCGGCAGCATCGAGCAGACGGTCGTGCTGTACGCCGGCCGCGCCTGAGGGGAGGCGCCCGATGAAGCTGTACACCTATTTCCGCAGTTCGGCCGCCTACCGCGTGCGCATTGCCCTCAATTTGAAGGGCATCGATTACGACAGCATCCCCGTGCA
This sequence comes from Janthinobacterium sp. PAMC25594, assembly GCF_019443505.1. Taxonomy (NCBI): domain Bacteria; kingdom Pseudomonadati; phylum Pseudomonadota; class Betaproteobacteria; order Burkholderiales; family Oxalobacteraceae; genus Janthinobacterium; species Janthinobacterium sp. PAMC25594. Next base: position 5,868,591 of record NZ_CP080377.1, read on the forward strand.
TCTGCTGCAGGATGGCGGCCAGCAGTTGCTGCCGGCCTACCGTACCGTCAATCCGTCGGCGCTGGTGCCGGCGCTCGATGACGACGGCGCCATCCTGACGCAGTCGCTGGCGATGCTCGAATACCTGGACGAGACGCGGCCAGCCGTGCCGCTGCTGCCGGTCGACGCGCTGGGGCGCGCCAGGGTGCGCGCGCTGGCGCTGGCGATCGCCTGCGACGCCCATCCGCTGACGAATCTGCGCGTCCTGAAATACCTGAAAAACACGCTGGGGCTGTCGGACGAAGCCAAGCAGGAGTGGTATCGCCACTGGATGGCCGAGGGACTGGCGGCCGTGGAAGCGCTGTTGGCGCAGGGCGACCCGGCCGGAGCTGGCCTGTTCTGCCATGGCGACAGCCCGACGATGGCCGATTGCTGCCTGGTGCCGCAAGTGTTCAATGCGCAGCGTTTCGCCATCGACCTGGCGCCGTACCCGCGCGTGGCGCGCATCCATGCGCATTGCGCCGGCTTGCCGGCCTTTGCCGCTGCCCATCCATCGCAGCAACCTGACGCCGAATAGATTTTATAAGGCGCAAGGCAGAAAGCCCTGTCTGGCAACAGACGGGGTTTTTTTATGCGTGATTGATTTGGGGCGGTCAATGCCAGCTTGCCGGTAGGCTACAATTTGCGTTTGTCCAAATACTTCACGCGCCATGACCGTAACCACCGTTCCTGCCAGCATCACCGATGCCCTGTCTCTGGCGCATGCTTCCTGGCGTCCCATCCTGCTGCGCGGCTTGCAGGCCGTGATGGCGGCCGATCCCGCCTATCTGCCGGCGCTGGCCGCCGACGATTACCTGCCCACGCAGGGCCGGCTGTTTGCCGCCTTTGCCCTGCCGCTGGCGCAGGTGCGTTACGTGCTGGTGGGCGAGGGGCCGTATCCGCGCGCCGACAGCGCCACGGGCGTGTGCTTCATGGATGGCGCCGTCGGCAGTTTATGGTCGGCCACGGGGCTGTCGAAACCCGTCAACCGCGCCACGTCCCTGCGCAACTTCATGAAGATGCTGCTGGTGGCCGATGGCCAGTTGCAGGGCGGCGACACGTCCGGCGCGGCCATGGCTCCCGTGGCCGCCGCCGCGCAGCTGGCGGGCAGCGGCGTGATCCAGACCCTGCCCGACTTGCAGCGTAAGATGACGGAGCAGGGTTTCTTGCTGCTCAACGCGGCGCTGGTGTTCCGTTCCCACGTGCCGCCCGTGCAGGATGCGCTCGGCTGGCTGCCCTTCCTGCAGGTGGTGCTGGAAGCGCTGGCGCGGCAGGGCGGGGCGGCCTTGCCGCAACTGGTGTTATGGGGCAAGATTGCCGAGCTCATCAAACGCCTGCCGGTGGCGGCAATGCTGCCGCAGGTGACGGCGGAACATCCGTATAATCTGTCCTTTATCGGCAACAGCGACATGCAGGCCTTGTTTGGCCCGATGCGACTGTTGCGTGCTTGAGATTGAATTGGCGCCTGTCTGGCGAAAGTGCGGGGAATATGCAAATCAGTAATGTGGAAGAATTGACGGCGTGGATAGCGGCGGGCGGCGAGCCCGACTATCTGTATTTCTGGGGCCACACGCCGGCGCAGCCGCAGGTGCCCGACAAAAGTTGCTTCAGCCAATGGTTTCCATCGCCGTTCAGCTTGGCCGGCGTGACGTATGCGACGGCCGAGCACTACATGATGGCGCAAAAGGCGGCCCTGTTTGGCGACACGGCCGTGCAGGCGCGCATCGTGGCGGCCGGGCGGCCGTCGGAAGTGAAGAAGCTGGGGCGCGAAGTGGCCAATTTTGACGCCAAAGTGTGGGAGGCGGCGCGCGCCGGCATCGTCTTCGATGGCAACTTTGCCAAGTTCTCGCAAAAGGCCGCGCTGCGCAAGTTTCTGCTGGGCACGGGCGAACGCGTCATTGTCGAAGCCAGTCCCGTCGACCGCATCTGGGGCGTGGGCCTGGCCTCGGACAATCCGCGCATCCTGGACCCCGCCACCTGGGACGGCTTGAACCTGCTGGGGTTTGAACTGATGAAAGTACGTGCCGCCTTACGGGGCTGAGAACGCCTGCGATTTCCTGACTGTTGTTTTCCTGAAGCCGCCGCGCCTGGCGCGGCCGGCTATGCCCCTGCCAGCCCTGTGGTCATCGAGGGGCGCTCTGACAAACCCCGCCGAATTTGTTATACTTGACTAAATCATTCAACTACTCGGGGTTTGAGAAGTTGAAAAGCCGCAATATTTTAAACTAGTTATTGAACAGTTAAGCCGAGGATGTATGCGTCTGACTACAAAAGGTCGTTTTGCCGTGACTGCAATGATCGATCTTGCCCTGCGCCAGGGCAAGGGGCCGGTCACCTTGTCCGGCATCAGCCAGCGCCAGTCGATTTCCCTGTCCTATCTGGAACAGCTGTTCGGCAAGCTGCGCCGGCATGAGATCGTCGAATCGATCCGTGGTCCGGGCGGCGGCTACAGCCTGGCGCGCCGTGCCGACAAGGTGACGGTGGCCGACATCATCATCGCCGTCGACGAGCCGCTGGACGCCACGCAGTGCGGCGGCAAGGAACATTGCCACGGCGCCGACGCGGCCACGGGTGCGCGCTGCATGACGCATGAATTGTGGTCCACACTCAACGAAAAAATGGTCGATTATCTGGATTCTGTGTCCTTGCAGGACCTGGTCGACCAGCAGAGACAAAAGATTGCCGAGCAAAGCGTGATGGTGATGCACCGTAACCACGCCGCCCTCGGTTGATAAATACAAAATACTAAGTTGCTGATTGCATTGGAGTTATTGATGAACGCCCCTGAAAAAAACGTAGGCCAAGTGCACTTTGAAACCGCACCGCATTTCCCGATCTACATGGATTACTCGGCCACCACGCCGATCGATCCACGCGTCGCCGACAAGATGATTCCCTACCTGCGCGAGCAGTTCGGCAATCCGGCATCGCGCAGCCACATGTATGGCTGGACGGCGGAAAAAGCCGTGGAAGAGGCACGCGGCTACGTAGCGGCCCTGGTGAACGCCGATCCGCGCGAAATCATCTGGACTTCCGGCGCGACGGAAAGCAACAACCTGGCCATCAAGGGCGCGGCACAGTTCTACAAGACCAAGGGCAAGCACATCATCACCGTCAAGACCGAGCATAAATCGGTACTCGACACGGTGCGCGAACTGGAACGCATCGGCTTTGAAGCGACGTATCTGGAGCCGCAGGACAACGGCCTGATTACCGTCGAGCAGCTGGCCGCGGCCGTGCGCCCGGACACCATCCTCGTGTCGGTGATGCTGGTGAACAACGAAATCGGCGTGATCCAGCCGATCGACGAAATCGGCGTGTTCTGCCGCTCGAAAGGCATCATCTTCCATTGCGACGCCGCGCAAGCGACGGGCAAGGTCGTCATCGACCTGCAAAAGACCAAGGTCGACCTGATGACCTTCACGGCGCACAAAACCTACGGCCCAAAAGGCGTGGGCGCCCTGTACGTGTGCCGCAAGCCGCGCGTGCGCCTGGAAGCGCAGATGCACGGTGGCGGCCATGAGCGCGGCCTGCGCTCGGGCACCCTGCCGACGCACCAGATCGTCGGCATGGGCGAGAGCTTCCGCATCGCCAAGGAAGAAATGGACAGCGAAATCGGCCGCATCAAGGCCTTGCGCGACCGCCTGGCGAAGGGCTTGCAAGAGATCGAAGAAGTCTACATCAACGGCGACATGGAGCACCGCGTGCCGCACAACCTGAACGTCAGCTTCAACTACGTCGAAGGCGAGTCGCTGATCATGGCGATCAAGGATATCGCCGTGTCGTCCGGTTCGGCCTGCACCTCGGCCAGCCTGGAGCCATCGTACGTGCTGCGCGCCCTGGGCCGCAGCGACGAACTGGCGCACAGCTCGATCCGCTTCACCATCGGCCGCTTCTCGACCGAGGAAGACATCGACTTCGCCGTGAACCTGCTGAAATCGAAAGTACACAAGCTGCGCGAATTGTCGCCGCTGTGGGATATGTTTAAAGATGGCATTGATATCAATTCCATCCAATGGGCAGCCCACTAACCAACACCGTGGCCTCGTGAATGGGGCCGGCAAGAATATTAAAGGAGCATCAAAATGGCTTACTCGGACAAAGTACTCGATCACTACGAAAACCCGCGCAACGTGGGCGCTTTCGACAAGGGTGATGACACCATCGGCACCGGCATGGTAGGCGCGCCCGCCTGCGGCGACGTGATGAAACTGCAGATCAAGGTCGGCGCCGATGGCCTGATCGAAGACGCGAAATTCAAGACCTACGGCTGCGGTTCGGCCATCGCGTCGAGCTCGCTGGTGACCGAATGGGTCAAGGGCAAGACCCTGGACCAGGCGCTGGCCATCAAGAATACGCAGATCGCCGAAGAACTGGCCCTGCCGCCAGTGAAGATCCACTGCTCCATCCTGGCGGAAGACGCCATCAAGGCGGCAGTGCTGGATTACCAGACCCGCCATCCAGTAGCAGCTTAAACGTTGGCAGCCCGCCCCAGCCGCAAGGCCGGGGCAGTTGCGGAGAAATACATGATCACACTGACCGAAAAAGCGGCGAAACACATCAACCGTTATATCGAACGGCGCGGCAAGGGCATGGGCTTGCGCTTTGGCGTGCGCACCACGGGCTGCTCGGGCCTGGCTTACAAGCTCGAATATGTCGATGAAGTGGCGGCCGAAGACAGCGTTTTTGAGTCGCACGGCGTGAAAGTCTTCGTCGACCCGAAAAGCCTGCCTTACATCGACGGCACGGAACTCGATTTCGCGCGCGAAGGCTTGAACGAAGGCTTCAAGTTCCACAATCCGAACGAAAAAGACGCCTGCGGCTGCGGCGAGTCCTTCAGGATTTAAACAGCTGGCAAGACCCCGGTCGGTGCGCTGTACCCATCGATTGCGGTACAGCGACCACCGACCATTATGCAAAATCACTTCGAATTATTCCAGTTGCCGGCGCAGTTCGGGCTCGACATGAGCGCGCTCGACTCTGCCTACCGCGACGTGCAGGGCAAGGTCCATCCGGACCGCTTCATCAACGCCAGCAGCGCTGAAAAGCGCGTGGCGATGCAATGGGCCACGCGCGCCAATGAAGCCTATCAAACCCTGAAAAGCCCGCAAAAGCGCGCGCAATACCTGTGCGAACTCAATGGCGTCGATTTGCAGACGGAGTCGAACACGGCCATGCCCGTCAGCTTCCTGATGCAGCAGATGGAGTGGCGCGAGGAACTCGGCGATGCGCGCGCCGGCAAGGATGCCGACGCGCTCGACGCCCTGGACCGCCAGTTGCGCGGTGAACGCAAGGCCTTGCTGGCCCAGGTGGCGGCCCAGCTCGACGCGGGCGACTATGTGAATGCCGCGCAAAGCGTGCGCGCCCTGATGTTCCTCGACAAATTCGGCGAAGAAGTCCGTTTTGCATACGAGGCCATGGAAGCCTGACTGACCAAGCGCCAGTCCGGCGCGCGTCTTATAATGCGCGACAGGCATCAGCAGCACCACGCACAAAATTAATCGAGGCACGAATACAATGGCACTTCTGCAAATTTCCGAACCAGGCATGTCGACCGCGCCGCACCAGCACCGCCTGGCCGTCGGCATCGATCTGGGCACCACCAATTCCCTGGTCGCCACCGTGCGCAACAGCATTCCCGAGGTGCTCAACGACGAAGACGGGCGCTCCCTGCTGCCCTCCGTCGTGCGCTACCTGCCGAACGGCCATGCGAACATCGGCTACAAGGCCCTGTCCGCGCAAACCACCGACCCGAAGAACACCATCGTGTCCGTCAAGCGCTTCATGGGCCGCGGCCTGGCCGACATCGCCTACGCGGAAAACCTGCCTTACGACTTCCAGGATACGCCTGGCATGGTGCAGCTGAAAACCGTGGCCGGCGTGAAAAGTCCGGTCGAAGTGTCGGCGCAAATTCTCGCCACCCTGCGCCAGCGTGCGGAAGACTCGCTCGGCGACGACCTGGTGGGCGCCGTGATCACCGTGCCCGCTTACTTTGACGATGCGCAGCGCCAGGCGACGAAAGATGCGGCGCAACTGGCCGGCATCAATGTCTTGCGCCTCTTGAGCGAGCCGACGGCCGCCGCCATCGCGTATGGCCTCGATAACGCCTCCGAAGGCGTGTACGCCGTGTATGACCTCGGCGGCGGCACTTTCGACATTTCCATCCTGAAGCTGAGCAAGGGCGTCTTTGAAGTGCTGTCGACGGGCGGCGACTCGGCCCTGGGCGGCGACGATTTCGACCGCCGCCTGTTCTGCTGGATCAGCGAGCACGCCAAGCTGGCGCCGCTGTCGGACGAAGACACGGCCATCCTGCTGGTGAAAGCGCGTGAGATCAAGGAAACGCTGTCGACCAAGTCGGAAACGATGATCGACGCGGCCCTGAACTCGGGTGAAGAAATCCACCTGCGCATCACGGCGACGGAATTTGCCGCCATGACGCAGCACCTGGTGGGCAAGACCATGAACGCCATCAAAAAAGCCTTGCGCGACGCGAACGTGGATGCGGACGACGTCGACGGCGTGGTGATGGTCGGTGGCGCCACGCGCATGCCGCACGTGCAGCGCGCCGTCAGCGAATTCTTCCACACGACGCCGCACGCGAATATCGACCCCGATAAAGTGGTGGCGCTGGGCGCGGCCATCCAGGCGAACTTGCTGGCAGGTAATCGCGCCGCCGGCGACGACTGGCTGCTGCTGGACGTGATTCCGCTGTCGCTCGGTATCGAAACCATGGGCGGCCTGGTGGAAAAGATCATTCCCCGCAATTCGACGATTCCGTGCGCGCGCGCGCAGGAATTCACGACCTTTAAAGATGGCCAGACGGCGCTGGCCGTGCATGTGCTGCAGGGCGAGCGCGAACTGGTGAGCGATTGCCGTTCGCTGGCGCGTTTCGAGCTGCGCGGCATTCCGCCGATGGTGGCGGGCGCCGCGCGCATCCGCATCACGTATCAGGTCGATGCGGATGGCTTGCTGTCCGTCTCGGCGCGCGAATTGCGCTCGGGCGTGGAAGCGTCGATCAGCGTCAAGCCGGCGTATGGCCTGGGCGACGACGACATCGCTCGCATGCTGCAGGAGTCGTACACGTCGGCCGACACCGACATGGTGGCGCGCGCGCTGCGCGAAGAGCAGGTGGAAGCGGAACGCATCCTGCTGGCCACGCAGTCGGCGCTGGACGAAGACGGCGGCTTGCTCGACGACGCCGAACGGGTCACCGTGGATGGCTTGATGAACAAGGTGCGCGACGCCATTGCGCAATCGCAAAGCGGCGCCATCGACCACCAGGCATTGAAGCTGGCGATCGAGGCGCTGGCCGACGGCACCGAGGATTTCGCCTCGCGCCGCATGGACCGCAGCGTGCGCACTGCTCTGAAGGGCAAGTCCCTGGACCAGGTCGTATAAAACCAATTGAACAGCGCGCCGCCGATACTGCGGCCGCGCTCCGAATGACAGACTGAAAGAAGAAACCATGCCACAAATCGTTATCCTGCCGCACGCCAAGCTTTGCCCGGACGGCGCCGTCATCGAAGCCCCGGCCGGCAAGTCCATCTGCGACATCCTGCTGGAAAACGACATCGACATCGAGCACGCCTGCGAAAAATCGTGCGCCTGCACCACCTGCCACGTGCTGGTGCGCGAAGGCATCGAATCGCTGAACGAAGCGACGGAACTGGAAGAAGACATGCTGGACAAGGCCTGGGGCCTGGAAGCCGTGTCGCGCCTGTCGTGCCAGTCCATCGTGGCCGACGCCGACCTCGTCGTCGAAATCCCGAAATACACGATCAACCAGGTCAGCGAAGGCAGTCACTAACATGAAATGGTCCGATATTCACGCGATCGCCGAGGCGCTGTACGACGCGCATCCGGACATCGACCCGTTGACCGTGCGTTTCACCGACCTGCATAACTGGGTGGTGGAACTGGACGGCTTCGACGATGACCACACGCGCGGCGGCGAAAAAGTGCTCGAAGCGATACAGATGGCGTGGATCGATGAAGCGCGCTAAGGGCGCGGCAGCCGCCGCCACCGCAGCCGCCGCCACCGCAGCCGTTGTGCCGAAAGACGTCATCACGGCCGCCAGCAACATGCCCGAGATCAAGGATGGCCAGTCGGTCGCCTTGCTGCAGGAATTGCACATCCTGACGCGCGACGGCAAGATGAACCAGGATAGCCGCCGCAAGCTCAAGCAGGTGTACCACCTGACGCAGTTCATCGAGCCGCTGCTGCGCGAAGTGCAGCTCGACCATCCCGGCGTGTCCTTGGTTGACCACGGCGCCGGCAAGTCGTACCTGGGTTTCATCCTGTACGACCTGTTCTTCAAGAATGGCAACGACGGTTCGCACATCTACGGCATCGAGACGCGCGAAGAGCTGGTGCAGCGCTCGCAAGAGCTGGCGAAGAAATTCAAGTTCCCCGGCATGTCCTTCCTGCCCCTGTCCGTGGCCGAATCGACGGAATCGAGCTTGCTGCCGCAGCAGATCGACATCGTCACGGCCTTGCATGCGTGCAACACGGCTACCGATGACGCGATCCACTTCGCGCTGAAGAAAAAGGCGAAGTTCATGGTGCTGGTGCCGTGTTGCCAGGCGGAAGTCGCTTCCGTCTTGAAGAAGAACAAGGGTCAGAGCCTGGGCAAGAGTGCCTTGACGGAATTGTGGCGCCACCCGCTGCACACGCGCGAGTTCGGCAGCCAGATCACCAACGTGCTGCGCTGTTTGCAGCTGGAAGCGCATGGCTACCAGGTCAGCGTGACGGAACTGGTGGGCTGGGAGCATTCGATGAAGAATGAACTGATCATCGCCAGTTATAAAAACCTGCCGCGCCAGCGTCCGACGGAACGCCTGCAGGAAGTGCTGCAGACGCTGGGGCTGGAAGAGATGGGCCACCGCTTCTTTGCCGAGGAATTGGCGAAGGCGCAGGCCTGATTGTTGGCTTACGCGTTCCGCTAATCCAACCTACCAAACCCGCCACCGCCGCGCAGGTCGGGTGGGTCGGGTAGGTCGGATTAGCGTAGCGTAATCCGACAATCAGCAGCGTAATCCGACAATCTCCAGCGCAATCAGCAAAAAGGGGGAGGAGCGGGTCGGTTACAATACCGGCTTTCTCCTCCTCTTGCTTTTTGCGCCTCCCCATGACCACACCACACGAAATGCCCACCGTCCGCCTGGCCAAGCGCCTGTCTGAAGACGTACCCTGCTCACGCCGCGAGGCCGAGCTGTATATCGAGGGCGGTTGGGTCACGGTCGATGGCGTGCTGGTGGAGGAATCGGGTGCGCGCGTGGCCGACAATCAGGCGGTCGTGCTGTTGCCGAACGCGACCTTGGAAGAAATGCCGCCCGTGACGATCCTGCTGCACAAGCCGGCCGGCGTCAACGGCGGCGTGGGCAGCGAAGGCAAGCCGGCCCTGGCCTGCTTGCGTCCCGAAGAGCTGTTCACCCCGGAAAACGTGCTGCCCAGCGCCGTCACGCGCTTTCTCAAGCGCCACCTGATCGGCCTGACCATCACCAATCCGCTCGACACCATGGCCTCCGGCTTGCTGGTGTTTACGCAGGATTTCCGCGTCGCCCGCAAACTGGTCGACGAAGCGAAAACGGTGGAGCAGGAATTCATCGTGGAAGTATCGGGCGACATCATGGAAAACGGCCTGGCGCTGCTGAATCACGGCTTGCCCTTCAATGGCAAGCCTTTGCCGCCGATCAAGGTCAGCTGGCAAAACGAGACGCGCCTGCGCTTCGCCCTGAAAAACGTGCAGCCGGGCCAGATCGCCCATATGTGCAAGATGGTGGGACTGGATGTCGTCGCCATGAAACGCTTGCGCATCGGCCGCATTCCGATGGGCGCCATGCCCGTGGGGCAATGGCGCTATCTGCAGGGTTACGAGCGTTTCTAAAGCTGCGGCGCCACGATGGCGTGGCTTTCCGCAAAGCTTTTCCATAGCCGTTCAGCAATATTCAAGGCGATGGTGTCGGCCTTCTCTTGCAGGGCAGCATTGCCCATGCTTTCGGTCGTGGCGAAGAACAGGGTCAGCCAGCGGCGGAACATGCACGGCGTCAGGTGTTCCATTTGCGCGTGCTGGGCCAGCGGTTTGCCGTGGTAGCGCATGGTGCCGCGCAGCAAACCTGACCAGAAATCGACCAATGTTGCCAGGTGGGCATCCCAATCCTTGACCTCGGCGGCAAAGATGGGGCCCAGCATGGCATCGTCGCGCGCGGCCGCATAAAAGGTGTGGACGAGGTGCTTGACTTCGTCTTCGCTGCAGACTTCCTCGCGGTAGGGAGCGAAGCGTGTGTGGGGGAGGGGGGCGGTATTATTCATGGCATGCCATGATCGCAGAGCCCCCGTGGCGCTTCAATGACTTAGGTCAAGCCGCATAAAAACTCAGGCGGCGACTTTCTTCGACTTCTTGGCCGGTGCCGGCAATTGCACGGTCTGCGTGCCCACGAGCTTGTCGTGCAGGAATTGTCCATTGCCCGTAAACAGGGCCGTGGCCGACCAGGCCAGGATGCCCACGCCGATGGCGCCCAGGGCAGTCCAGTGCTGCAAATCGAATGCATACGACACCAGCAGGGCCGGCAGCAGCCACATCCATGACAGGATGTAGCGGCAGGCAGCCACGCGCAGCGGCACGTGGGCGTGGCCTGGCAATACCAGTTGCAAGCGCCACGTCTTCATGGCCAGCGTTTGCCCTTCGCGGCTCCATTGATGGATGAAATATGCGCCCATGACGAGGAAGGCCAGGCACTGGCGCATGTGTTCCGTCAGCGGCGTATGCGCGCCTTGCACGGCCAGTTCAAACAGCAGGAAGGGTAAGAAGAGCACGGCCAGGGCCAGCAGCGACTCGTACACCATGGAAATCAGGCGGCGCTTGATCGTGGGATGGGAAGTGATGCTGGCGGCAGGTGTGCTATTTGGCATAGTTCGGCAGTGGGGCAGGCGTGGCAGGTGGCGTGACGGGCGCGGTGGCGGGGGCCGCGGCAGGATCCGTGAGCGGCACGGCCGCCGCAGGCGTGGCGGCTGGCGGCAGGACGGGCGCGGCGACGGCAGGCGCTGCGGGCGTGGCCGGTGGCGCGATCACGGGCGGCTTGCTGGTATTCGAATTGATCGCCGGCACTTTGCCCAGCGGTTTTTTCGGCACGAGTTCCGTCGCCAGCTTTTTCTTTTGATCTTCCGGCAATTGTTGGTATTGCTCCCATTGCGCGGTTTTTTGACCAGGATCAATCTTCTTCGTGCGCGTGTAGTTTTCGCGCACCAGGCGGCGCTGTTCCGGCGTCAGCTTGATCCATTCGCGCATGCGTTCATGCACGCGGGTTTGTTCGTCGGGCGACATGGAGGCAAAGCGGCTGGCGATATCGAGCCATTTCTGCTTGCGCAGCGGTTCCAGCTTGTTCCATTCGCCCGCCAGCGGCTGCAGGGCTTCCTGCTGCGCGTGCGACAGTTTGTTCCAGGACGGGTTGTCGCTGGCCTTGGGCGGCGTGCCGCCTTTGCCGGCCGTGCGGACCGAGCCGGGCTTGACGGCCGGCGCCGGCGCCACCACGGACGCTGCCGCCACGGGAGGGGTCACGGGCGCAGGATGTTGTTGCGCGCCTACCCAGGCCGCGCCAGCCAGGGCGCAGGCGCCCAGGCCGATGCCGCCAGCCAGCCAGCCTTTGCGTACGCTCGTGCGTGCCATTTATTGCTCGCGTTTCGTCAGGTAGGCGTTGAAGCCATGGTCCATGTACGCAGACAGCGGCAATTCGTCCGACAGCACGGCGGCGTCGATTTCTGCCAGTTCGGCAATATGTTGTTCTTGCTCAAACTGATAGATGCCCACCAGGCCGCCAACCAGCAGCAGCAGGGGGATGATGACGCTCATGCGGCCCAGCCACGACAGCGGTTCGACAAACAGGCTGCTGGCGATGCCGGCGAAGACGTCCTTGCGCACGGCGACGGTGGCGGGCGCGTCCGCCTTCTTGCGCGACAGGGCCAGCTTGCGTGCCGCTGCCAGGCCATCGGTGGCCGATGCGGGCAGGTCGTCGAGTTTTTCGTTCAGTGCATGGCGCACTTTGTAAGCGAAATTGAGATCGTCGGTGTTCATAATTTAATTCCCTTGGCTTTCAGCGATTCGGCGAGCGTGTGGGTAGCTCTGGAGCAATGTGTTTTCACGCTACCTTCGGAGCAGCCCATCGCTTCCGCTGTTTCAGCCACATCCATGTCCTGCCAATAACGCATGAGGAAGGCTTCGCGTTGACGTGACGGCAGTTTTTGTACCTCAGCATCAATCAAAGCAAGCATTTGCGCGCGTTCGACCTGGTCGGCCGACGATTCGGCGGCGCTGCTGCCCTGTTCCGATTCATACGTGTCAAGTATATCAAAATCTTCATGCTCGTCGCCCGAGGGCTTCATGCCGGAAAACAGGCTGACCCAGGTATTGCGAACTTTTTCTCGGCGGAAATAATCAAGGATGGTGTTCTGCAAGATGCGCTGGAACAGCATCGGCAGTTCGGCGGCCGGCTTGTCGCCGTACTTCTCGGCCAGCTTGATCATGGCATCCTGCACGATGTCGAGTGCCGATTCTTCCTTGCGGACCGCGTAGGCGGCTTGCTTGAAAGCGCGCCGCTCGACATTTTCTAGAAAGTCGGATAATTCTTTGTCTGTTGCCATGCGGTATGGGGATCTTAGCGGGCTGCGGGTGCGGTGGGCGAAATGGGGGCGGGTATGCTTTTTGCAACCCCGTGCATGCTAGCAAAAAATGTGCGTTTCCGCAGGGTTTTTGCACGTCGTGCGAGCAAAAATGCAGCGAGGCCGACATTTTCCTTGACCATCATGGTGCAACGCGATAACGTATGGGACGCTTTGAACACCCCAAAGCCCTATGGTCAGGTCGCGACCGGCACACAAGGCCATCCGCGGCAAGACGCGCTTTCATTTGTAGGCAGTTTGTTCTAACCCGTGCCACAAGCGCGAGCGGTTCGTACAGGCGCCACAGAAACTCCGGCCAAACGAGTTGCGTTAAGCGTTGTTTTGTAAGGTATCTATGGGTGCCCAAAGAAATGGCGTGACCGCATGAAAAGGGAAGCAGGAGCACTGTCGCGCACAGCGAACTTCGTCAGGAAAGAACATCCGATCAATCTCCAATGGACCTTGAAAGGAATGTTTCATGAATACCGAAGCAGCAGCAGGACCAATTACCGGCGCAGAAATTGTCGTGCGCTGTCTGGCTGAAGAGGGCGTCGAGCACGTCTTTGGATATCCGGGCGGAGCCGTACTCTACATCTACGACGCCATCTTCCAGCAAAACAAATTCCAGCATATCCTGGTACGCCACGAGCAGGCCGCGATCCACGCCGCCGATGCCTATTCGCGCAGCTCGAACAAAGTCGGTGTCGCCATCGTCACGTCCGGTCCGGGCGTCACGAATGCCGTCACAGGCCTGTCGACCGCGTACATGGACTCGATTCCCATGGTGGTGATCTCCGGCCAGGTGCCGAGCCACGCCATCGGCCAGGATGCGTTCCAGGAATGCGACACGGTCGGCATCACGCGCCCCGTGGTCAAGCACAACTTCCTCGTCAAGGACGTCAAGGACCTGGCAGCGACGATCAAGAAAGCCTTCTTCATCGCCCGTACCGGCCGTCCGGGACCCGTGCTGGTCGATATCCCCAAGGATATCAGCATGCACAAATGCCATTTCGACTATCCGAAGGAAGTCGAGATGCGTTCCTACCGTCCCGTCGACAAGGGCCACTCGGGCCAGATCCGCAAGGCCGTGCAGCTGTTGCTGCAAGCCGAACGCCCGATGATCTACACGGGCGGCGGCGTCATCCTGGCGAATGCGGCTCCCGAGCTGAACAAGCTGGTCGACCGCCTGGGTTTCCCGTGCACCAACACCTTGATGGGCCTGGGCGGCTACCGCGCCTCGAGCGAGCAGTATGTCGGTATGCCCGGCATGCACGGCACCTACGAAGCGAACATGGCGATGCAGAATTGCGACGTGCTGATCGCCATCGGCGCCCGTTTCGATGACCGCGTGATCGGCAACCCGAAACATTTCGCCTCGCATCCGCGCAAGATCATCCACGTGGACATCGATCCATCGTCGATTTCCAAGCGCGTCAAGGTCGATATCCCCATCGTCGGCAACGTCAAGGACGTGCTGATCGAGTTCCTCGCGCAACTCGACGCGGCCGAAGCCAAGCCGAACGTCAATGCCTTGAGCAACTGGTGGAAGCAGATCGCCGAATGGCGTGGCCGCGAATGCCTGAAATACCCGACTTCCGACCTGGTCATCAAGCCGCAATCGGTGGTCGAGAAAGTCTTCCAGCTCACCAAGGGCGACGCTTTCATCACCTCCGACGTGGGCCAGCACCAGATGTGGGCGGCGCAATACTATGGCTTCGACAAGCCGCGCCGCTGGATCAATTCCGGCGGCCTGGGCACCATGGGCGTCGGCTTGCCGTACGCCATGGGCGTGCAGATGGCCAATCCGGACGCCACCGTCGCCTGCATCACGGGCGAAGGCTCGATCCAGATGTGCATCCAGGAACTCGCCACGTGCAAGCAGTATCATTTGACGCCGAAGATCATCATGCTCAACAACCGTTTCCTCGGCATGGTGCGCCAGTGGCAGGAAATCGATTACGGTTCGCGCTATTCCGAGTCGTACATGGATTCGCTGCCCGACTTCGAGAAGCTGGCTGAAGCGTACGGCCACGTGGGCATGAAAATTGAAAAACCGGGCGACGTCGACGGCGCCCTTAAAGAGGCGTTTGCCATGAAAGACAGGCTGGTATTCATGAACTTCATTACCGACCAGTCCGAAAACGTGTGGCCCATGGTGAAAGCCGGCAAAGGCCTCTCCGAAATGATGCTCGGTTCGGAGGATCTCTAATCATGCGCCATATTATTTCTGTCTTGCTGGAAAACGAAGCGGGCGCCCTGTCGCGCGTGGTGGGCCTGTTCTCGGCACGCGGCTACAACATCGAAACCTTGACGGTGGCGCCGACGGAAGACTCGACCCTGTCGCGCATGACCATCGTCACCAGCGGCTCGGACGACATCATCGAGCAGATCACCAAGCACCTGAACCGTCTGATTGAAGTGGTGAAGGTGGTGGACCTGACCGAAGGCCAGCATATCGAACGCGAGTTGATGCTGATCAAGGTTCGTGCCGTGGGCAAGGAGCGCGAGGAAATGAAGCGCACCGCCGACATCTTCCGTGGCCGCATCATCGATGTCACCGAAAAGACGTACACGATCGAACTGACTGGCAACAAGGTCAAGCTCGATGCGTTCATCGATTCGATCGACCGCGCCGCCATCCTGGAAACCGTCCGCACAGGTGGTTCCGGCATCGGCCGCGGCGAACGCATCCTCAAAGTATAAAAGCACAGACGCAGCACTACGCGGCCCGCGGGGCGCATTTAAAACAACAACGCATCATCAAATTATAGGAAATACCATGAAAGTTTTTTACGACAAAGACGCTGACCTCTCCTTGATCAAAGGTAAAAACGTTGCCATCATCGGCTACGGTTCGCAAGGCCACGCGCACGCGCAAAACCTGAACGATTCGGGCGTCAACGTCACCGTCGGCCTGCGCAAGGGCGGCGCTTCGTGGACCAAGGTCGAGCAAGCGGGCCTGAAAGTAGCGGAAGTCAACGACGCCGTGAAAGCGGCCGACGTCATCATGATCTTGCTGCCAGATGAAAACATCGCCCAGGTCTACAACGAAAACATCGCCCCGTTCGCCAAGCAAGGCGCCGTACTGGCCTTCGCCCACGGCTTCAACGTGCATTACGGCCAAGTCGTGCCACGCGCCGACCTGGACGTGATCATGGTCGCGCCGAAAGCCCCGGGCCACACCGTGCGCGCCACCTACACCCAGGGTGGCGGCGTGCCCCACCTGATCGCCGTGTACCAGGATAAATCGGGCATCGCCCGCGATATCGCCCTGTCGTACGCCTCGGCCAACGGCGGCGGCCGTGCCGGCATCATCGAAACGAATTTCCGTGAAGAAACTGAAACGGACTTGTTCGGTGAACAAGCCGTGCTGTGCGGCGGTGCCGTGGAACTGATCAAGGCCGGTTTCGAAACCCTGACGGAAGCCGGTTACGCGCCTGAAATGGCGTATTTCGAGTGCTTGCACGAACTGAAACTGATCGTCGACCTGATCTATGAAGGCGGCATCGCCAACATGAACTACTCGATCTCGAACAACGCCGAATATGGCGAATACGTGACCGGTCCTAAAGTCGTCACCTCGGCCACCAAGGATGCGATGCGTCAATGCCTGAAAGACATTCAAACGGGCGAATACGCGAAGAGCTTCATCCTGGAAAACAAGGCAGGCGCACCAACCCTGATCTCGCGCCGCCGTTTGACGTCCGAGCACCCGATCGAAGAAGTGGGCGCGAAACTGCGCGCCATGATGCCTTGGATCGCCAAGAACAAGATGGTTGACCAGTCGAAAAACTAAGCAGTTATCGTTCTTCACAAGAAGCCGGCGCAAGCCGGCTTTTTTTCGTTCATGTGATGCCGCCTGTTGCGCCGTGGCGGGGTGGGCGTGAGTATGTGTGTATATTTAAGTGTTTCCCATCTGTATTATTGTCACTCGATTAATTTCCCATAGGAATCAAAAAGTGAGCAATCGCCCCACCTCTGTCAATATCATCGGCTGGTTTTTAATCGTCACGGCACTCATCTCGCTGGTCTCCAGTTACCTCAACATGGATAACCCGATAACAAAGGAGTTGATGGCCAAGAACGCGATGTCGGTGCCGTTGCAATATGCAGTCATGTGTCTGGGCCTGGTCATTGTGCTCATCTCGGGCATTGCCCTGCGCCGTGGCCATAAATGGGCGCGGACGCTGTATCTGGGCTGGAGCGTGTTTGGCCTGGTCGTGGCTCTTTTCACGTCGCCGGTAAAAATCATGCTCGTGCCTGGCGTGCTGATGCTGGCCGTGATTGCCTATTTCCTGTTCCGCCCGCAAGCCAACGCCTATTTTTCTCCGCGCCTGGCGGCGAATGATGCGTAAGTTCTTCAGCATCGTCTGCAAGTCGCTTGCGGGGATGTTTGTCTATCTGATCACCTTGTTTGGTTTCCTGGCCGAGCGGCAGTCCGACGGCAAGCTGGCGATGCTGGCAGTCATCGCGGCTTGCGGCATCGTGGCCATGCTGGCTGGGCTGGCGTTGAGCGGTTTTGCTCAATGGCGGCGCGATACCGGCATTGTGCTGCTGGCCGCCACGGGCTTTACCGCGTTCCTGGTGCTGTGCATGGCATGCGTGTTCAGCAGCGATGAGGTGATGAAATTCATGCCGCCGGGAAGTGTGGACATGTTTGACAGTTATCTGACCGGCGTCGCTGTCTTGCTGGGCTTCGCGGTCCTGGGTGGCTGGTTGCTGCGGCAAGCCCGGTCGCGGTCCGCCAATCCGGCCTGAGCCAGACGCAGTGCCTGCCGGGTAAAGCCAGGTCTCCACCAGGAACCTGGCTTTTTTCTTGCGCGCACGTTTTTCGCCCGCCTCCTATATAATCCCGCCCTTCCTTTGCAGTTTCCTATGGACTGCATCTGTTTCGGTATCTGCCGACCGCAACGCGCATCACCGCTTTTGTAGCACGCCAGGCGCTAGTTTTTTAGCCGCTTGCGCAACCAGAAAGACCCCCATGACTGACCGTATCACCGCCACGGCGCCCTCGCAGGCTGCTGCTGACTCTTCCATTCCCATCCTGGCCTTGCTGGCCCTGGCCATGACGGCGTTCCTCGCCCTGCTGTCGGAAACCTTGCCGGCCGGCTTGCTGCCGCAGATTGCCAAGGACCTCGGCATTTCCGAAGTCATGACGGGCCAGCTGGTGACCGTGTACGCCATCGGCTCGATCCTGACGGCGATTCCCCTGACGGCGCTGACGAGCACCTGGCGCCGGCGCAATGTCTTGTTGCTGGCCATCATCGGCTTCCTGATCTTCAATACGGCGACGGCCCTGGCGCCCAACTACACCGTCGCCCTGGTCGCGCGCTTCGTCACCGGCATGGCCGCCGGGCTGGCCTGGGGCTTGATGGCAGGCTATGCGCGCCGCATGGTGCGTCCCGAACAGCAGGGCAGGGCGATGGCCATTGCCATGATCGGCACGCCGCTGGCCCTGTCGCTGGGCGTGCCGCTGGGCACCCTGATGGGCGGCCTGCTGGGCTGGCGCAGCATCTTTGGCATCATGTCCGGCATGGCCGTGGTGCTGGTCGCGTGGGTGTTGCTGGTCGTGCCCGATTATCCGGGGCAAAAGAATGGCGAGCGCCTGTCGATCCGCCAGGTGTTCGTGACGCCCGGTGTGCGGCCGATTCTGTTCGTCATCGTCGCCTGGATGCTGGCGCATAACATTCTGTATACGTATATCGCGCCGTTCCTGGCACCGTCCGGCTTGCGCCCCCGCGTCGACCTGGTGCTGCTCGTGTATGGCGTGGGATCGCTGGCCGGCATCTGGCTGGTCAGCCAGCTGATCGACCGCTGGCTGCGCCCGCTCGTGCTGGGCTGCATCGCCGCCTTTGCCCTGGTGGTGGTGGCGCTGGGCCTGGCGATGGACTCCCCCATCGTCATCTATGTCAGCATGGCCATCTGGGGCATCACCTTCGGCGGCGCCGGCACCTTGCTGCAGACGGCGTCGGCCGACGCTGCCGGCGATGGCATGGATGTGGCGCAGGCGATGGTGGCGACCATCTGGAATGTGGCCATCGCGGGCGGCGGCCTGGCGGGCGGCATGCTGCTCGACGGCTATGGCGTGGCGTCGTTTCCGTGGGCCATGCTGGCCTTGCTGCTGGTGGCGTTGACCATCGCCTGGCGCGCGCACCGCCACAGTTTCAAGCCGGGCCGGCGCAGCGGCGGTGCGGTCATAGGTCACTAACAACACTGTTATTTAAAATATCAGTGTATTGAAATGTGAGCAGATGTGACTGGGAAGCACATTTTGTGACGATTTGTTAATTTGCGCCACGGGAATGAATGAGGCGTTAGAATCTACACAGTTTGACAAGTTTCTCAGGCGAAAGGGATGGCAAAAGCCTCCCTTTCGCGGGCTGTCAGCCATATTAACTACCTAGGAGTACCCCCCCATGACCGTGATGAAATCCATCCTTGTTGCCGCCGCAGCCACCGTTGCCCTGAGCGCACAAGCGCAAACCTTGCCAACCAACGGCACCCTGGTGGTCGTCCCCGCGTTTGGCGAAGTCAAGCATGTCAACGACCAGGTGATCGCTACCCTGGCCGTCGAAGAACAGGACAAGGACAAGGCTGCCGCCGCGTCGCGAGTCAACCAGAAGATGAACAAGGGCATCGCCATCGTCAAGCAGGCCGACCCATCGGCGGCGCTGAAATCGTACGGCTACTACACCTATCCCGTGTATCCGGAAGAGCGCCCGTTGCCGGCTGGTGCCGTGGCCAAGCCACGTTTGCCAACGGCATGGCGTGTCGGCCAGTACCTGGAAGTGACGACGGCGAACCTGGCGACCTTGCCAAAAACCGTATCGGCGGCGCAAGGCGTGCTGACCCTGAATGGCTTGAATTTCGGCCTGAAGCCGGAAACCATCCGCTTGCTGGACGACCAGCGCATCGCCGCCACGTATAAAAACCTCAATGAGCGCGTGGCCGCCATCGCCAAGGCCATGGGCCGCAATGTGTCCGACGCCGTGCTCGATACGGTGGACTTCGAAGGTTCGGGCAACTACGCCACCGAAAGCCGTCCTGCCGCCGCGCCGATGATGATGCGCAGCGCCAAGATGTCCGAAGACAGCAGCGTCGTCGCCGAACCGAGCTTCGAGCCGGGCGAAACGACGCTCGACATGCGCGTCGTCGGCAAGGTCAAGTTCAAGTAAGTGCGAGTAAGCTCGTCAACGTGGCAATGTTTTCGCGTTAGACTGTTTTAAAAATCATGGGGCTGTTGGCCCCATGGTCGTTTTTGCCCCATTATTTTCCAGGAGAACAGCATGACCGTCATGAAATCGCTGCTGGCCGCCGCCGCTACCGTTGCCCTGAGCGCACACGCCCAGGCCTTGCCCACCTCCGGCACCCTCGTGGTGGTGCCCGCGAATGGCGAAGTGGTGCATGCGAACGACCAGGTGACCGTCACCCTGGCCATTGAAGAGCAGGACAAGGACAAGGCCGCCGCCGCCTCGCGCGTGAACCAGAAGATGAACCAGGGCGCGGCCATCGTCAAGAAAGCCGATCCGCAAGCCGTGCTCAAGACCCAGGGTTATTACACCTATGCCGTGTACCCGGAAACGGCGCCCCTGCCGCCGGGCGTCGCCGCCAAGCCGCGTGTGCCGACGGGCTGGCGCGTAGGCCAGTACCTGCAGGTGACGACGACCAACCTGGCCGCCTTGCCGAAAACCGTTTCTGCAGCGCAAGGCGTGCTGACCCTGAACCGTTTGAATTTCGGCCTGGCGCCCGCCACCATCCGCAAGCTCGACGACCAGCGCATCGCCGCCGCGTACAAGAACCTCAATGAGCGCGTGGCCGCCATCGCCGGCGCCATGGGCCGCAACGTCAATGACGCCGTGATCGACACCATCGATTTCGAAGGTTCGGGCAACTATGCGCAGCGCGCCAATATGGCTGGTGCACGCGCCATGAGCGCCGACTCCATGGGTTATGGCGGCAACCAGGTGGCCGAACCGAGCTTCGAACCAGGCGAAACGACCCTCAACATGGGCCTGGTGGCGAAGATCAAGTTCAAATAAGGCTAGTATTGGTGTCAATATTGCCGGCTTGACGCCGCCGCGCTTTTCTTTGGCGGTGGCTCCTCTATAATGGCAAGATCGGCAGGCGCATGCCGCAAGACGAATGCGCCTGCCATCTGGCACCGAATCCCCCGCAGTACACAAGATATGGAACAACATGGCAAACTTCCCCCGTCGTAGAGGCAAGAACGGCACTCCCGCAGCATCCAAAGCGTCCCGCTTCAGCAAATTCGTGCGCCAGCCGGTGGCCGATGGCACGGGCAAGAAAACCTTGCGCCGCCGCGGCATCTATCTGTTGCCGAACGCCTTCACGACGGCAGCCCTGTTTTGCGGCTTCTACGCCATCGTCATGGCCATGAACCAGAAATTCGAACACGCGGCCTGGGCCATCTTCATCGCCATGATCCTCGACGGCCTCGACGGCCGCATCGCCCGCCTGACAAATACGCAGAGCGAATTCGGCGCCCAGTACGACAGCCTGTCCGACATGGTGTCGTTTGGCGCCGCGCCGGCGCTGGTGATCTATGAATGGTCGCTGCGCGGCATGGGCAAACTGGGCTGGCTGGCCGCCTTCGTGTATTGCGCCGGTGCCGCCTTGCGCCTTGCCCGCTTTAACACGAATATTGCCGTGGTCGACAAGCGCTTCTTCCAGGGCTTGCCCAGCCCGGCTGCCGCCGCCATGGTGGCCGGCTTCATCCTGCTGATGAACGACCTGGAATTTGCCGGCAACCAGCTGGCCTGGGTCTCGTGGACGATCGCCCTGTTCGCCGGCCTGACCATGGTCACGAATGTGCCGTTCTACAGTTTCAAGGATGTGAATTTCCGCAAGTCCGTGCCCTTCATCGTGGTATTCCTGCTGGCATTGTTCTTCGCGCTCATTTCCATCGACCCGCCGAAAGTGCTGTTCCCGATTTTCGTCGCCTATGGCCTGTCCGGCTACGCCGTGTTTTTCTGGCGCATGGCGAAGGGCAAGCCCGTCAGCATCATCCAGACCGACCACGAGCATTAATGCGCCGAGTCGGTAGCATCGCCAGTCTTCAGCCAGCCAGGAGCAGCCATGAACACCAGCAACCGACTCATCATTTTTGACACCACCTTGCGCGACGGCGAGCAATCGCCGGGCGCTTCCATGACGCGCGAGGAAAAGCTGCGCATCGCCAGGCAGCTCGAACGCATGAAGTTCGATGTGATCGAAGCGGGATTCGCGGCCGCCTCGCAGGGCGACTTCGAGTCGATACGGGCGATTGCCGGCGCCGTGCGCGAATCGACCATCTGTTCGCTGTCGCGCGCCAACGACCGCGACATCGCCCGCGCCGCCGAAGCGCTGGCGCCCGCCGAGCGCAAGCGCATCCACACCTTCATTGCCACTTCACCGCTGCACATGCAGATGAAGCTGCGCATGACGCCTGAGCAAGTGCTGACGCAGGCGCAGAACGCCGTGCGCTACGCGCGCCAGTTCACGGACGATATCGAATTCAGCCCCGAAGACGGCAGCCGTTCCGACGAGGATTTTTTGTGCCGCGTGCTCGAAGCCGTGATCGCCGAGGGCGCCACCACCATCAATTTCCCCGACACGGTGGGTTACGCCGTGCCCGAGATCTTCGGCAATACCATCAAGCGTTTGCGCGAACGCATACCGAATGCCGATAAAGCCATCTGGTCCGTCCATTGTCATAACGACCTGGGCCTGGCTGTGGCCAATTCGCTGGCCGGCGTCATGATCGGTGGCGCGCGGCAGATCGAGTGTACCGTCAATGGCCTCGGCGAGCGGGCCGGCAACACGGCGCTGGAAGAAGTGGTGATGGCGCTGCGCACGCGCGCCGCCTATTACAACTTGACGGTGGGCATCGATACGACGCAAATCGTGGCGGCCTCGAAAATGGTGTCGCAGATCACGGGCTTTGCCGTGCAGCCGAACAAGGCAGTGGTGGGCGCGAACGCCTTTGCGCACGCGTCCGGCATCCACCAGGACGGCATTTTAAAGGCGCGCGAGACGTATGAAATCATGCGCGCCGAAGACGTGGGCTGGACGGCCAACAAGATCGTCCTGGGTAAACTGTCGGGCCGCAACGCCTTCAGGCAGCGGTTGCACGAGCTGGGCATCGCGCTCGAATCGGAGGCGGAAGTCAACGCGGCCTTCCTGCGCTTCAAGGAACTGGCCGACCGCAAATCCGAGATTTTCGACGAAGACATCATGGCCCTCGTCAGCGAGGAACAGCAAGCGCAGGAGAGTGAGCACTACCGTTTCATTTCCCTGACACAGCAGTCGACGACGGGCGCCGTGCCGCATGCGCGCGTGGAGTTTCTTGTCGGCGGCGTGCAGCGCAGCTGCGAAGGGCAGGGCGACGGCCCCGTCGACGCGACCGTCAACGCCATCGAAAGCGCGGCCGCCAGCGGCGCGGAGCTGGTCTTGTTCTCCGTCAATGCCATCAGCACGGGCACGCAGTCGCAGGGTGAAGTGACGATGCGATTGTCGCGCGACGGGCGCATCGTCAACGGCGTGGGCGCCGACCCCGACATCATCGTCGCCTCGGCCAAGGCGTATTTGTCGGCGCTCAACAAACTGCATTCCAAGGATGAACGGATCGACCCGCAACCTTAGCCATATATCACCAGAAAAAGCGGCGCTCTTCCTTGGCCGGATCGGGCCCATTCATCATCATGCGCACGATGCCGTCATGGTCGAAGTGTACGTGCATCATGGAATCCCACACGCCCGATTCCTTGTAGCGATAGGACCAGACGGTCAGTTTCGGGATGGACAGGTAGGAGGTTTCCGTCGGGCGGCCCAAGGTGTGCAGCACGTCTTGCTGGGTCGACACGCCCACCTTGATGCGGGCAAAGCCCGGCGTGTCGAGCACCTGCTCGTAGGAAATCAACTTGTCGTCGGGGCCGAAGCGGGCCATATACGTGTACTGGCCGTACGGCCCCGTCGCGTATTCCAGTTCCGGCCCCGTGGGCAGCTGGTAGATATTCGTCGGCCGGCCCAGGCGCGCTTCCACGGCGGCGCGCGGTTCGCCCGGCTGCGGCGGCGGGACGTTCCAGCTGGCGCAGCCGGCCAGCACGGCAAACAGCAGCGGCGTTGCTAATTTGAGCAGTTTTTTCATGTTTGTCCTCCTGAAATGCGGGAAAATCCTATCATGCGCCGAGAAAAGAGCGCACGGCAGGATACAGGCGGGCTTTTTTCCGATATACTTGCGCGTCTGGTTGGAAGCATAGGCCAGTATTTTAATAATCGTAGTTCACGGTGGATAGGGTTCAGACTCTGTGCACCGCATGTGAAAGGTTTATCATGACAGTAGAAAACATCAACAAAGCCGCTATCATCGCGGACAACGCACGTGGTCAAAACGACACCGGCTCCCCTGAAGTGCAAGTTGCACTGCTGACAGCTCGCATCAACGAACTGAACGGCCACTTCAAAGCCCACTCGAAAGATCACCACTCCCGCCGCGGCCTGATCATGATGGTCAACCGTCGTAAGAGCCTGTTGTCCTACCTGAAGTCGAAAGACGCTACCCGTTATCGCGACCTGATCGCTAAACTTGGTCTGCGCAAGTAATTTTTGCCGTACAAGGTTTATACAGAAATGCCTGCGCCAGTTCGCTGACGCGGGCATTTTGTCATTTGAATTCCGGATTTATGTCGGTAAGTGCAGTATGCTCCTACCGATATCATGTTTTAAAAGTAAAGTAGTAAAGGCGGCAACGGTTTTTCCACCGCCTGTGGTGAGGTGAACGACAGCCCCTGAAAATCTGTCGGCAATTAGAAAAGGGATACCCCATGTTTAACAAAGTTACGAAAACCTTCCAGTACGGTCAACACCAAGTGACCCTGGAAACCGGCGAAATCGCACGTCAGGCATCCGGCGCAGTGCTGGTGTCGATCGAAGATACCGTCGTTCTGGCAACGGTGGTGGCACGCAAAGATGCCAAACCAGGCCAGGATTTCTTCCCTTTGACGGTAGATTATGTTGAAAAAACCTATGCTGCCGGTAAAATCCCGGGCGGTTTTTTCAAGCGCGAAGGCCGTCCTTCCGAAAAAGAAACACTGACATCGCGTCTGATCGACCGTCCTATCCGTCCGCTGTTCCCGGAAGGCTACCTGAATGAAGTGCAAGTCATCATTCACGTGTTGTCGGTTAACCCTGAAATCGATCCGGACATCGCCGCCATGATCGGCGCCTCCGCTGCCCTGTGCGTCTCGGGCGTGCCTTTCAGCGGTCCTATCGGCGCTGCGCGCGTCGGTTACGCCAACGGCCAGTACATCCTTAACCCGACCGTTCAGCAGCTGAAAACGTCGGAAATGGACCTGGTGGTCGCCGGTACCGAAACGGCCGTGCTGATGGTCGAATCGGAAGCGAAACAGCTGTCCGAAGAAATCATGCTGGGCGCCGTGGTCTTCGGCCACGACCAGATGAAAGTCGTCATCGACGCGATTCACGACCTGGTGCGTGACGGCGGCAAGCCGGAAGTGGAATGGGCGCCTGCGCCGAAAAACGAAGCACTGATCGCCCGCGTCGCGCATTTCGCCAACGCCAAGATCAATGATGCGTATCAAACCAAGGACAAGCAAGAGCGTACGGCCAAGCTGAAAGCGGCGACGTCGGAAGTGATCGCCGACCTGTCGGCTGAAGCCGCCGCCAACGGTGGCGCGTCCATCGACAGCGCCGAAGTGAACAACATCCTGTTCGACATCGAAGCCAAGATTGTGCGTACGCAAATCCTGGACGGCGAGCCACGCATCGACGGCCGCGACACGCGCACCGTGCGTCCGATCTCGATCCGCACCAGCGTGCTGCCACGCACCCACGGTTCGGCCCTGTTCACGCGCGGCGAAACGCAGGCGCTGGTCGTCGCTACCCTGGGCACCGCCCGCGACAGCCAGAAGATCGATGCGCTGATGGGCGAGTTCACCGATTCGTTCATGCTGCATTACAACATGCCTCCGTTCGCCACCGGCGAAACGGGCCGTGTCGGTACGCCTAAACGCCGCGAAATCGGCCACGGCCGTCTGGCCAAGCGCGCGCTGATCGCCGCCCTGCCAGCAGCCGAAGAGTTCAGCTACTCGGTGCGCCTGGTATCGGAAATCACGGAATCGAACGGTTCCTCGTCGATGGCTTCGGTCTGCGGCGGCTGCCTGGCACTGATGGACGCCGGCGTGCCGATGAAAGAACACGTGGCCGGTATCGCCATGGGCCTGATCAAGGAAGGCGGCAAGTTTGCCGTGCTGTCCGACATCCTGGGCGATGAAGATCACCTGGGCGACATGGACTTCAAGGTAGCCGGTACCCGCAACGGTATCACGGCGCTGCAGATGGACATCAAGATAATGGGCATCACCAAGGAAATCATGCAAGTGGCACTGGCGCAAGCCAAGGAAGGCCGCGAGCACATCCTGGGCGAAATGCAAAAAGCCATGCCGCACGTCAAAACCGAACTGTCCGATTTCGCACCGCGTCTGATCACCATCAAGATCAACCCGGAAAAAATCCGTGACGTGATCGGCAAGGGCGGCGCCGTGATTCGCGCGCTGACCGAAGAGACGGGCACCCAGATCGACATCAGCGACGAAGGCGTGGTCACCATCGCGTCCGTCGACGCCGCTGCCGGCCAGGAAGCCAAGCGCCGCATCGAAGAACTGACCGCCTCCGTCGAAGTGGGCAAGACCTACGAAGGCACCGTGCTGAAACTGCTGGACTTCGGCGCCATCGTGCAAGTCATGCCAGGCAAAGACGGCTTGCTGCACATCTCGCAGATCGCCAACGAGCGCGTCAACGCCGTGGCCGACTACCTGAAAGAAGGCCAGCTGGTCCGCGTCAAGGTTCTGGAAACGGACGACCGCGGCCGTCTGAAGCTGTCGATGAAAGCTGCTGAAGGCAACGAAGCGCCAGCCGCTTAAGTCAGACTGACTGCGGCCTCGGCCGCATGCTCAACAACCGCCAGCGCGCAAGCCCTGGCGGTTTTTTTGCGCCGCGTTTGTGCTGCATCAAGGTAGATGCCGCTTTGCGCATCGGCCTTGATCCAGCTCGCAGTGGCCAGTTTTGCGCCTTGTAGATTCGGGAGGGGATCTTCCCCTGAACGAGTCTTCCAAGGAGATGCAGCATGCGCACATTCTGCGGGCTGGCCGCCGCCTTTCTGCTTGCCGTCGCGCCCGGCGTCCGGGCACAGCTGGACAACGCGCCCACGCCGGTGCCGCTGCCCATCCCCATCGCCGCCGCGTCCACGGCCATGCCGGCGCAGGATATCGACGCCTTGCGCGCCGTGCATGCGCGCGAAATCAATGACCTCAGCACCTTCAAGACGGCGGGCTTGCCGCGTGAAGCTATCGACTCCTATCTCGATAGCGGGCCAGGGCAGCAGTTCCTGCGCGAACTGCGCGCCGCCGACCCGGCCGCTCCGGCCGAGACGATTTATGCGCGGGCGGTCGAGCAGCTCGCTTCCGGCAGCACCTTGCCGGACCTGCAAGCCATGTCGGCCGCATTGGTAAAAATCGTGCCGCATGGCCAGAATGTGTCGCCATATTCGCCCTATTTCACCACCAGCGCGCAATTGCAGCTGGCGGCGGGCCAGTGCGCCAGCCTGGCCGACTGTTTCGGCTTGCCCTTGAAGAGCGAGGCGCCGCTGTATGATGTGTACCAGATCATGCCCAAGGGTACGGTGAATGTCTTCGTCAGCCAGGTGGCGCCCACGCAAGAGCTGGGCGGCCTGGTACGGCGCAAGGGCGGGGCACAACAGTATTTATTGCCAAATCGCAACTTGTGGTCGGCGCCCGTGCTGATCGGCACGATCAGAAACTGAGGAGAGATGATGGACCAACAGCGCTTGCAAGCCCTTGCCGCCGAACTGGAACAATTGCTGGCGCGCCTGGCGCCCGTAGACGGGGAGGTGGCCGACTTGCGCAGCGCGGTCGAGCCGCTGCTGGCCCTGGCTGGCAGCGGCGCCTTGAGCGCACCCCTGCCATGGGGCGATATCCCCGGCGGGCGTTATTTTACGGAAGGCGGCTTGCGCCAGTACCCCGAACTGGAACAGGCATTTGCCCGCTTCCGCATCGAGGCCACGGGCGGCGAATCGCCGGCCTTGCGCAAGCTGCGGGGTGATATCTGATTGGCAATCATTTGATTAATGTATGGTATCAATTGTTGTTTCTGGGTAATTGAGAGTCGGTATTGCTTGACGACAAAATCTTATTCATCGACCATGGCGCATCCCTCCCGATTTTCTCTTTTTTATTGGATGCACTATGTTGTCCTCCCTTAAGGCGCGGCTGATCGCCATCGCCGTTTCCATCGTCGTGCTGGCCATGCTGGCCGTGGCCATCGCCAATTTCTTCACCACGCGCTCCAGCACCCTGGCCGCGCTCGACACGCAGATGCTGCAGTTGTCGCACAGCCATGCGGCGGCCATCGCCGAATGGCTGCGTTCCAAGCAGGCTGTCGTCGCTTCGCTCAAGCAGGGCGCCACGGCGGCTGATCCGCTGCCGGCCCTGAAGGCGGCCGAGCAGGCAGGCACGTTCGACATGGCGTATATCGGCTTTGCCGACAAGCACGCCGTCTTTTCGCAGGAGCGCAAGCGCGCCGCCGACTACGATCCCACGGCGCGGCCCTGGTACAAGCTGGCGTCCGAAGTGGGCGGCCCCATCATCACGGCGCCGTATATCGGCGCCAGCACGGGCAAGCTGGTGGTGACGTTTGCCGAGCCGCTGGGCGGCAAGGGCAGCGTGACGGGCGTGATGGCGGCCGATGTGATGATGGATGCCGTGGTGCAGAACGTCGCCTCGATCAAGCCGACGCCGTCCAGCTACGGCTTTCTCGTCGATGGCGGCGGCAAGATCATCGCCCACCCGGATGGCAAGCTGACCCTGAAACCGCTGGCCGAGCTGGACCCGGGCCTGAGTGCGCAGGCGCTGGCCGATATTGAAAAGAGCGGCGACGGCGCCGCCATTCGCCTCGGCGAACGTAACGGCATCCTGCATGTAAGTAAGGTTCTAGGCAGCGACTGGCTGCTGGCGACTGTGCTCGACCGGGCGGAAGCGACGCAGGCATTGACCTCCATGCTGCGCGCCTCGGCCCTGACGGCCTTGCTGGTGCTGGCCCTGGCCGCCACGGTACTGAGTGCGCTGGTGGCGCGCGCCCTGCGCCGCCTGGGCCTGGTGCGCGATGCGATGGAAGCGATTGCCACGGGCGACGGCGACCTGACCAGCCGCCTCGACGCGCAAGGTACGGACGAACTGGCGCAGATCGCCAAGGCCTTTAACTTGTTCGTGGAAAAAATCGCCACCGTGCTGGTGCAGATACGCAGCATCAGCACCCTGGTGCGCAGCGAGTCGGCCGATATTGCCGCCGGCAACGTCGACCTGTCCTCGCGCACGGAAGCGCAGGCAGGGGCGCTGGAACAGACGGCCAGCTCGATGGATGAGCTGACCTCGACGGTGAAACAGAATGCGGAAAACGCGCATGCGGCCAACGAGCTGGCCATGTCCGCCTCGGAAGTGGCGGCCAAGGGCGGCCGCGTGGTGCAGCAAGTGGTGGGCACGATGGCCGGCATCCAGGAAAGTTCGCGCAAGATCGTCGACATCATCGGCGTGATTGACGGCATCGCTTTCCAGACGAATATCCTGGCCTTGAACGCGGCCGTCGAGGCGGCGCGCGCGGGCGAGCAGGGCAGGGGCTTTGCCGTGGTGGCGTCCGAAGTGCGCAACCTGGCGCAACGGTCCGCTGGCGCGGCGAAGGAAATCAAGGAGCTGATCGGCGATTCGGTGGAGAAGGTCGATGCGGGCGGCCGCCTTGTTAATGAAGCGGGCCAGACCATGGAGCAGGTGGTGGCCTCGGTGCAGCAATTGACGACCATCATGAGCGAGATCACGGTGGCCAGCCGCGAACAGAGCGCCGGCATCGGCGAGATCAATACGGCCGTCACGCACATGGATACCATGACGCAACAGAACGCCGCCCTCGTCGAGCAGGCGGCCGCCGCCGCGGAAAGCCTGCAGGAGCAGGCCGTGGACCTGGCGCAGGCCGTCGGCATGTTCCGCCTCGGTGACGCGGACCCTGCTGCAGCGCCCGCGCCCGTGACGCGCCTCAAGGCGAAGCCGGCCGCATCGGTACCACGTGCGCCAGCCCGCGCGCTGTCGGCGGCCAAGCCCGTCAAGGCAGCCAAGTCCGGCGCCGATGAGTGGGAAGAGTTTTAAGTTGCAAGCGTAGCGATCTGCGCGTTTATCCGCGTTTTTGTCAGGCCAGCCTGCCAAAAGCGCAGTTCGTCGCAATCGGCGTGTTGGCCGGGGGCGGTATGGCTATAGTGACACCATACCGCAAGCCCACTGCCAGACACCCGAGGAGATTCAAATGAACGTCGCTAAAAACATGGAAGTCATTGCCGTTGCCGCCGCCATCCTGCTCGGCGCCAGCTGCTACGCCATCGCCCCGGCCGCTCCGGCCCTGCAAGTGGCCAGCTCCACGGCCACCGTGGCTGCGCCAGCAAACAAGGCTGTCATGCAAGTGGTGGTCGTCAAGGCCAAGCGCCTGAGCGCCTTGGAAAAAGCCCGTTTTGCATAATTGATTGTCAGCAATTTTTGCTGCTGCTACAGTGGCGGCCAGTGGCAATGCGCGCGAGTCCCACGAGGGCGCCGCGACATATAAAAACAAGATACCGAGGATGCACTACATGAAAAAGACACTGCAACTGGCGCTGCTGTTCCTGGCGACTTTGGGCCTGGTGCGCGGCGCGGCCGCCGAGACCCGCTTGCTGGAGATGCGCAACGTCGACGCCCGCGTGGTGCGCGTCAAGCTCGACGGCGTGATGGAAGTGCGCATTCGCCAGGGCAATGTGCCGTCGCTGAGCATCACGGCCGACAAGCGCTACATCGCCGATGTCAGCACGGCGCAAAGCGGCGACACCCTGCACATCGAAACGGAAGTGCGCGGCTTCAAGCTCGGCCCTTCGTCGATCCGCGCCGACCTGGTCTTGCCGAACTTGCGCGAAGTCAGTTCGGAAGGCTTTGGCAGCACGGACATCACGGGTTTCAAGGGTGAGGAGCTGACCCTGTCGCTGGAAGGGGCGGGCAGCATCAAGCTGGTGGGCGACTATCGCAAGCTCAATGCCAGCCTGGGCGGCGTGGGCAGCATGCAACTCTGGATCGGCAATAACGACAAGGCGGAACTCGATCTGCAGGGCGCAGGCTCGGTGGTGCTGGGCGGACGCGGTCGCATCCTGAAAGCCAGCCTGGGCGGCCTGGGCAGCCTGAATGCGCAGCAATTCGAGGCGGACGCCGTGAACCTGGAATTGAGCGGCCTCGGCAATGCCACGGTGAATGCCCATACGAATGCCAAGCTGAACCTGAGCGGACTCGGTTCGGTGGTGGTGTACGGCAAGCCGGCCAACCGCGATGTCAGCGTCGAGGGCCTGGGCAAAGTTAGCTGGAAGTAAAAGCATCCTGCCGCAGGCCTTCTGCAGGACAAGAATAAGCAGTCAGACCACATCCCATTCCGATGAAAAAACTGATCATTACATTACTCATGCTGTTGACGATACAGCTACCCGCGCGGGCTGGCTTCGCCGAAGGCGCCAGCGCCTACAACAACAAGAATTACGCGCTGGCTTACAAGGAAATATTGCCCCTTGCTAAGACCGGCAACGCCGATGCCCAGCATTTGCTGGGCTTGATGTATTACATGGGACGGGGCTTGCCGCAGGATTACAAGCAAGCCATGTTCTGGCACCGCAAGGCGGCCGAGCAGGGCAAGGCCGATGCCCAGTACGTGGTGGGTGCCATGTATTACACGGGCAACGCCGTGCTGCAGGACCACAAGCAGGCTGTGGGCTGGTTCCGCAAGGCGGCCGAGCAGAACCATGCGGAGGCGCAGCAGGTGCTGGGCCTGATGTACCGCTACCACATGGGTGGCGTGCCGCAGGATAACGTCATCGCCTACATGCTGTGGAACCTGGCGGCAGCGAATGGCAACGCGAATGCGGCCGATCAGCGCGCCGCCGTGGTGCGCAAGATGACGCATGAGCAGGTCGAGGAAGGGCAAGCCCTGTCGGCCAAATGGAAGCCGGGCACGCCGCTGCCGCGTCAGTCGAAGACGGGCGCCGGCTAAGAAGAAGGGGCGGTCTGCAGGGGCGAGCGGCTTGGCGTACAATCGCCGTTTTCCCTTGAAAGAGTCCCGCCATGCGTGCAGTTGCCATCAGCCAGCCAGGTCCCGCCGACGTTTTACAGATCGCCGAACGTCCCATGCCGCAATATAAGGCGGGTGAACTGCTGATCAAGGTGCACGCGGCCGGCATCAACCGCCCTGACGTGCTACAGCGCCTGGGCAAGTATGCGCCGCCCGCCGGCGCGTCCGACTTGCCGGGCCTGGAAGTGGCGGGCGAAGTCGTCGATGGCGATTTCACCAACACGACATTCAAGAAGGGCGACCTGGTCTGCGCGCTGGTGCAGGGCGGCGGTTATGCCGAATACTGCGCCGCCCCAAGCGGCCAGTGCCTGCCCTTGCCCAAGGGCTTGACGGCGCTGGAGGGCGCGTCGCTGCCGGAAAACTTCTTTACCGTGTGGAGCAATGTGTTCGACCGCTGCGCGCTGGCCGATGGTGAAACGTTGCTGGTGCAGGGCGGCACGTCCGGCATCGGCGTGGCGGCCATTCAATTGGCGGCCGCGCTCGGTCACCGCGTGTTTGCCACGGCCGGCAGCGACGAGAAGGCGCGCGCCTGCGAGGCGCTGGGCGCCGAACGGGGCATCAACTACCGCACGGAAGATTTCGTCGCCGTCGTCAAGGAATTGACCGATGGCAAGGGTGTCGACGTCATCCTCGACATGGTCGGCGGCGACTACCTGCCGCGCGAAATCGATTGCCTGGCCGACGACGGCCGCATCGGCCTGATCGCCGTGCAGGGCGGCACCAAAGCCACCCTGGATCTGGGGCAGGTGCTGCGCCGCCGTCTGAGCGTCAGCGGTTCCACCCTGCGTCCGCGCCCGGTCGCCTTCAAGGCCGCCATTGCGAACCACCTGCGCACGACCGTCTGGCCGCTGATCGAGGCGGGCAAGATCAAGCCCGTCATCTATCAGACTTTCCCGTTGGAGAAGGCCAGTGAGGCGCATGCCTTGATGGAAGCGAGCACGCACGTGGGCAAGATCATGTTGCAAGTTGCCTGAAACGGGGCGCTGCCTGTTTGACCGGCATCGGTGCCGGGGTTAGAATGACGGGTTATTAGAATTTAGGCTACTATGCGTCGCAAACTCGTCGTCGGAAATTGGAAAATGAACGGCAGTCGCACCTCGAACGCGGTGTTATTGTCTGAAATAGTGGCTGGTCTGGCTGCCTCTGGCGCCGCCAGCGCCGTCTGTGTGCCCGCGCCATATCTGGCGCAGTGCCAGGCGCAATTGGCAGGCACGGCTCTCGGCTGGGGTGCGCAAGATGTTTCCGCACACGCCAGTGGTGCCTACACGGGAGAAATCTCGGTTGCCATGCTGCAGGATTTCGGCTGCGGCTATGTGGTGATCGGGCATTCCGAGCGCCGCGCCTACCACGGCGAGAGCGATGCGCAGGTGGCGGCCAAGACGGTTGCCGCGCTGGCGGCGGGCATCACGCCTATCGTCTGCATCGGCGAGACGCTGGCGCAGCGCGACGCGGGCCAGACCGACGCGGTCGTGGCGCAGCAGCTCGGTGCCGTGCTGGCGGCGATTTCCGCCGACGACGTGGCGAAACTGGTGCTGGCCTATGAGCCGGTCTGGGCCATCGGCACGGGCAAGACAGCCACGCCGCAAATGGCGCAGGACGTGCATCAGGTCTTGCGCGGCCAGCTGGCGACAAAGAATGCGGTAGCGGCGGTCGGCGTGCAGATCCTGTACGGTGGCAGCATGAAGCCGGAGAACGCAAAAGAATTGATGGCGATGCCGGATATCGATGGCGGTCTGATCGGTGGGGCGGCATTGAAGGCGGCGGATTTCCTGGCGATTATTCACGCCGCTGATTGAATTAATTTAAACTAAGAATGGAATTGCAATGAACATGATGTTCAATCTGGTAGTGGTAGTACAGGTTATTTCGGCTTTGTCGATTATCGCGCTGGTGTTGCTGCAGCACGGCAAGGGCGCCGACATGGGGGCCGCGTTTGGTTCGGGCGCCTCGGGCAGCCTGTTCGGTGCGACGGGTTCGTCGAACTTCATGTCGAAATCGACCGGCGTTGCCGCCGCGATCTTCTTCGGTGCCACCCTGGCCCTGTCGCTGATGGCCAATCAGCGCGCCACCACGGTGGGCGGCGGCGTGATGGATAAAGTCGTCAAGCCAGTGCCGGTCACCGGCGCGGGCGCGATCCCGACGACGGTACCTGCAGCAGCTCCGGCAGCCAGCGCTCCGGCGGCAGCAGCCCCTGTTGCCAGCACCCCGGCAGGCGCGATTCCCAAGTAATTCAGTGTCACTGAGTAGTATCTCGATACCTCATCGAGAGTAATTCTCATTACGGGCAGATTATTGCTCAATGTTTTGGCAGCGCGGCAGGAAAAAATCGTGGCGCGCTGGAAGATGTAAAAATTTATCGTTTTTATCTGTGTTTTGATGCATTTGTGCATTAACTTTAGCGGCAAAGCAGAGTAGAATACGGGCCTTACCGCCGACGTGGTGAAATTGGTAGACACGCTATCTTGAGGGGGTAGTGGCGCAAGCTGTACGAGTTCGAGTCTCGTCGTCGGCACCAGAAATCAGAAGCCAGCAACGGCGCACGAGCCATGGCTCGTACAAAGTTGCTGGCTTTTTTTACGAGGATGTGTCGTTCGATCCTGGTCTTAGCTTTGATTGGGGTCGTGCGTTAGATACGCTGCAAATGATCGCAGCGTCCTCATTTAACCGATCGTTCAATATAAGCTCATCAATCGTGAACCTCGAAAATTACTTCCCCGTCCTGCTGTTCATTATTATCGGCCTTGGTGTCGGTATCGCTCCCCAGCTCCTGGGGCGCCTGTTAGGCCCTCACAAGCCTGACGCAGCAAAACTCTCCCCGTACGAATGTGGCTTTGAAGCATTCGAAGACGCGCGCATGAAATTCGATGTGCGCTACTATCTGGTCGCAATCCTGTTTATTTTGTTCGATCTGGAAACGGCATTCTTTTTCCCATGGGGCGTTGCAATGCGCGACCTGGGCTGGGCCGGTTTCGTCACGATGATGGTGTTCATCGCTGAATTCGTGGTCGGATTTTGGTACATTTGGAAGAAAGGTGCCCTTGACTGGGAATAAGCCATGGCTATTGAAGGCGTATTAAGCGAAGGTTTCATCACCACCTCGGCCGACAAGCTGATCAACTGGGCGCGCACCGGGTCTATGTTCCCGATGACGTTCGGTCTGGCCTGCTGTGCGGTCGAAATGATGCATGTGGGCGCAGCCCGCTACGATATGGACCGTTTCGGCGTCGTGTTTCGTCCGTCGCCGCGTCAGTCCGACGTCATGATCGTTGCCGGCACCCTGTGCAACAAGATGGCGCCGGCCTTGCGCAAGGTCTACGACCAGATGGCAGAGCCACGCTGGGTCATCTCGATGGGTTCCTGCGCCAATGGCGGCGGGTACTACCATTACTCCTATTCCGTGGTGCGCGGTTGCGACCGCATCGTGCCCGTCGACGTGTATGTGCCTGGCTGTCCTCCGACCGCTGAAGCCTTGCTGTACGGCATCATGCAGTTGCAGAACAAGATCAAGCGTACCAGCACGATCGCACGCTAACCGGGCCGCTTCAGATTATGACAACACATTTAGAAGTATTGCAAAACGCCCTCGGCACTGCCCTGGGCGATCGCGTTAGCACGACGGTTGCACTGGGCGAAGTCACCCTGGTCGTCAAGGCCGAGGACTACCTGGCCGTGATGCAGACCTTGCGCGACGATCCGAGCCTGCATTTCGAGCAGCTGCTCGACCTGTGCGGCGTCGACTACTCGACCTATGGCGACGGTAGCTGGGATGGCCTGCGTTTCGCGGCCGTCTCGCACTTGCTGTCGGTCAAGCACAACTGGCGCGTGCGCGTGCGCGTGTTCGCGCCGGACGACGACATGCCGCTGCTGCCGTCCGTGGTGAACATCTGGCGTGCCGTCAACTGGTATGAGCGCGAAGCGTTCGACCTGCTGGGCATCCTCTTCGAAGGCCACAACGACTTGCGCCGCCTGCTGACCGACTACGGTTTCATCGGCCATCCGTTCCGCAAGGATTTCCCCGTCTCCGGCTATGTCGAGATGCGTTACGATCCGGAACAAAAGCGCGTGATTTACCAGCCCGTGACGATCGAGCCGCGGGAAAACGTGCCGCGCGTGATCCGCGAAGAACATTACGGGATGAAATAATGGCTGAGATTAAAAACTACACCCTGAACTTTGGGCCACAGCATCCGGCCGCGCACGGTGTGCTGCGCCTGGTGCTGGAGATGGATGGCGAAGTCATCCAGCGTGCCGACCCGCATATCGGCCTGCTGCACCGCGCCACCGAAAAGCTGGCCGAACAGAAGACCTACCTGCAATCCGTGCCGTACATGGATCGTCTCGACTATGTGTCGATGATGTGCAATGAACACGCGTACGTGATGGCCATCGAAAAGATGCTGGGTCTGGAAGTGCCGCTGCGCGCGCAATACATCCGCGTCATGTTCGACGAGATGACGCGCATCCTGAATCACCTGATGTGGCTCGGCACCCACGCGCTGGACGTTGGCGCCATGGGCCCGTTCCTGTATTGCTTCCGCGACCGCGAAGACTTGTTCGACGCCTACGAGGCAGTCTCGGGCGCGCGCATGCACGCGGCCTACTACCGTCCGGGCGGCGTGTACCGCGACTTGCCGGATTCGATGCCGCAGCATAAGGCGTCGATCATCCGCAACGCCAAGGCGATTTCCAGGCTGAATGAAAACCGCCAGGGTTCCCTGCTGGACTTCATCGAAGACTTCGCGCGCCGTTTCCCGAATTCCGTGGACGAGTACGAAACGTTGCTGACCGACAACCGTATCTGGAAACAGCGTACCGTCGGCATCGGCGTGGTCTCGCCGGAAGATGCGCTGGCCATGGGCTTTACGGGCGCCATGCTGCGCGGCTCGGGCGTGCAGTGGGACTTGCGCAAGAAACAGCCGTACGAAGTGTACGACCTGATGGATTTCGACATTCCTATCGGCACCAACGGCGATTGCTACGACCGCTACCTGGTCCGCGTGGAAGAGTTGCGCCAGTCGAACCGCATCATCAAGCAATGCGTGGAGTGGCTGCGCAACAATGAAGGTCCTGTCATGACCAGCAACCGCAAGGTGGCGCCTCCGGGCCGCGTCGACATGAAGACCAACATGGAATCCTTGATTCACCACTTCAAGCTGTTCACGGAAGGTTTCCACGTGCCGCCAGGCGAGGCCTACAGCGCCGTGGAACATCCGAAGGGCGAGTTCGGCGTGTACCTGGTGTCCGATGGCGCCAACAAGCCGTACCGCATGAAACTGCGCGCGCCAGACTACGCCCACTTGCAGTCGCTCGACGAGATGGCGCGTGGGCACATGCTTGCCGACGCCGTGACCATCATCGGGACGCAAGATATCGTGTTCGGCAGTATTGACCGCTAAGAGGCAAAAAGTATGTTGTTATCAGAGCAATGCTATAAGAAAATTGACCGCGAGCTGGCCAAGTACCCGGCCGACCAGCGTCAGTCGGCCGTCATGGCCGCGCTGGCTCATGCCCAGGATGAACTGGGCTGGCTGGCGCCGGACACCATGAAGGAACTGGCCGATTACATCGGCATGCCGGCGATCGCCGTGCAGGAAGTGGCCACGTTCTACAATATGTACAACGTGAAACCCGTGGGCAAGCACAAGATCACCGTGTGCACCAACCTGCCATGCGCCCTGTCGGGCGGCGTGCGCGCCGCAGAGTACCTGAAGCAGAAACTCGGTATCGATTTCCGCGAAACCACCGCAGACGGCCAGTTCACGCTGGTTGAAGGCGAGTGCATGGGTGCTTGCGGCGATGCGCCGGTCTTGCTGGTCAGTAATAAAACCATGTGCAGCTGGATGTCGAACGAGAAAATCGACGCCATGCTGGAGGAACTCAAGAAATGACGTCACTCCACAACCGCCATATCGATCCATTGATCCTGAAGGATCTGGATGGCAAGAACTGGCATTTGCAAGATTATGTGAACCGCGGCGGCTATAGCGCGCTGCGGCGTATCCTGGAAGAGAAAATCACGCCGGAACAGATCATCGCCGACCTCAAGGCTTCGTCCTTGCGCGGCCGTGGCGGCGCGGGTTTTCCTACCGGCTTGAAGTGGAGCTTCATGCCGCGCCAGTTCCCGGGTCAAAAATACCTCGTCTGCAATACAGATGAAGGCGAACCGGGTACTTTCAAGGACCGCGACATCATTCGTTACAATCCCCATGCGCTGATCGAAGGCATGGCCATTGGCGCTTATGCGATGGGCATCACCGTCGGCTATAACTATATCCACGGCGAAATCTGGGCCGAGTACGCCCGTTTCGAAGAAGCGCTGGAAGAGGCGCGCGCCGCCGGTTTCCTGGGCGACAAGATCATGGGCAGCGAGTTCTCGTTCCAGTTGCATGCGCACCATGGTTATGGCGCCTACATCTGCGGCGAAGAAACGGCCCTGCTCGAATCGCTGGAAGGCAAGAAAGGCCAGCCGCGCTTCAAGCCGCCTTTCCCCGCCTCGTTTGGCCTGTACGGCAAGCCGACGACGATCAACAACACGGAAACCTTCGCGGCCGTGCCATTCGTGCTGAACATCGGTCCAGAGAAATACCTGGCGATGGGCAAGCCGAACAATGGCGGTTCGAAGATCTTCTCGATCTCGGGTGATGTGGAATTGCCGGGCAACTACGAAGTGCCGCTCGGCACGCCGTTCGCCACCCTGCTGGAACTGGCAGGTGGCATGCGCGGTGGCAAAAAGATCAAGGCCGTGATCCCTGGCGGCTCGTCCGCGCCGGTGATCCGCGGCGACATCATGATGCAGACCGACCTGGACTATGACTCGATCGCGAAAGCCGGTTCGATGTTGGGTTCGGGCGCCATCATCGTGATGGACGAAACACGCTGCATGGTAAAGGCGCTGGAACGCCTGTCCTACTTCTACTTTGAAGAATCGTGCGGCCAGTGTACGCCTTGCCGTGAAGGCACAGGCTGGATGTACCGCATGGTGCACCGCATCGAGCAGGGGCAGGGTCGTCCAGACGACCTGGACATGCTCAACTCGATCGCCGACAACATCCAGGGCCGCACGATTTGCGCGCTGGGCGATGCGGCTGCCATGCCGGTACGGGCCTTCATTAAGAATTTCCGTGAAGAATTTGAATATCATATCGAGCACAAGCATTGCTTAGTGCCCGCATATATCTAAGCTGCGTCAGGTAACGATCACCATGGTTGAAATCGAAATAGACGGCAAAAAAGTCGAAGTCCCTGCTGGTAGCATGGTGATGGACGCCGCCAACAAATTGGGAACCTACATTCCGCACTTCTGCTATCACAAGAAATTGTCGATCGCAGCGAACTGCCGCATGTGCCTGGTCGAAGTGGAAAAGGCTCCGAAGCCTTTGCCCGCTTGCGCGACCCCGGTCAGTGCCGGCATGATCGTGCGCTCCGCCAGCGATAAAGCTGTGCAGGCGCAAAAGTCGGTCATGGAATTCTTGCTGATTAACCACCCGCTCGATTGCCCTATCTGCGATCAGGGCGGCGAATGCCAGTTGCAAGACTTGGCAGTCGGTTACGGCAAGAGCGAATCGCGCTACAAGGAAGACAAGCGCGTGGTGCAGCCGAAGGAAGCCGGTCCGCTGGTCTCCATGCAAGAGATGTCGCGCTGCATCCAGTGCACCCGCTGCGTGCGCTTTGGCCAGGAAGTGGCCGGCGTGATGGAGCTGGGCATGATCGGCCGCGGCGAACACTCGGAAATCGTGTCGTTTGTCGGCCAGACGGTCGACTCCGAACTGTCGGGCAACATGATCGACCTGTGCCCGGTCGGCGCACTGACCTCGAAGCCGTTCCGCTACAGCGCCCGTACGTGGGAACTGTCGCGCCGCAAATCGGTCAGCCCGCATGACGGCCTCGGTTCGAACCTGATCGTGCAAGTGAAAGCTGGCAAGGTCAAGCGCGTATTGCCGCTGGAAAACGAAGCCGTCAACGAGTGCTGGATCTCGGACAAGGACCGTTTCTCGTACGAAGCGCTGGACAGCGCCGAACGCCTGACTTCCCCGATGCTGAAACAAGGCAACGAGTGGAAAGAAGTCGATTGGCAGACGGCGCTGGAATACGTGGCGCACGGTTTGAAAAACATCAAGCACGAGCATGGCGCTGACGCCATCGCCGCGCTGGCCACCCCGCATTCGACCGTCGAAGAGCTGGTCCTGCTGCAAAAAGTCGCCCACGGCCTCGGTTCCGAGAACGTCGACTTCCGCCTGCGCCAGACCGACTTCGCGCTCGACGCCAATGTGAAACCATGGCTGGGCATGCCGATCAGCGAATTTGGCCAGATCAAGCGCGCCTTCGTCATCGGCTCGTTCCTGCGCAAGGATCACCCGTTGCTGGCCACGCGTCTGCGCGCGTCCGTCAAGGGCGGCGCCAAGCTGTCGATCCTGCACGCCTCTGACGATGATCAACTGATCACCATCGCCAACAAGATGATTGTCGCGCCGAATGATTGGCTGGCGGCCTTGTCGGAAGTGCTCGTCGCTGTTGCCAAAGCCAAAGAAATCGCCGCGCCAAACGGTTTTGAAACGGTTGTTGCTTCGGACGTGGCCGTCGCCATCGCCGCCAGCCTGATGGCCGGCGACCATGGCGCGATTTTGCTGGGTAACGCGGCAACGCAACACCCGCAAGCGTCGCAACTGCATGCTGTCGCGCAATGGATCGCCGAACAGACGGGCGCCAAGCTCGGTTACCTGACGGAAGCGGCCAACACGGTTGGCGCGCACCTGGTCGCCAAGCCGCGCGCGAACGTGCAAGCTGCCTTTGCCGTGCCGAAAAAAGCCTACGTGCTGCTGCACGCCGAGCCGGAACTCGATGCCGCCAATCCACAGGCGGCGCGCGCCGCCCTGGATGGCGCCGACATGGTCGTGGCGATGTCCGCCTTCAAGCACGGCATGGAGTACGCCGACGTCTTGCTGCCGATCGCCCCGTTCGCTGAAACCTCGGGCACCTTCGTCAACTGCGAAGGCCGCGCGCAAAGTTTCAACGGTACCGTGAAACCGCTGGCCGATACCCGCCCAGCCTGGAAAGTGCTGCGCGTCCTGGGCAACATCCTGGGCCTGGCCGGTTTCGACTACGACACCTCCGAAGCGATCCGCGACGAAGCGTTCGGCGCCGGCGTGACCGATCTGTCGGCACAGCTGAACAACATCGCCAGGAACGCACCGGAAGCGGCTGCGTACGCACCGGCATCGCCTGCGCTGCAACGCATCGCCGACGTGCCGATCTACTTCGCCGACGCGCTGGTACGCCGTTCCGAACCGCTGCTGCGCACGGTCGATGGCGCCGCGCCGCAAGCGCACCTGTCCCTGGCGCTGGCTGAAAAGCTGGGCATCAAGGCGGGCGACAAGGTCAAAGTGGCGCAAGGCTCCGGCAGCGCCATCCTGGTGGCGGCACTTCACGCCGGCCTGCCAGCCAATGTGGTCAAAGTGTCGGCGGCGCATGCCTCGACGGCTACCCTGGGCGGCATGTTCGGTGACATCACAGTTGAAACAGCAGAGGGGAAAATCTGATGGCTCTGCCTGAATTTGTAAACGTCATCAACAGTACCGGCCAGGATTTGCTGGGCGGCTCCTGGCCGTTCTTCTGGACCCTGATCAAGATCCTGTGCGTGCTGTTGCCGCTGATGGGCCTGGTTGCTTACGCCACCCTGTGGGAACGCAAGCTGATCGGCTGGATCCAGATCCGTGTCGGCCCGAACCGCGTGGGCCCATTGGGCTTGCTGCAACCGATCGCCGATGCGCTGAAACTCTTGTTCAAAGAGATCATCATCCCGGCCAAGGCCGCCAAGGGCCTGTTCGTGATCGGCCCGATCATGACCATCATGCCGGCCCTGGCCGCCTGGTCGGTCGTGCCGTTCGGTCCGCAAGCCGTGCTGGCCAACGTCAACGCGGGCTTGCTGCTGCTGCTGGCGATTACCTCGATGGAAGTCTACGGCATCATCATCGCCGGCTGGGCCTCGAACTCGAAGTACTCGTTCATGGGCGCCATGCGCGCTTCGGCACAGATGATTTCGTATGAAATCCCGATGGGCTTCGTGATGGTCATCGTGCTGATGGTCTCGGGCAGCCTGAACTTCATCGACATCGTCGGCGGCCAGCAAATCGGCTACTTCGCCGACAAGGGCGTGAACTTCATGTCGTGGAACTGGCTGCCGCTGCTGCCGATGTTCGTCATCTACCTGGTGTCGGGCCTGGCTGAAGCCAACCGTCACCCGTTCGACGTCGTCGAAGGCGAGTCGGAGATCGTCGCTGGCCACATGGTCGAGTACTCGGGCATGGCCTACGCCATGTTCATGCTGGCCGAATACGCCAACATGATCCTGATCGGCGCGCTGGCTTCGATCATGTTCCTCGGTGGCTGGTCCGCACCATTTGCTTTCCTTGAGTTCTGGGGTGGTTTCGGCGGCTTCTTCTGGCTGTTCGCCAAGACCTTCTTCATCGTGTCGGTGTTCATCTGGGTCCGTGGTACTTTCCCACGCTATCGTTATGACCAGATCATGCGCCTCGGCTGGAAAGTGTTTATCCCGTTGACGCTGGTCTACCTGGTCTTCGTCGCTGCCTGGATGCAGACATCCTGGAATATTTGGAAGTAAGAGAGTGCATACGAATGGATAAGGTAAAAGATTTCCTCAGCAGCCTGTTGTTGGGCGAGCTGATCAAGGGCATGGCGTTGACAGGCAAGTACATGTTTTCGCGCAAGATCACGGTGCAATTCCCGGAAGAGAAGACACCGATCTCGCCGCGTTTCCGTGGCTTGCACGCGCTGCGCCGCTACCCGAACGGCGAGGAACGTTGCATCGCCTGCAAACTGTGCGAAGCGGTTTGCCCGGCGATGGCCATCACGATCGAATCGGAACAGCGTGACGACGGTTCGCGCCGCACCACGCGTTACGATATCGACTTGACCAAGTGCATCTTCTGCGGTTTCTGCGAAGAGTCCTGCCCGGTCGATTCGATCGTCGAGACGCAAATCCTGGAATACCACGGCGAGAAACGCGGGGATTTGTATTACACGAAAGAGATGTTGCTGGCCGTGGGTGATCGTTATGAAAATGACATCGCCGCTGCGCGCGCCGCCGACGCACCTTATCGCTGATGGATGCGCCGCAGCCCCAAAGCTGCGGCGCGCCCCTCGTTCATCTGTACGTCTATTGGGTTTTTTATGGACTTTAAAACAATTTTGTTTTACGCCTTCGCGCTGATCTTGATTCTGGCAGCGACGCGCGTCATCACGGCCCGTAATCCGGTCCACGCAGTACTGTTCCTGGTACTGTCCTTCTTTTCCGCAGCGGGCATCTGGATGCTGCTGCAAGCTGAATTCCTGGCCATCGTGCTGGTATTGGTGTATGTCGGCGCCGTGATGGTGCTGTTCCTCTTCGTCGTCATGATGCTCGATATCAATATCGACCGCATGCGCGAAGGTTTCTGGGGCTACCTGCCATTGTCGGTGACGGTGGGCGTGATCATCGTGCTGGAAATGGCCGCCGTCCTGTGGCACGGTTTCCGCAACTTTACGCCTAGCATCGCTCCGGTGAACGTCAACCTGGGCGGCACCAAGGAACTGGGCTTGCTGATCTACACGGAATATGTGTTCGCCTTTGAGATCGCCGCCGTCGTGCTGCTGGTGGCCATCGTCGCCGCGGTCGCACTGACCCTGCGCAAACGCAAGGACACCAAGCATTTTGCTCCAGGCGATGCGGTACGCGTCAAGCGCAACGACCGCCTGAAGATCATCAAGATGGACGCGGTCGTCGAGCGTCCTGCGGCTGAGCCGGAAGTTAAGGAGGCACCATGACATTATCGCTCACACATTTTCTGGTCCTGGGCGCGATCCTGTTCGCAATCTCGATCGTCGGTATTTTCCTGAACCGCAAGAACATCATCGTATTGCTGATGGCAATCGAATTGATGCTGCTGGCGGTGAATATGAATTTCATCGCGTTCTCCCATTTCATGGGCGACGCGGCCGGTCAGATCTTCGTTTTCTTCATCCTGACGGTTGCCGCCGCTGAGTCGGCTATCGGTCTGGCTATTCTGGTGGTGATGTTCCGTAATCTGGATACCATCAACGTCGAAGACCTGGACAGCCTCAAAGGCTGATGTTTTTCAGACTCGATCTCTCGAATAATAACGATTAAGGTTCATCATGGCGGGGCAACTCCTCAACCCTAACCTCCTTCTTGCCGTACCGCTGGCGCCGCTGGCCGGTGCCGCGATTGCAGGTTTGCTTGGCACCCAGTTCCTGGGTAATTTGGTCGGACGCAAGACGTCGCATACCGCGACGATCCTGGGCGTACTGATTGCGTTCATCCTGTCCGTGCAGACACTGCTGGCAGTGATGGATGGCGCGACATTCAATGGCACGATCTATAACTGGATGACGATCGGCACCCTGAA
The DNA here is from genome assembly GCF_019443505.1 of Janthinobacterium sp. PAMC25594. Taxonomy (NCBI): domain Bacteria; kingdom Pseudomonadati; phylum Pseudomonadota; class Betaproteobacteria; order Burkholderiales; family Oxalobacteraceae; genus Janthinobacterium; species Janthinobacterium sp. PAMC25594. The sequence continues at coordinate 5,912,898 of NZ_CP080377.1, forward strand.
GATGGAAGTGGGCTTCCAGATCGATTCGCTGTCGGCGATGATGATGTGCGTGGTCACCTTCGTTTCCCTGATGGTGCACATCTACACGATCGGCTACATGAAGGACGACGAAGGCTACAACCGCTTCTTCGCCTACATCTCGCTGTTCACGTTCTCGATGCTGATGCTGGTCATGGCCAACAACTTCCTGCAACTGTTCTTCGGTTGGGAAGCCGTGGGCCTGGTCTCTTACCTGCTGATCGGTTTCTGGTACCAGCGTCCGACGGCCATCGTGGCCAACATGAAGGCTTTCCTCGTCAACCGCGTGGGCGACTTCGGCTTCATCCTGGGCATCGGCCTGCTGCTGGCCTATGGTCAATCGCTGGACTACCAGGAAATCTTCGCCAAGAAGGAAGCCTTGTCCGTGCTGACCCTGCCAGGTACCGACTGGGCCCTGCTGACCGTTGCCTGCATCTGCCTGTTCATCGGCGCGATGGGCAAATCGGCGCAGTTCCCGCTGCACGTGTGGCTGCCTGACTCGATGGAAGGTCCTACCCCGATCTCGGCACTGATTCACGCCGCGACGATGGTGACGGCCGGTATCTTCATGGTCTCGCGCATGTCGCCGCTGTTCGAACTGTCCGACACGGCACTGTCCTTCATCCTGGTGATCGGTTCCATCACGGCGCTGTTCATGGGCTTTTTGGGCATCATCCAGAACGACATCAAGCGCGTGGTCGCTTACTCGACCCTGTCGCAGCTCGGCTACATGACCGTCGCGCTCGGTTCGTCCGCGTACTCGGTGGCCGTGTTCCACCTGATGACGCACGCCTTCTTCAAGGCACTGCTGTTCCTGGGCGCCGGTTCCGTCATCATCGGTATGCACCACGATCAGGATATCCGCAACATGGGTGGCCTGCGCAAGTACATGCCGATCACCTGGATCACGTCACTGGTCGGTTCGCTGGCCCTGATCGGCACGCCGCTGTTCTCGGGTTTCTACTCGAAAGACAGCATCATCGAAGCCGTCGAAGCGACGCACATCTGGGGTGCTGGCTTTGCCCAGTTCGCCGTGCTGGCTGGCGTGTTCGTCACCGCCTTCTACTCGTTCCGCATGTATTTCCTCGTCTTCCACGGCAAGGAACGTTTCGGTCAGGCGCATGCCCACGGCCATGACGACCATCACGCGCCTGCGGCCAAGCATGATTCGGACGCGCACGATGAAGAAGACGAAGACGACCACGCGCACCACGGTCTGGAACCTGGCCAGAAGCCGCATGAATCCCCATTCGTCGTGTGGTTCCCGCTGGTGATGCTGGCGATCCCGTCGCTGCTGATCGGTTACCTGACGATCGGCCCGATGCTGCATGGCGATTTCTTCAAGGGCGTGATTTTTGTGGGCGAAAACCATCCGGCAATGGAAGAGTTGTCGCATGAATTCCACGGCGCAATGGCGATGGCGATCCACGGCCTGTCGACGGCACCGTTCTGGCTGGCATTGTCCGGCGTGGTGGCAGCCTACTACTGCTACATGGTCAACCCGCGTGTACCGGCCTGGTTCTTTGCCAAGTTCCACGCGATCCACACCCTGCTGGACAACAAGTACTACCTGGACAAGTTCAATGAAGTCGTGTTCGCCGGCGGTGCCCGTTTGCTGGGTAATGGCCTGTGGAACTTCGGTGACAAGAAGCTGATCGACGGTTTCGTCGTCAATGGCAGCGCCAAGGTTGTCGCCTGGCTGTCCTCGCTGTCGCGAGGCTTGCAGACCGGCTACATCTATCACTATGCATTCGTGATGATCCTGGGCGTGCTGGGCTTCCTGATCTATTTCCTGCCATTCTGGCCCGCTAAGTAAGCTGACCTGATAAAAGAATACTGAGAACCATGATGCAGTCTACGATTTCTACACTACCTCCTTACCTGAGTCTGTCGATCTGGGTGCCGATCATTTGCGGCGTCCTGGTCCTGGCTCTTGGCCGTGACAGCAAAGCGGGCTTTACCCGCTGGCTGTCGCTGGCTGGCGCCGTGCTCAGCATGCTGTGCACCTTGCCGCTGATCCAGCATTTCGACAACGCCGCACACGGCATGCAATTCGTCGAAAAAGCACCGTGGATTGAAACTTTCAATATCTGGTACTCGCTGGGTATCGATGGCCTGTCGCTGTGGTTCATTCCACTGACGGCCTTCATCACGGTCATCGTCGTCATTTCGGCCTGGCAAGTGATCGAGAAGCGCGTCGCCCAGTACATGGGTGCCTTCCTGATCCTGTCGGGCCTGATGATCGGCGTGTTCTGCGCGCTGGACGGCTTGCTGTTCTACTTCTTCTTTGAAGCAACCCTGATTCCGATGTTCATCATCATCGGTATCTGGGGTGGTTCGAACCGCGTGTACGCGTCGTTCAAGTTCTTCCTGTACACCTTCTTCGGTTCGCTGCTGACCCTGGTTGCCATCATCTACCTGCGCAATGTGTCGGGCACCTTCGACATCCTGGCCTGGCATGCGTTCAAGCTGACGATGAACGAGCAGATCTTCATCTTCCTGGCCTTCCTGATGGCGTTTGCCGTGAAAGTGCCGATGTTCCCGGTCCACACGTGGTTGCCGGACGTCCACGTGGAAGCGCCGACGGGCGGTTCCGCCGTGCTGGCCGCCATCATGCTGAAACTGGGCGCGTATGGTTTCCTGCGTTTTTCGCTGCCGATCACGCCGGACGCCAGCCACTACCTGTCGGGTTTCATGATCGCCTTGTCGCTGATCGCCGTCATCTACATCGGTCTGGTTGCCCTGGTGCAAACCGACATGAAAAAACTGGTCGCCTATTCGTCGATCGCGCACATGGGTTTTGTGACCCTGGGCTTCTTCATGTTCAACGACATCTCGGTGCAGGGCGGTATCGTGCAGATGGTCTCGCACGGTTTCATCTCCGCTGCGATGTTCCTGTGCATCGGCGTGCTGTATGACCGCATGCATACCCGCAACATCGCCGACTACGGCGGCGTCGTGAACCGCATGCCGAAATTTGCCGCCTTGTTCGTGCTGTTCTCGATGGCCAACTGCGGTCTGCCAGCGACGTCCGGCTTCGTCGGCGAGTTCATGGTGATCCTGGGCGCGGTGCAATACAACTTCTGGATCGGTCTGCTGGCTGCAACGGCACTGATCTGGGGCGCGGCGTACTCGCTGTGGATGGCCAAGCGCGTGGTGTTCGGCAAGATCAAGAACAAGCATGTGGCCGAACTGACCGACATTAACAAACGTGAATTTTTCATGCTTGCTGTGCTGGCCATCGCCGTGCTCGTGATGGGTCTGTACCCAGCCCCGTTCACCGACACGATGCAAACTTCGGTTGCCGACCTGCTGCAGCATGTCGCCATCAGCAAGTTGCCTTAAATAGAAGACCGATAACATGACTAATGCACCTAATCTGGTACCGCTGTACGCGGAAATCTTTCTGCTGATCGCCACGTCGGCGCTCTTGCTGATCGATATGTTCTTGCCTGCGGCGAAGCGTTCGATCACCTATGCGCTGTCCTTGCTGACCCTGGCCGGCTGCGCCTTGCTGACCGTGGGCGACTTCAACGCGGGCACCACCGTCTACACGTTCCATAACATGTTCGTGTCGGACCCGATGTCGCAGCTGCTGAAACTGTTCTCGTACGGCGCCGTGGCGCTGACCCTGATCTACTCGCGTGCCTATGCCACCGACCGCAGCATGCTGTCGGGTAACCTGGGCGGCGAGTTCTACGTGCTGGCCCTGTTTGCACTGCTGGGCCAGATGATCATGATCTCGGCCAACAACTTCCTGATCATCTACCTGGGTCTGGAACTGATGTCGCTGTCGCTGTACGCACTGATCGCCTTGCGTCGTGACAATGCCAAGGCCACGGAAGCGGCCATGAAATACTTCATCCTGGGCGCGCTGGCTTCCGGTTTCATGTTGTACGGTATCTCGATGCTGTACGGCGCGTCCGGCACGCTGGACCTGGGCGAACTGCGTGTGGCGCTGGAAAACGGCAAGACCAACGGCACCATCATGGTCTTCGGCCTGGTGTTCCTGGTAGCCGGCCTGGCCTTCAAACTGGGCGTCGTGCCATTCCATATGTGGGTGCCTGACGTGTATCAAGGTTCGCCAACGGCCGTGACCTTGCTGCTGGGCGGCGCGCCGAAACTGGCCGCGTTTGCCATCACCCTGCGTTTGCTGGGCGAGGGCTTGCTGCCGATGGCGCATGACTGGCAGCAAATGCTGCTGGTACTGGCCGTGATGTCGCTGGCTATCGGTAACTTTACCGCCATCGCGCAAACGAACCTGAAGCGCATGCTGGCGTACTCGACCATCGCGCAAATGGGCTTCGTGCTGCTGGGCCTGCTGTCGGGCACCGTGGACGCACCGAACAACACCCTGAACGCGGCTGGCGCAGCCACCGCCTACGGTGCCTCGATGTACTACGTGATCACCTACGTGTTCACCACCCTGGGTACCTTTGGCGTGATCATGTTGCTGGCACGTAATGGTTTCGAAGCAGAAGAACTGGCCGACTTCAAGGGCCTGGGCAAACGCAGCCCGATCTTCGCACTGGTGATGACCCTGTTCATGTTCTCGCTGGCCGGCGTGCCGCCGCTGATGGGCTTCATGGCCAAGTACTCGGTGCTGGCCTCCGTGCTGGCCACGGGCCAGCTGTGGCTGACCATCGCTGCCGTGCTATTCTCGCTGATCGGTGCCTTCTACTACCTGCGCGTCGTGAAAATGATGTGGTTCGACGAGCCGACGGACAGCAACGCGCTGGTCGTGCATGGCGACATGCGCGTCGTGCTGGCCCTGAACGGCGTGTTCGTCCTGGCCCTCGGTGTGATGCCTAACAGCATCCTGGCTGCCTGCGCGACCGCCATCACCAAGACTTTGGCGTCCTGACCGATGGATGTCACCGCCTCGAGCTGGTTGGTGATCGCCTTGGCCATCCTGGGCGCCAACCTGCCTTTCTTGAATGAGAAACTGTTTGCCGCCGTGCCCCTGAAAAAGGCGGCGCAGGCAGACGGGGACAAAGGCTGGCGCAAGCCGCTGGCGCTGCGCCTGCTGGAGATGGTGATTCTGTACTTCATCGTCGGCGCCGTGGCGTTCGCGCTGGAAGCGCGCATCGGCAACGGTTTCCCGCAGACGTGGGAGTTCTATGCCATCACGGGCTGCCTGTTCCTGGTGCTGGCCTTCCCCGGCTTTGTCGGACGCTACCTGCGCAAGCGGCGCTAGCCCATCGACCGAAAGCGGCGCCTCTGGCGCCGTTTTTTTTTATTGAGCATAATCAACGTATGGATACAGAACACATGGATATGAATTTAACTGAAACCAAAGTGGACGGCGAGCTCGTCTACCAAGGCGGCTTCTTGCGCGTACAGCGCGACCGCGTCGCTCTGCCGGACGGCAAGATCACGGCGCGCGAATTCATCCTGCACCCGGGCGCCGTCGTCATCCTGCCGCTGCTCGACGATGGCACCGTGCTGATGGAGCGCCAGTACCGCTATCCGCTGGACAGGGTCTTCATTGAATTCCCGGCCGGCAAGATCGATGCGGGAGAATCGCACCTGGCGTGCGCCCAGCGCGAGTTGCTGGAAGAGACGGGCTACACGGCCAGCGACTGGCAATTCGTTTCCACCATCCATAACGCCATCGCCTATTCCGACGAGCACCTGGAACTATTTTTGGCGCGCGGTCTGGTCGCCGGCGAACGCCAGCTCGACGAGGGCGAATTCCTGGAAACGTTTACGGCCACCGTGCCGCAGCTGCTCGACTGGGTCAAGGATGGCACCATCACGGATGTGAAGACCGTCATCGGCATCTTTTGGCTCGACAAGATCACCAGCGGCGCCTGGCAGCCGTCTTGATCCTGCGCATGCGCATCGCTCTTTTCCTGCTGCTTGCCGGTGCCACCCTGGGTGCGCAGGCGCAGGCGCGCACGCCGTTCCAGGTGCGCTGCGAAGATACGATCAGCAAGACGGTGTCCGTGCTGACGGCACAACAGAACGGCTACAGCATCGATACGCATCTGCCGTACAAGGCGCTGACCGTCATGAAGGGCACGGCGCGGGCGAATACCTGGGTGCTGGGTCTGACGAAGACCGAGTCGCAAGTGCAAATCGGCCTGGCCGGACCCATGCTGCAAGATCCTGCCAGCGGCTATGAATGCGTGGCGCCGCAGATTTCCGTCAAGCTCAACTACGCTCCCGTGGTGATCTATATCGGCCGCGAGTTCGCCCCCGGCAGCTGCGCGTATGATGAGATACTCGCGCATGAACTGCGGCACATGAAGACCTATATGGACCACTTGCCGCGCGTGGAAAAGACGGTGCGCGCGGCGCTGGCCAGGCGTTTCGAGGCACGGCCCCTGTACGCGCCCAGCGGTACGGCCAAGGCGGCGCTGGCGCGCGAGATCGACACGGGTTGGTTGCCATACGTCAAAGCCGAGATGCGCAAGGTGGAAATCTTGCAGGCCGCCATCGATTCGCCGCAAGAATATGCGCGCCTGGGCAAGGCGTGCAAGGGCGAAATCCAGAACATATTGGCGGGCAAGGTAGCGCCCGCCCAGCAGTGACAAGACAAGGAAGCGCATGACAGCAGCATCGAATCGCCCCCGCTATTTTGCGCTGATCCCCGCCGCCGGCGTGGGCGCGCGCATGGGAGCGGGCAGTCCCAAGCAGTATTTGCCGATCGCCGGCAAACCCATGCTGCGCCACGCCGTGGACGCCTTTCTCGCCAGCCCCCTGATCGCGCATACGTACATCGTCGTCAGCGCCGAGGATGGCGTGATTGACACGGTCGTGCCCGGGCAAGGCGCAGGGTTTGGCATATCGGTGCTGCGCTGCGGCGGCGCCACGCGCATGGAAACCATCTTGAATGCCCTGCAGGCGCTGCACGGCAGCATCGATGCCCATGACCAGGTGCTGGTGCACGATGCGGCGCGGCCCGGTCTGACACCGGCGCTGATCGCCAAGCTCATTACCGAAGTCGGTGCACATCCGGCCGGCGGCTTGCTGGCCTTGCCCGTGGTCGACACCGTCAAGCGGGCCGGCCCCGCGCATGTGTCGGCGCAGACGGTGCCGCGCGATCATCTATGGCTGGCGCAGACGCCGCAGATGTTCAGCTATGCCTTGCTGCACCGGGCCTTGTCCGAAGCGCCCGACCCGCAAGCGATCACGGACGACGCCAGCGCCGTTGAAGCGCTGGGCCTGGCGCCCAGGCTCATTGAGGGCCACCCGCGCAACCTGAAGATAACCTTGCCGCGCGACATACACACGGCCGAGCTGTATTTGGCCAATTCATGACCTTACAAGAGACTTGCATGCACACAACGACTCCCGACCTCCCATTTCGCATCGGCCAGGGCTATGACTGCCACGCGCTGGTGGAGCACCGCGACCTGATCATCGGCGGCGTGAAAATCCCCCATCACCTGGGCTTGCTTGGCCACTCCGACGCGGACGTGCTGCTGCACGCGATTACGGACGCCATTTTCGGCGCCGCCGCCCTGGGCGACATCGGCCGCCATTTCCCCGACACGGACGCGCAATTCAAGGGCGCCGATTCGCGCACCCTGCTGCGCGAAGCCGTGCGCCGCGTGCAAGCCACCGGTTATATCATCGGCAATATCGACGCCACCATCATCGCCCAGCGCCCGAAAATGGCGCCGCACATCGCCGCCATGTGCGCCAATGTGGCCGAAGACCTGGGCGTGAATGTGAGCCAGGTCAACATCAAGGCCAAGACGAATGAAAAGCTGGGCTACCTGGGCCGCGAAGAGGGCATCGCGGCCGAAGCCGTGGCCTTGCTGCTGCGCGCCTGAGACGCCAACCATTGATCGATTAACGACAGGAGTAGCCATGTTCCAGTTACGCCGCACCAGCATCTTGCTTGCATGGGCATTGACGGCCGCGCCATCGGCCTGGGCCGAACTGCAAGCCACGGGCGAGCCGCCCGCCGCCAAACAGGGCTGGAAGGCCGAGACCGTCGCGCAGGGCGTGCGCCAGCCGTGGGGCATCGCCTGGCTGGGCGAGGGCCGCGCGCTGGTCACCAGCAAGCAGGGGACCTTGCATCTGCTGAATGGCAAGAAATTCGAGGACGTGGCGCTGGAAGGCATGCCCAAGGTGTTTACGGGCGGGCAGGGCGGCTTGCTCGATATCGTGCTGCATCCGCAGGATGCCAACAAGCCGAACCCGCGCGTGTACATGACGGTATCGACGGGCACGAATGACGCGAACCGCACGACCCTGGTGCGCGGCGTGTTCGATGGCAAGAAGGTGACGGGCATCGAGACCCTGTTCAAGGTGGCCACCGACAAGAGCGGCGGCCAGCATTTCGGTTCGCGCCTGCTGTGGCTGCCGGACGGCACTTTGCTGATGAGCGTGGCCGATGGCGGCAATCCGCCGCTGCGCGTCAAAGACCGCCTGGCGCGCGAGCAGGCGCAAAACCTGGCCACGCACCAGGGCTCCATCCTGCGTCTGACGGAAGAGGGCAAACCGGCGCCCGGCAATCCGCTGGCCGCCAAGGGCGCCTTGCCGGAAATCTGGTCATATGGCCACCGCAACGTGCAGGGACTGGCGCTCGATCCCGTTTCCGGCCGCGTGTGGGCCACGGAGCACGGTCCGTACGGCGGCGACGAGCTGAACCTGGTGGTGGCGGGCGGCAACTATGGCTGGCCCCTGCAAAGCTATGGTGCCGACTACACGACGCATGAACCCGTCGGCAAGCATGAAGTGCCGGGCATGATCAACCCGAGCGTGGCCTGGGTGCCGTCGCCGGCCCCGTCCGGGCTGGCCGTCTATACGGGCGACAAGATTGCCGCCTGGCGCGGCAGCATCTTCAGCGGCGGCCTGGCGGCCAAGGATATCCGCCGCATCGCCGTCGATGCGAACGGCAAGGTGACGGGGCAGGACCGCCTGGCCATCGGCGCGCGCGTGCGCGACGTGCGCCAGGGACCGGATGGCTATCTGTATGCGCTGACGGATGAAGACAACGGGCGTTTGCTGCGCATCGTGCCGCGGTAGCACGGCCGGCGCCCACTTCGCTTAAGATGGCGCCTTTACTTCATTCAAGGTGGCGGCATGGCCCGTGATACTTATGCATACCGGCATGTCGCCGTCGAATCGCGCGCGATTCATGGCCGCGTGGAAATCCGCCCCGTGCCGGGCCAGGCGTTTTCGCCGGAACTGGCTGTGCAGTGCTCGCGCCGCCTGGTCGACCTGCAGCGCTATCCGCTGGGCAGCCGCTTTTTACTCTTTGCCAAGCTGACGGACCGCCTGGGCGGCACGCCCTTCCTGTATGCGTATCACGGCGATGCGGATGTGGTGATGACGCCGGCCGAAGTGACGAAATTCCTCGGTGAATTTCGCCGCGGGCGCATCTGATACCTACGACGCTGCGCAAGCCGCGCCGGCCTTGGCGCTGGCCTGCGGCTTGCCGAAGAGCGCGATCGTCAGCGCGCAGCCGAGGGCGAACACGCCGCCCACCAGCATCGCGCTGGATACGCCCAGTCGGTCGACAGCCATGCCGCCGAGCAAGGCGCCCGACGCCAGCGACACTTGCACGATGGCGACAAATAGCGCGCTACTGCCTTCCATCAAGTGTGGCGCGGCCTTGAACATCCACGTTTGCACGGCGATCGGCATGGCGCCGAAACCGAAGCCCCACACGGCCACCAGCAGCATCGCCGTCACCGAATGGCTGCCGAACGCGGCCAGGGCCAGGGTGGACAGGCCCAGCACGGCGCCCGTCAGCATCAGCGCGGCCCGTTCGTAGCGGCCGGCGGCCCAGCCGCCCAGCAGGTTGCCGATGAAGCCGGAAGCGCCATATACCAGCAGCATGGCGCTGACGGTGCCGGCGGCCAGGTGCGAAATCTGCGTGAGGAAGGGCGCGATATACGTGTAGGCGGCGAACTGTCCCGTGAACAGCATGGCCGTGGCGATCAAACCCAGCCTGGCCTTGCGGATGCCGAAGATCATCGGCAGCTGGCGCAGGCGGATGGCCTGTGTCGGCGGCAGCTTGGGCAGCAGCAACAGCTGGCCGAGGAAGACCAGCACGGCAATGGCGCTGGCCGCGCCGAAAGCCACGCGCCAGCCCACCAGCTCGCCCACCAGCGCGCCGGCCGGCACGCCCGCCACCGTGCCCAGCGAAACGCCGGCAAAGATGATGGACATGGCGCGCGACGCATGTTGCGGTGCCACCAGGCGCGGGCCGATGGCGCTGCCGATGGCCCAGAAACCGCCCACGCCCACGCCCAGCATGGCGCGGCCCAGCAGTATCCACGCATACGAGGGCGCCAGCGCCACCAGCAGGTTCGACGCGACCAGCAGGGCGGTGAGCGCCAGCAGCACGATGCGGCGGTCCAGGCGGCCCGAGCCGACGGTGACGAAGATGGCGGCAAATGCGGCGACGATGCCGGGCGTGGTGATCATCAGCCCCGCCTGGCCCTTGCTGATGGCCAGTTCGGCGGCCATGGCGGGCAGCAGGCCGACGGGCAGGAATTCGGAGGTGACGAGGGCGAAGGCGCCGATGCCGACCGATAAGACGGCCAGCCACGGCGCCACGGTGGTATCGTCGTCAGTAGCGTTGGAAAGTGTTTGCATGTGAAGTTCCTGAAAAGCCGGGAGGTTTTTAACCGGTCGGTATATAATCAGGGCAGGCAGACAGTGTTGTCAATAATTTTTTACCGAACGGTATGAAACAAGATAAAAAAGAGCCAGCGGTCAAGGCGAAAACGGGCCGGCCACGCACTTTCGACGCGGACGAAGCGCTCGACTGCGCCATGAAAGTGTTCTGGGAAAAAGGCTATGAAGGCAGTTCCCTGCCGGAATTGACGAAAGCCATGGGCATGAACCGGCCCAGCCTGTATGCCGTCTTCGGCAACAAGGAGCAGCTGTTCCACAAGGCGCTCGAGCGCTACAGTGACACGCGCATGCGGTTTTTCGATGCGGCGCTGGAACAGCCGACGGCGCGCCAGGTGGTGGAAGCCCTGCTGACGCAGTATGTCGATGCGCAAACCATGCCGGACGGCCCGCACGGCTGCATGGGCGTCAATGCGGCGCTCGCCTGCAGCGATGATGCCTTGCCGATCCGCGATGAATTGTTTGCGCGCCGGCTGCGCGGTGAAATCAAATTGCGCGACCGCTTGCGACGCGCCAGGGAGGAGGGGGATTTGCCGCCCGATTCCTGTCCCGAGCAGCAGGCGCGCTTTGTCGTGACCTTGTCGCAGGGCATGGCCATCCAGGCGGCGGCCGGCGTATCGCGCGAGCAATTGCAGCAGATGGTGGGCTTGCTGCTGCGCAATTGGCCGATGTAACTAAGTAATCCTCGGGAAATTAGTGTGAATTTATGACGAACAGAACCGGATGCTATGCAAGGCGCTCACTGCGACGCAGTGCGGGCACTGCTAGCAGTGAGCAACGCCGCAGAGCGCCGGTTATGGCAGTCAGAAATCACAATAATTTATTGGGGGTTACTTAGCCGGTCGGGGCGATGGTCTTGGCCAGGTCGCTGGACGCCTTGCGTCGCCAGGCGGCCGTCAGGGCGGCGGCCAGCATGTCCAGCTCGGCATCCGCCAGGCGCACCGTGATGCCAGCCAGACGTTCGCCCCACCACAGCTTTTGACAGCCGGACGGCGTGATGACGGTGGCGATATGCGCCGCTTCCGCATCGAGCAGCACGTTGATGTGCTCGTCGTCGGGCAGGGTGGCAAAGATCTTCCCGCCCACGCGGAAGGCTGGACGGTCGTGGTGTTCTTCCTCGGTGGTGTCGGGAAACGACAGTGCCAGATAGCGTAGTTCTTCCAGGTCGACCATTTCCTCTTTCCCCCTCATCGGACAGATAGCTGCATGTATGCATTTTGCCATGCTGTTTCGCCCCGTGGTGCAGCGGCATGCGAAAAGAAATGCGCGCCATGCGACAGTGGCGGCCCCGTCTGTGGTGCCGCCGCGACATGCCACGCGCCGCCCGCCTGGGCGCGCAGCCCCGGCATCAGCTTGGCGCATGGCACTTTTCACTCGCCAGGAAAGTAGTTGCCATAAAAATATCTTTCGTGGTTAAAAGAAAAATACTTTGCTTGTGTGAAATTTAAGATAGAATAGCTTCAACGTCTTACCTGACCCGTCAACCGTCTGGCTTTGTCCCGGGAACCCGCCCCCTTTCCAGGACGCTTGCAGTGCCGCCATGGCACGCCGCAAGTCCGCGCTGTTACGCGGAAGTTACGCTCCCGACCGCTCATGCTTGCAATGCCTTGCGCTATGCCGGAACGCCTCAATGCAGCGTGCGTTCGGCACCGGCGCCAGCGCCCGCCTGCCGCGCCCACTGAATATTTACTTATTGGATACCATTATGAAGAACTTGCCTAAAATCGCCCTGTCCCTGATCGCCGTCGGTGTGTTTGCCCACGCGAACGCCAGCACCATCACCGTGTCCACCGGTTTCTCGAACGCCAGCGCGCAAGCTTCCGCCGCCGCTTACCAGTCCGTGGTGAATACCGCCGTGGCTACGCCGGGTGCCGGTTATGGCACGACGACGATTGCCAGCTACAACAATGTCACGAATAGCAGCCTGTTCGGCAATGGTTCGAACATCGCCTTCAAGTCGGTGATCAATTTTGGCGTCAGCGCCACCGATGCGGGCGCCTGGAGCTTCCGCAGCGGCGTCGATTTCGGCAAGGGCGGCGCCCTGTTCCTCGACGGCGTGGCGCTGGACTTCAAGAGCAACGACATGTGGTGGGCAGGCAACTACAACAATGGCAGCCAGTTCCTCAGCGGTTCGAGCTCGCTGGCGGCCGGCAACCATACCCTGAGCATCTATGGCCTGGAAAACTGCTGCGATGGTGGCCAGCAAGCGCAGTTCAAGGCGGGCAACAGCAATTTCACCAGCTTTTCCAGCACCGATGGCCTGGTCTCGGCCGTGCCGGAACCGACTACCTACGCCATGCTGCTGATCGGCCTGGGCCTGCTGGGCTTTACGGCGCGCCGCAAGCAGCAAGCCAAGTTCTAAGTGTGATCGCCGACATTCGCGCCTGAGGGCGCGCGATAAAAAGCCCGCCCGTCTGCAAGGACGCGGCGGGCTTTTTGCATGTGCGCTCCAGATCGCTTAATCGCCGCTGTCTTCGTCTTCGTCGGCACCCTTGGCCGCCTTGCCGCGCTCGGCGTCGACGGCGCGCTGCAGGCCGGCCGCATCGCGGAAGAACGCCTCCGTCGTGTGATTCGGGCTCAGACGCAGGGCCGGCGGGTAGATCGCCGACATGTAGGCCTCATCGGCCAGGCGGCCGCTGATCTGCAGGTTGCTCAGCAAAATCAGAGTCGAGCCGAGGATGGCCAGCACGAGGGCAACGAGGCCGAAGCGGCGCCGATGCCGGGGTTTGATCGTGCACAAATGGTAGTAGATCATGACGCAGACGATGACGATGAACAGATGCCGCCCATAGCGCGTCAGCACTTCCAGCGACAGCGCATACGCCGCCACATTGCTGCCCAGTTCCCACACTTCCATGGCCAGCAAGCCGCAGCCGATGATGAACAGGTGGCGGCCGAAGCGCGCCACATGGCCGAACAGGCGGTTCGCCACGGCCCAGATCGACGCCCACACGAGGCCGCCGGCCAGCGCGTAGGCGATGATCATCAGGTAGGAAATCGGCTCGAAGGCGTCCGCATCACTGAGCCAGTTGCTGAAGGCGGCCGAGGCGCCGATCATGGCCAGGCCGGCGACGGCGGGGCGCAAGCCTTCCCAGTCGTGCCTGGTGGTATCGCTCAGTTCGGGCGCCACCGGGTGGTCGCTGGCACGCACGCGCAGGCGCGTGTGGCCCAGGCGCACGATGCTGTTGCCGCTCAAGGCCACTTGCAGTTGCCGTTGGCCCCGGTGGATCACGCCATTCTGGCTGCCCAGGTCGCGCAGCAGCAGGCCGCCTGCGCCGTCGTCCTCGACGATGGCGTGGCGGGCGGCCGTATGCGCGTCGTCGAGGATGAAGTCGTTGTCGTAGCCGCGGCCGATGCGGATCGGCAAGGAATCGATGCGCTGGCGCTGCTGTACTTCGCCATTCTCGGCGAGGATTTCGATGTAATAAGGCGGCTTCATGGCTTGCGGCTGCTTTCCCGCGACAGCGCTTCGAGGAAGGTACGCGTGACGCGCATGCCGTTGGCGTAGGACACGCCGCGCGCGTCGATGCGGCTTTGCAGGCTCATGAGTGGCTCGTCGGTGCTGGCGGCCAGCAGGGCGAAGTCGTACAGTCCCGTAAACTTGCGGTAGGCGCGCACGCACAGCACGGCGCGCAGGGGCAGGGCCTTGTTCTTGACGAACTGTTCGGTGCATTGCGGACCCGTCAGGTGCACGCTCTTGTAGCTGCCAAAACTTTCATTCTTGAACGAGGTGCTGGCCAGTTCGGAAAAGCGCAGCGCGCCCAGTTCGCTGCTGCGCAGGAATTCGTGGCGCATCGACACTTGCCCCGTCTGCAGGGCGCCGGAAATGAAGATGGCCGATTCCATGGCGCAACTGGTGTTGTCGAGCATATAGGGCTTGTCGGACTTGACGTTGGAGCGGCCCCAGCAGCGCATCTGGTCCGACTCGCGCACGGGCACGCGATACGGGCCCATGGCTTTCAGGCTCAGGGGCGTGTCGAGCAGGCGCGCCAGCATCACTTCCTGGTGCGCCAGCAGCTGCGCCGTCACCAGCGGCTTGAAGTCTTTCGGCGCCTTGCCTTGCAGGGCCACCTTGGCCAGCAATTGCTGCGCATAGCGGGCGGGCACGAGAAAACTGACGAGTTCTCCGTCGAGGCGTTTCGAGACGTTCACGCCGGCCACGTCGCCGTTCGCGGTGACGCTGGGGCCGCCGCTCATGCCGGCATTGATCGGCCCCGTAAACATCAGCTGGTCGTAGAAGCTGCGCGTGACGACGCCGTTGTACGAGCCTTCCGAAATGGCGAAGCCCAGGTCCAGCGGATTGCCCATCGAATACAGGTACTGGCCCTGAGTCAGCGGTGCCAGCGGTTCCGGCATCTTGAAAAAGCCCGTGCCGTGGCGGTTCACGCGTAGCACGGCCAGGTCGTGCAGCACGTCGACGGCCAGCAATTCCACATTGCCCCGCTGTCCACTCGTGTCGACCCATTCGCCCACATAGGTATCGGGGTCGAGCGCGAATTGCGACACGACGTGATAGTTGCTCACCACCAGGTCGCCCGTGCCGATCAAAAAGCCCGAGCCCACCGATGATTGCGTGCGGCCGTTTTTCAGCAGCACGCGCACTTGCAGGATGTCGGCGCGCGCGGCCGTGTACAGCTTTTGCGCGGCGGATGAGGGTGGTGGCAAGGTTGCATGTTCGGTGGCGGCGGGCGCGGCGGTGGCCGGTGGCGGCTTGGCGGGGGGAGCCGCGTGTGCGCCTGTGGCAGCGCACAGGCTGGCCAGCAAGAAGGCGAAGTCAGATAATTTCATGCATCCTTTGTGCGTGAGCAGGAGCGCAGCGGGGGCGCGCTACTGCGCGCCGGCCCGGAATGTTTACAGGGCGCCGTCTTCCAGCGCCGGCGCCGTTTCCGGCGTCATCATGTGACCGAGCTTGCTTTGCTTGGTGTTCAGGTAATGCTGGTTGAAGGCGTTGCGGTTGACCAGCAGCGGCACCCGTTCGGCCACCGTGATGCCCAGCGCTTCCATGGCGGCGATCTTGCGCGGGTTGTTCGTCATCAAACGCAGGTTATTGATGCCGAATTGCGCAAACATGGGTTTGCACAAGGTGTAGTTGCGCGCGTCGGCCTTGAAGCCCAGCTGTTCATTCGCCTGCACCGTGTCGGCGCCTGCCTCTTGCAGGCGATAGGCGCGGATCTTGTTGATCAGGCCGATGCCGCGCCCTTCCTGGCGCAGGTACAGCAAAATGCCGCGGCCTTCCTCGGCGATGCGTTTCAAGGCGCCTTCGAGCTGGGCGCCGCAATCGCAGCGCTGGGAAAACAGCACGTCGCCCGTCAGGCACTCGGAATGCACGCGCGCCAGGACCGGTTCGCCGTTGCCGACATCGCCCAGCACCATGGCCAGGTGTTCCTTGCCCGTGGCGTGTTCGACAAAGGCGTGCAAGGTGAACTGGGCCCACGGCGTCGGCAGTGCGCAGGAAGTCGTGTAATCCAATTCGCCTGTCGCCAGGAGGTCTGCGCCGCTTTGCATGGTTGTGCTCATATAGGTAATTGTCAAAAATAAAAGGCGCGCGACACCACTGCGGTGCCGGCGCGCCCTGTCATCATACCAAAAAGCAGGGGAAACCATTTCCCCTGGCTGAGATTTGAAGGCTGGAATGCCTGGTGAACCCCCTCTAATTGCGGCCGGATCAGCCTTTTACAAGATGGCTGGCCTTGCCGAAGCCCCGTTGGGCCAGCGACCCTTATCGAGGCAGATCGAAGACGAGCACTTCGGCATCCTCGGCCTGCGTCAGCGTCACTGCGGCCTCTTGGGTCAATTTCAGCGCGTCGCCCGCTTTCAGGGGCGTGCCGTTGACCACCAGGCTGCCGCGGATCAGGTGCACATAGGCAATGCGGCCTTCGTCCAGCGCATGTTCGGCCTGCTCGCCTTCCTGCAGGATGCTGGCGTAGATGGCCGCGTCCTGGTGGATCAGCACGGAACCCTGGCGCCCGTCGGACGAGGCGATCAGGCGCAGCTTGCCCCGTTTGCTTTCCGGCGTAAAATGTTTCTCTTCATAGCTGGGCGCTATGCCCGTCACGTTCGGCTGGATCCAGATCTGCAGGAAGTGCAAGCCCTCCGTGTTTGAATGGTTGAACTCGCTGTGGCGCACGCCGCTGCCGGCACTCATGCGCTGCACATCGCCGTAGTGCAGCACGGAACCGGTGCCCATGCTGTCCTTGTGTTCGAGCGCGCCGTCGAGCACATACGAAATGATTTCCATGTCGCGGTGGCCGTGCGTGCCGAAACCCTGGCCTGGCGTCACGCGGTCTTCATTGATCACCAGCAAGGGGCCAAAACCCATGTGCAGCGGATCGTGGTAGCTGCCGAAGGAAAAGCTGTGGTGGGAATTGAGCCAGCCGTGGTTGGCGGCGCCGCGTTCTTCGCTGTGACGAATCTGTAACATGGTGGACTCCGTTTCTATCAATGAATGTGCGATAATTTCGAAGGAGCGTTGCCTGGCAGTTGCCGTGGCGCCGATGCTGCCCTTCGCTGTACGATGGAGCAAGTATAGGCCGTCCACTCCAGAAAGAAAAACGGAAAATCTTGCGAACTATGATCGAAAAAATCGAATGTTAAGACTGAGCCTGGATGCCTTGCAAATCGTCGACGCCATCGACCGCCGCGGATCGTTCTCGTCGGCCGGCAAGGAGTTGCATAAAGTGCCGTCCACCATTTCCTATACGGTGGCCAAGCTGGAAGACGACCTGGGCGTGCAAGTGTTCCGGCGCAATGGTCCGAAAATCATGCTGACGGCGGCCGGCCAGGAATTGCTGAAAGAGGGCCGCTATCTGCTGAAGGCGGCGCAGGACCTTGAACACCGCGTGCGCCGGGTGGCGTCCGGCTGGGAAACGGAATTGTCCATCGGCATCGATTCCATGTTTTCCGCCGTGGCCCTGGCCGACGACGTGCGCGCCTTTTATGACGTGGCGCAGCAGACGCGCTTGCGCCTGTCGCAGGACACCCTGTCGGGCACCTGGGAAGCGTTGCTGGACCGCCGGGTCGACTTGCTGGTGGGCGCGCCCGGCGACGGTCCGGCCGGTGGCGGCTATATCGCGCAGCCGATCGGCATGCTCGACTTCGTCTTTGCCGTGGCGCCCGCGCATCCGCTGGCGCAGGTGGCGGAACCGTTGTCGCGTGGCCACCTGCAGCAGCACCGGGCCGTGGTGGTGGCCGACTCGGCACGCCAGATGGCGCCGCGCACGGTTGGGCTGCTGCTGGGGCAAGATGCCTTGAGCGTGCCGAGCATGCAGGTCAAGTTCGACTATCAGGTGCTGGGGCTGGGCTTTGGCTTCCTGCCGGGACCGTGCGCGCGCGCCGCCATCGCGCGCGGCCAGTTGGTGGAAAAGGCTGTGGAAGAGCCGAAACCGTCGGAAACGTTTTACCTGGCCTGGCGGGTGGGCGAGGATGGCGCCGCGTTGCGCTGGTGGATGGCGCGCATGCGCGAACCGGATGTGTTTGCCCGTCTGGCGCAGCATTTGCCGGGCCATTCGGCGTAGGTCTTAAAATGTTGACATATGCCAACATTTTTAAGTTACCATATTCATAGTATTTCGACCGTCTTTCTGCTCCGACTTGCATGCCCCATAGTGGGATTTTGATGATTACACATACCGCAGCGCCCCTGATATGTTCCCCTGACCTGGCACGCGCACGGGGTTGCCATGTTTGAGGCGAAGGTCGCGCTGTGCCTGCGCCTGGCCCAGGACGCCCGCGAACAGGCGGGGCCGCAGCAGGCCGCCACCCTGGCGCGGCTGCAGGAAGAGCTGGAGCGGCTGCGCGGCGCCAGCCGGCCCATGGTGCGCGTGGCGCCGCCCGACGCCTTGCTGGAAATCGATCCCGATGGCTTTTTGATCGGCTGGAACCATGGCGCCGAACAGATGTTCGGCTATTCCGAACTGGAAGCGCTGGGCCAGCACATCCTGTTTTTGTATCCGGAAGACGACGCGGAAGCGAGCGTGCTGGAACTGCATTTCAAGCAGGGCGATGTGGCCACCGATGTGCGTCGGCGCAAGAAGTCGGGCATGGTGACGTGGCTGCGCATGCACCGCCACGTGATACACGATCAGGCGGGCAAGGCTTGCGGCATGGCGGTGCGCCTGTCGGCCATGAGCGAACCGCTGTCCGACGTGGACAAGGTGAGGTTGCACGCGCGCATCATCGAAGACAGCGAGCAAGCCGTGCTGATCACGGACGCGGAAGAGCGCATCGTCTCGATCAACAGTTCGTTTTCCCGCATCACCGGCTATTCGCCGGCCGAATCCATCGGCCGCACGCCGGACTTGCTGCGCTCGGGCGTGCACGACCCCGACTTCCGCGCCAAGGTGCGCGCCGCCATGCGGCGGCATGGCTCCTGGCGCGGCGAAATCATCGGCAAGCGCAAGAATGGCGAACTGTTCCCGCAAGACGTCACCATCAGCGTCGTGCGCGACGAGTATGGCGAGATCAGCCATGTTTTTTCCCTGTTTTCCGATATCTCGGTGCACAAGGATGCCGAGGCGCGCATGCAGCGCATGGCCAATTACGACAGCCTGACGGGCTTGCCCAACCGTTGCCTGCTGAACCAGCTGGTGGGCCAGGGCCTGACCGAAGCGAAACGGCAAGGCACGCATGGCGCGCTGATGGTCATCGATATCAGCCGCATCGGTTCCATCAGCGACACGCTGGGCCACGAAGTGGGCGACCAGCTGGTGATCGCCATCGGCCAGCTGTTCCGTGGCGCCCTGCGCGACGCGGACATCCTGGCGCGGGTCGACAACAGTAAATTTGTCGTGGCGCTGTTGCATATCGAAAAGCGCGAACATGCGGCGAACGTGGCGCAAAAACTGCTCAACCTGTTGGAGGCGCCGATCAATATCGATGCGCACGCGCTGCACGTGGGCGCCAGCATCGGCATCACCGTGTATCCGGAAGACGGCCTGGAAGCGCCGGCCCTGTTCCGCTTTGCCGACGTGGCCGTGGCCAAGGCGGGGCAGACCATCGAATCGACCTTCCTGTTTTACCGCGAAGACATGAACCGGCGGGCCAAAGAACATTTACGCCTGGAAAGCGAAATGCGCCTGGCCCTGGGCGACAAGGAGCTGGAACTGCATTACCAGCCGAAAGTGAGCCTGTCCAGCGGGCGCATCGTGGGCGCGGAAGCCTTGCTGCGCTGGAAGCATCCGATGCGCGGCATGGTTTCGCCCGGCGTCTTCATCCCCGTTGCCGAGGAAACCAGTTTGATTCTGGAACTGGGCACCTGGGTGCTGGACGAGGCTTGCCGCCAGATACGCAGCTGGGAAGACCGTGGCCTGCACATGCCGGCCATCGCCGTCAACCTGTCGGCGCGCCAGTTCGATGAACAGTTGCCGGCGCGCATAGCGGCCGTGCTCGAGCGCTACCAGGTGCGGCCCGACCAGATCATGCTGGAAATCACGGAAAGCCTGCTGATGCGCGGTGCCGACAAGGTGATCGACATCATGAACCAGCTGGTGGCCATGGGCCTGGCGCTGGCGCTCGATGACTTCGGCACCGGCTATTCCAGTCTGGCGTATTTGAAAAAATTCCCCATCAGCACACTGAAAATCGACCGCTCGTTTGTCATCGGCTTGCCGTTCGAGGAAAACGATTGCGCCATCGCCCGCGCCATCGTCACCATGGCGCAGCAGCTGCGCCAGGAAATCGTCGCCGAAGGGGTGGAAACGGCCGAGCAGATGCGCTTCCTGCGCGAACTCGGTTGCGACCAGCTGCAAGGTTATCTGTTCAGTCCTGCCGTGCCGGCGGCCGAATTCGAAGTGATGCTCGACGAAGGCCGACGCTTGCGTTTGAACGAAGCGCTGGCTTAAGGTTCGCCCAGTTTCACCTTTTCCAGCAGATAATCGAGCATCACGCGCACCCGGGCCGGTACTTGCTGGCCCGGTCCCACGAAGACGGCGTGCACGAGTTCGCGATCGCCCGGATTGTAGTCCTGCAGCACCTCTACCAATTGACCTTGTGCAATATCGCGCTGCACGTGCTGGCGCGAAAAGCGTCCCAGTCCCATGCCCGCCAGCACCAGCTGGCGCATGCTTTCGCCATCGCTGACGCAGGTATTGCCTTGCGGCGCCACCTGCATGCTTCCTCCGCTCCCGTCGAGGAAGGGCCAGGTTTCATTCTGGCAGCGGAAGTTGAAGGCCAACAAATTGTGTTCGGATAATTCCAGCGGCGTGCGCGGCAGGCCGTGCTGCGCCACGTACGCCGGCGACGCCACCACGACCATCGCATCTTCACCGAGTTTGCGCGCCACCAGGTTCGATGCCTTCAGCTGGCCCGTGCGGATGGCGATGTCGGTGCGGTCTTCCAGCAAGTCGACGATGGCGTCGCTGACGACCACGTCGAGCACGATGTCGGGATAGCGCTGCGCGAACTCGGGCAGGATGGGCAGCAGATGGCGCACGCCGAACGGCACGAAACAGTTGATGCGCAAGCGCCCGCGCGGCGCCGCGCCCTGCGATGCTTCGCGCTCGGCGCCGTCGATATCGTCGAGGATGCGCTTGCACTGGATAAAAAAGGCGTCGCCTTCGGGCGTGGTGTGCAGCTGGCGCGTGCTGCGCTGGAGTAAGCGCGCACCGAGCCGCGCTTCCAGGCGATTGACGAGCTTGCTGACGGCCGACGGCGTCAAGGCCAGGCGGCGCGCGGCGGCGGAAAAGGCCCCCGTTTCCACCACGGCCACAAACACGGCCATCTCGAACGCGCGGTTGATGTCTTGCCTGGCCATTATTGAATCCATTTCACAGGTGTTTCCATTACTAGAGTCTATATCAAAAGCGTTTGCATCGATACACTGGCCGGCTTGAACCATTGTTGGAGCCATCATGACCACCGCAAGCCCTGTTTCCCCTCCAGCCAGTTCCATGCCACCGGGCGTGCTGGCGCTGGCCGTCGGCGCCTTTGCCATCGGCGTCACCGAATTCATCGTCGTCGGCATCTTGCCCACCATCGCGAAGGAGTTGCGGATTTCCATCGAATCGGCGGGCTCGCTGGTCAGCCTGTATGCACTGGCGCTGGCCATCGGCACGCCGCTGCTGGTGCTGCTGATGTCGCGCCTGCCGCGCAAGGCGGCCTTGCTGGGGCTGATGAGCGTTTTCCTCGCCGGCAACTTGCTGGCCGCCTTGTCGCACACGTTTGCATGGTTGCTGGCGGGACGGGTCATCACGGCCGTGGCGCACGGCACCTTCTTTGCCATCGGCGCCACCGTGGCCGCCAGCCTGGTCGCCAAGGCGCAGGCGGGCAGGGCAATTTCCGTGATGTTTGCGGGTCTGACCCTGGCCATGGTGATCGGCGTGCCGCTCGGCAGTTTCCTCGGCAACTTGATGGGCTGGCGCTTGCCGTTTTTTGCCGTCGTCGTGCTGGCCGCCGTGGGCCTGGGCGCCATGGCGCGCTGGCTGCCGGCCGGCTTGCAGCAGGGCAAGGGTGGCAAGGCCATGACGCAGCTGGCGGCGCTGGGCAGCGGCCCCATCCTGACCATGATGGCGGTGACCACGTTCGGTTTCGGCAGCAGCTTTGCCGCGTTTACTTTTATTACGCCCATCCTCACGGATGTGACGGGCTTTTCCGCCACCATGGCCAGCGCGCTGCTGATCGTGTTCGGCATCGCCACCTTTGCCGGCAACCTGGCGGGCGGCTACCTGACCAGCCACCGGGGCTGGCAAAAAGCCTTGCGTGTGATGCTGCTGTTGCTGGCCGTCACGCAAGCGGGTGTGGCCCTGAGCATCAGCTCGCCATGGATGATGACGCTGATGCTGTTCGTCTGGGGCGTGTTCGCCTTCGGCCTGTCGCCCGCCCTGCAAGCGGGCATGCTGGCCACGGCCGAGCGCTACACGCCGCACGCCGTCGATTTCGCCTCGGGCCTGAACATTTCCGCGTTTAACCTGGGCATTTCCTTCGGCTCCATGCTCGGTGCGCTGATGGTTTCGCGCCAGCTGATGGCATCGTCACCGTGGGCCGGCGTGGCGGCCGCACTGCTCGCCTTGCTGCCGCTGGCGTGGCTGGCGCGCCGCAACCTGGCTGCCCCTGTGGCGGGGGCGGCCGCGCACTGAGGTTCAGGTATGCACGGCGGCGCACGGCGCATTGCGTTTCTGGCGCTGCGCCATATAGGAACTGCCCATCGACGCGGCCATGATCATGGCGATGGCCAGCTACTGCCCGGCACCCAGCCGCTCGTCGAGCAGGATGAAGGCCAGCATGGCGGCCACGGCCGGTTCCATGCTGCTCATGATGCCGAACGCTTGCGGCGTCAGCCGCTTCAGGGCCACCATTTCCAGCGAGATCGGTATCGCGCTGGAAATGAGCGCCACGCCCAGGCCCACGCCCAGCACGACGGGCGAGAGCAGGGCGGCGCCGCTATGCATCACGCCCACGGGCACCACCACCAGCGCGGCCATCGCCAGGCCCAGCGACACGGAGTGACCCGCATGCAAATGGCTGGCGCGCTTGCCGAAGACGATGTACGAGGCCCAGCAGACGGCGGCGCCCAGGGCGAACAGCACGCCCGTGGGATCGAGATTGCTGACGTCGTGGCCGAGCGGCAACAGCAGCGCCAGTCCCGCCACGGCCAGTGCCACCCAGACGAAATCGACCGGCCGGCGCGAGGCCAGCAGCGCCACGGCCAGCGGGCCGGAAAATTCGATCGCCACGGCAATGCCGAACGGAATCGTACGCAGTGCCATATAAAAACACAGGTTGGTCAAACCCAGCGCGCCGCCGTACAGGGCCACCGTGCGCAGGTCGGCGCGGCTCAGCTGCCAGCGCCACGGGCGCCAGAACAGCAACAGCAGCAGGGCGGAAAAGCCCACGCGCACGGCCGTGGTGCCCTGCGCACCGACCAGCGGGAACAGGCTGTGCTTGGCCCACGAGGTGCCCAGTCCAAGGCAGGTGACGGAGCCGAGGATGGCGAGCAGGGGAATGAAGGAGGAATAGCGGCGTAATGGCATGGTGATAAATGGCTTGATATCGGGATGGTGAAAGTTTATTGTGTCTGATCCGATATTTGTACTGCATTTTGACCTCCATGACGCAACTTTCGCTCACGCCTTCTCCCGACCTCGATGCCTTCGACCTGGCCATCCTCGATATCTTGCAGCGCGATAACACGACTTCGCAGCGCGAAATCGCCCAGGCCGTGCATTTGTCCGCGCCGGCCGTGCAGCGCCGGATCCGCCGCCTGCGCGAAAGCGGGGTGATCCGTCAGGAAGTGGCCGTGCTCGACGCGAGTCGCCTGGGCCGCCCGCTGATCTTGACGGTGGAAGTGCATCTGCACGACGAGCACCCGCTGCGCACGGCCGGCATGCGCGCGCGCATCATGGCCGAGCCTGCCATCCAGCAGTGCTACGGCATCACGGGCGAGGCCGACTACCTGCTGCTCATCACGGCCAGCAGCATGGCCGAATATGAGGCGCTGACGGAGCGGCTGTTCGGCGGCGACGACAATATCCGGCGCTACCGCACCTCGGTGGCCTTGACCTGCCTCAAGATGGGCTTGCACGTGCCGCTGGGGTAGGCGCCGATTTCACTCTGGCATAATCAGCAGGGACAGCAGGGACGAATGAGGGAGCGTGAGATGGAGGAGCAGGAAAATGCGCATCTGGCCGATCCCGGCCTGCTTGCCGCCTGGCTGGCGGCACGCTCGATTGCGCGCGGGCTGGCGCCGCCCGTACCCGATCACGGCGGGTGGCGCGTCGAGACGGGCTTGCCAGGCGAAATCCGACGCTACGTTTTTTCGGGGCCTGTTGCAGCCATCAGCACGTTGGCAGCCTCGATTCACCGTCCGCATATTCTCATCAAGATGTGCGGTACCGGCGAGCAATTGCTGCGCCTTTTGCCGCCTCGGTGGCAATTGCTGCCTGGCGGCTTTTTCATGACCCATGAAGGCAGTCTGCCGGCGCCATCTCTGCCGGCCGGATACCGGCTTGTCGTCGCAACGTCGCAGGCAATCACGACGGCGCGTATTCTGACCGGTGATGGCTCGGTCGCCGCCAGCGGCCATGCCGTGGAACATGCCGGCGCCTTTGTCTTTGACCGGATCGTCACGGAAGCCGCACATCGGCGCCAGGGGCTGGGGAGGGCGCTGATCGCCGCGCTGGCGGCCAGGCAGCGATCGGGCAGCGCGCGGCGTGTGCTGGTGGCAACCGAGGATGGCTTGAAACTGTATGCGAGCCTGGGCTGGCACACCCGGTCACCGTATTCGACGGCAGCGATCATTTGAGGTCGCGATACCGAACTTGCGCAGCGTGGATGCCGGGCGGCCATGCCACGCCTTACTGCTCCTCGCGCTCGGCATCGCGCTCGCGGCAGCTCAAGGACGCGTAATGGCCCTTGGGCATCCTGGTCTTGATGGCAACCTCGTTCAGTTCATGCCGGATATCGACGGGGTCGCGCAAGGTGCAGCGCTGGGCGCGGGCGAACGCTTGCAGCGTCTTTGTGCTGCCCAGCACCTTGACAATGACGCCTGCGCCGGGGCTGACGCAGCAGCCGATGTATTGCGTGATGTATTCTTCCTCGATGAGCACCAGTTCATGTCCCATGAAGCTTGCCGGCTTCTTGAGCAGATAGTAATCGGTGTAATCGGCGCGCTGGTCGGGGTGCTGGCCAAGGTAGCCTTCGCGCATGTAGGCCCGGATGGCCTTGCCGGAGGTGCCCACCCTGGCTGTCGTGCCCTGTTTCAGGTGCAGCGCGTGGATCAGGTCGCTTTCAAGCCCGGGATCGGCGGCGTGGGCGCTGGCGCAACTGGCGGCCAGCAGAAGCGAGCCGATCAGGCGGCGGGTGCGGCGCCATTCAGGCAGGGGAGGGATGGCTTGCATATATTCAAACGAAGGGGGAGAAGAGGCGCAGTGTAGCGCACGCCAGCCATTGCGCGTGGCACAATGCGTGACCCGCACGCCACGTGCCACTCACCCCAGGACTTTCATGACCCGCGCCATCCTTGACGAAGCCCAGATTCATCCCGCCGCCCGCCCCTTGATCGGCAGCAAGCACCAGGACATCGTGCGCGACGTGCAGGCGGCCATCGCCGCGCACCAGGTGGTCGTCGTCGGCATGGCGCTCAATCCGTTTCCCCGCAAGGCGCGCAAGATCCTCGACGTGCTGGGCACGCCCTACCAGTACCTGCAATACGGCAGCTATCTGAACCAGTGGCACCGGCGCAATGCGCTGAAAATGTGGACGGGCTGGCCGACGTTCCCCATGGTCTTTGTCAACGGCGTGCTCATCGGTGGCGCCAGCGAACTGCAAAAGATCGTGGAAAATGGCGAGTTCAGCGCCATGCTGGCGAAGAAGCTACGCGCGATTTAAGTCCCGTCTTATTCTCCCGGCCGCCACGGCGACTTGCGCGTGCGCAAGGGGTCAAGCAAGCCGCGCAAATCGTTATGGTCGAGCTCGTACATCAGCGCAATTAAACTGCCCAGTTCGCCCGAGGGGAAGCCCTCGCGCGCGAACCAGCCCAGGTAGTGTCCCGGCAAGTCTGCCAGCAAGCGTCCCTGATATTTCCCATATGGCATTTCGCGCGTGACCAGCAGCGCCAGTTTTTCTGAATTCATGCGACCGCTCCGTAATTGATCGATGCAGTGTAGCAGAACACGATATTGTTGAGTATGGCGCAAATATCATCTGCCCGAGGAGGTATTTTTCGCCACAAAGAAAAGCCCGATACTGCATGCCAACATCATTTATCGGAGTTTGTCATGCCCATTGCCTTGCTCGCGCTGACCCTCAGCGCCTTTGCCATCGGAACCACCGAGTTTGTCATTGTCGGGTTGTTGCCCACCATCGCCGCCGACCTGGGCGTCAACCTGCCATCGGCCGGCCTGCTGGTCAGCCTGTATGCGCTGGGCGTCGCCGTCGGTGCGCCCGTGCTGACGGCCCTGACGGGCAAGATCCCGCGCAAAACCTTGCTATTGTCGCTGATGGTCCTGTTCACCCTGGGCAATTTGCTGGCCTGGAAGTCGCCCGGCTACGAAACCCTCGTCATCGCCCGCATCCTGACGGGTCTGGCGCATGGCGTGTTCTTTTCCATCGGCTCGACCATCGCCACCTCGCTGGTGCCGAAGGACAAGGCGGCCAGCGCGATTGCCATCATGTTTACGGGCCTGACCGTGGCCCTGGTGACGGGCGTGCCGCTGGGCACCTTCATCGGCCAGCATTTCGGCTGGCGCGAAACCTTCCTCGCCGTCTCGGCGCTGGGACTGGTCGCCTTTGTCGGCAGCCTGCTGTACGTGCCGTCGACCATCGCCCACAGCAAGCCGGCGTCCCTGCTGCAGCAAGTGCAGGTGCTGGGCCAGCCCCGGCTGCTGCTGGTGTACGCCATGACGGCCGTCGGCTATGGCGGCTCCTTCATCGCATTTACATATCTGGCGCCCATCCTGCAGCAAGTGTCGGGATTCAGCGCCGGCGCCGTGGGCGCGGTGATGCTCGTGTATGGCGTCTCCGTGGCGTTCGGCAATATCTGGGGCGGCAAGCTGGCCGACAAGAAGGGCCCTGTCAGCGCCCTGAAACGGATCTTTTTGCTGCTGGCGTTTGTTTTGCTGCTGTTGACCTTCACGGCGCCGCATCCCGTACTCGTCGTCATCACCGTGCTGCTGTGGGGCGCCGTGGCCTTCGGTAATGTTGCAGGATTACAAGTGTATGTGGTGCAGCAGGCGGAACACTTTACGCCTCGTGCCGTCGATGTCGCTTCGGGCTTGAATATCGCCGCCTTCAACCTGGGCATCGCCGGCGGCGCCTGGGGCGGTGGCCTGATCGTGGAACACCTGGGCCTGGTGCACACGGGCTGGATCGGCGCCATCGTCGTGCTGGGCGCATTCGGCTTGACGGCCCTGAGCGGCCGGATGGACCGCCTCAATCCCATCCCCGTGCGTGCTGGCGGCGAAAAGTCGCTCCATTCGGTGGGGCATTAAGCCTGCTTGATCCGCAAGCAAGTCGCTGGCATGCGCGAGAGTAGGGTTTACAATGGTGTTTCCTTTTCTCTCGCCCATACTCCTCATGTCCGATACAGCAACTTCACCGCTACGCCTGCGCACCGATATCAATCCGAAACCGCTGGGCGTTGCGCTTGTGCTCATCGTGCTGGGCGCGTGGTATCTGGCGCAAACCGTCGGCGCCACCCAGTCCGCGCTGTACGTGGTGGGCGCCTTGCTCGGCATCACCCTGTATCACGCGGCGTTCGGTTTCACGTCCGCCTGGCGCGTCTTCATCGCCGATGGCCGCGGCGACGGCTTGCGCGCGCAAATGCTGATGCTGGCTGTCGGCGTGGCGCTGTTTTTCCCTGCGCTGTCGGCCGGCACCCTGTTCGGCACGCCCGTCGCGGGCCTGGTGTCTCCCGCCGGCACTTCCGTCATCTTCGGCGCCTTCATCTTCGGCATCGGCATGCAACTGGGCGGCGGTTGCGCTTCCGGCACCTTATATACAGTCGGTGGAGGCAGTACGCGCATGCTCATCACCCTGGCCGCCTTCATCGTCGGCTCCGTGATCGGCACGGCGCACATGCCGTTCTGGACGGCGTTGCCGCAATTGAAACCCATTTCCCTCGTCACAAGCCTGGGCCTGGTGCCCGCGCTGGCGCTGAACTGGATCGTTTTTGCATTGATCGCCGGCATCACGGTGCTGGTGGAAAAGCGCCGCCATGGCAAGCTCGTCGCCACGCCGCTGCGCCCGTCACAGGCGTCGCCCTGGCTGCACGGCCCCTGGCCGCTGGTGGCGGGCGCCGTCGCGCTCGTCGTGCTCAATTTCATCACCCTGGCGCTGTCGGGCAAGCCGTGGGGCGTGACGTCCGCGTTTGCCCTGTGGGGCGCGAAGGCCGCATCGGTGGTCGGCATCGACACGGCCAGCTGGGCTTACTGGTCGACCAAGGCCAACGCGGCCGCGCTGGCCGCGCCGCTGACGCAAGACAAGACGTCCGTGATGGACATCGGCATCGTGCTGGGCGCCATGCTGGCCGCGGCCTTGGCCGGCCGCTACGCGCCCGTGTGGCGCATCCCGCGCCGCTCGGTCATCGCCGCCGTCGTCGGCGGCTTGCTGCTCGGCTACGGCGCGCGCCTGGCCTACGGCTGCAATATCGGCGCGTATTTCAGCGGCATCATCTCGGGCAGCCTGCACGGCTGGCTGTGGCTGGTCTGCGCCTTCCTCGGCAACGTCGTCGGCACGCGCTTGCGTCCGTGGTTCGGCCTGGAAGTGGAGAAAGTCAAACCGAGCGGCTGCTGAGGCCTGATTGACCGGGGGCATTGCTGTACGCTTTGTTGTATATTGCTGCCCCTGTTCCTCTTTGCCGCCAGCGCAACGTCCATGTCCCCAGCCATCCTGTTTGCCGTCGTCCTCGCGTATTTTTTGATCCTGCTGGGCGTGGCATGGCGCACCTCGCGCCATGCGACCAACGACAGTTTTTTCATCGGCAACAAAGACAGCAACTGGATGCTGGTGGCCTTCGGCATGGTGGGCACGACGCTCACGGGCGTGACCTTCATCAGCGTGCCTGGCGCCGTGGGCAGCAACGGTTTCGGCTACATCCAGCTGATGATCGGTTATGTGCTCGGCTACCTGGCCATCACCTTCATTTTGCTGCCGCTGTACTACCGGCTGCAGCTGACCTCCATTTACCGCTACCTGGAACTGCGCCTGGGACGCCGCTCGTACCAGAGCGGGGCGGCGTTTTTCATCGTCTCGCGGCTGCTGGGCGCCACGGCGCGGCTGTATCTGGTGGTCAATATCCTGCAAGCCACCATACTCGACAGCCTGGGCGTGCCGTTCTGGCTGACGGCCGGCGTCGTGCTGCTGCTGATCCTGCTCTACACCTACGAGGGCGGCGTCAAGACCATCGTCTGGACCGACACCCTGCAAACGGCGTGCATGCTGGCCGGCCTCGTCATTTGCAGCGTGTTTTTATTGCGCGCCATGGACCTGTCGCTCATCGACAGCCTCGAGCGCATGCGCGCGCAGGGCCTCACGCGCATCTTCACCGTCGACCCGGACAGCCCCGCCTATGTGTGGAAGCACATTCTCGCCGGCATGTTCATCACGATCGCCATGACGGGCATGGACCAGGAAATGATGCAAAAGAACATTTCCGTGCGCACCTTGCGCGACTCGCAAAAGAATATGCTGAGTCTCACCGTCGTGCTGACTGGCGTGCTGCTGCTGTTCCTGTTTTTGGGCGGACTGCTGCACCTGTACGCGCCGCTGGCCGGCGTAACGGCGACGGGAGATAAACTGTTCCCCGCCGTCGTGCTCGGCCACTTCCCCGCCGTGGTGCAACTGATTTTCTTCATCGCCCTCATCTCCGCCCTGTTTCCCAGCGTGGATGGGGCGCTCACGGCCCTCACGTCCACCTTCTGCATCGACATTTTGGGCGTGCAGCGCAGGCCGGAGTTGAGCGCGGCGGCGCAGATGCGCTGGCGCCGCCGTGTGCACCTGGGTTTTGCCGCCCTGTTTTTGATCCTGATCATGGCCTTCAAGTGGCTGGACGACCCCAGCATGATCGGCGTGATCCTGAAGCTGGCCAGCTATACCTATGGTCCGCTGCTGGGCCTGTTCGCCTTCGGCCTGCTGAGCCGGCGCGGCGTACGCGACCGCTGGGTACCGCTGGTGGCTGTGGCGGGGCCGCTGCTGTGCGCGCTGATCGAAGGGGAGCAGGCGCGGCTGTTCGAACATTACCGCATCGGCCTGGAACTGCTGATCATCAATGGCGCCCTGGTGCTGGCGGGCCTGTTCCTCATTTCCACGCCTGTGCCAGTGCATGCCAAAGACGAGATACAGTTGTCAAAATAAGACGATTCAAGCCGTTTTCAGTTATATTGGTTTCCTTTAGGTACATAACCCACGGAGCATCAATGTCACTCAACCCCTTCCCGCCGCTGCGTCGCGGCTTTGGCGCATTCTGGCGCGCGCTGGACGCCACCCGCCGCGCGGTCATCAACCTGATTTTCCTGCTGATCGTCATCGCCATCCTGATCGCCATCTTTGGCGGCGGCGCCAAGCCCCTGGCGGACAAGACCACCCTGGTGCTGGACTTGCAAGGCCCGCTGGTCGAGGAAGCCCCGGGCGGCGTGCGCGAGGCGGTGCTGGCCAATGTCAGCGGCGAAGCCAAGAAAAACGTGCAGCTGCGCGACGTGCTGGCGGTGCTCGACACGGCGGCCAAGGACAAGAACATCGGCTCCATGGTGATCCTGCTCGACGAGTTGCAGGGCGGCGGCCTCGCTTCGCTGCGTGAAGTGGCGGCCGGCGTGGAGCGTTTCCGCGCCACCGGCAAGAAAGTCACGGCCTGGGGTTCGAGCTACAACCAGCGCCAGTACCTGGTGGCGGCCAAGGCCGACGAGGTATTCCTGCACCCGATGGGTGGCGTCATGCTGGAAGGCTTTGGCCGCTACCGCAATTACTACCGCGACGCGCTCGACAAGGTGGGCGTGACGGTCAACCTGCTGAAAGTGGGCACGTATAAAAGCGCGGCCGAGCCTTTCATCGCCAACGGCCCGTCCGAAGCGGCGGCCGAAGCGGACCGCTACCTGAACAACGGCCTGTGGACCACCTACACGACGGACGTGGAAAAGGCGCGCAAGCTGCCGGCCGGCGCCATCATGCAAACGATCGACAACTTGCCCGCGCTGATGACGGCCGCTGGCGGCGACCTGGGCAAGCTGTCGCTCAATGGCAAGCTGGTCGACGGCCTGAAAACGCGCGATGAACTGCGCCAGTTCATGATGGCGCGCGGCGCCAAAAATACGGAAGGCACGAACTTCCGCCAGATCAATTACACGGACTACCTGGCGCGTTTGCGCCCCGTGCACATCGGCGACGCTGTCGGCGTGGTCATCGCTTCCGGTGAAATCGGCGACGGCATCGCGCCACCGGGCGCCATCGGCGGCCTGTCCACCTCGCGTCTGATCCGCCAGGCACGCGAAGACAAATCGATCAAGGCCATCGTGCTGCGCGTCGATTCGCCGGGCGGCAGCGCCTTCGGCTCGGAATTGATCCGCCGCGAACTGGAACTGACGCGCGCCGCCGGCAAACCGGTGGTCGTCTCGATGGGCAACGTGGCCGCTTCGGGCGGTTACTGGATCAGCACCTCGTCCGATGAAGTGATCGCCGACGCGGCCACCATCACCGGTTCCATCGGCGTGTTCGCGATTCTGCCGACGGCCGACAAGGTGGTGGAAAAGCTCGGCATCCACACGGCCGGTTCGCCGACCACCTGGCTGGCCGACGCGGGCAACCCCTTGCGTCCGCTCGATCCCCGCTTCGCGCAAGTGATCCAGGGTTCGATCAACCACGTGTATGGCGACTTTCTGAACCTCGCCGCCAGGGCGCGCAAGACGACGCCGGAAAAGATCAATGAAGTGGCGCAGGGCCGCGTCTGGACGGGCTTGCAGGCGAAAGAGCGCAACCTGGTCGACCGCATCGGCAGCTATGGCGATGCGCTGGCCTCGGCCGCCAAGCGCGCCAAGTTGGGCAGCGACTACCGCGTGACCTACCTGGAGCAGGAAACGTCGAACGTCGACCGTTTGATCGGCATGTTCGGCTCCAAGGCCATGGCCTCGCTGGGCCTGGGCGAGCACGTGAAACTGGGCCTGGCCACGACGGGCTTGCCGGCCGACGCGGCGCTGGGCATGGCGCAGGACCTCTCCTGGCTGTCGGGCATCACGCGCGAGCACAAGCCGTTCATGGCCCTCACGCACTGCCTGTGCGAGGTGCCTTTGGGCGGCAAGTAAGGTAAAAGGCCGGGGTCGGACCCGCCGGGTCCGACCTCATACAAAGGGGATAACGCATGGCAAGCGACATGAGCGGACCAACGGCGATCACCATCCGCCCTTGCGTCAAAGGCGATGAACAGGCGCTGGCGCTGGTGGGGCAATCGACTTTTCTTGAAGCGTTCGCCGGCATCCTCGATGGCGCCGACGTCATCGCCCATTGCCAGCGCCAGCACGACGCGCAGCTGTATCGCGACTGGCTGGCGCTGCCGGCCATGCGGCTGTGGCTGGCCGAAGCCACGCCCGGCGGCGCGCCCGTCGGCTACCTGGTGCTCAGCCCCGCCAGCCTGCCGGTGG
This sequence comes from Janthinobacterium sp. PAMC25594, assembly GCF_019443505.1. NCBI lineage: Bacteria > Pseudomonadati > Pseudomonadota > Betaproteobacteria > Burkholderiales > Oxalobacteraceae > Janthinobacterium > Janthinobacterium sp. PAMC25594. The sequence goes on from NZ_CP080377.1 coordinate 5,945,576, forward strand.
CGGACCCGCATCCGCAAGACCTGGAAATCAAGCGCATCTACCTGCTGCACCGCTTCCAGGGCCAGCGCGTGGGTCAGCGCCTGATGCAGGCGGCGCTGAGCCAGGCGCGCGCCAGCGGGGCGGGAAGGGTGCTGCTGGGCGTGTACGCGGAAAACCACGACGCGCTGGCGTTCTATGCGCGCTGCGGCTTTGCGCAGGTGGGACGGCGCACCTTCCGCGTGGGCCGCACCGACTATCAGGATGTCATCCTCGGCATGACCTTGTAGACCCAGATAAAGCATCGCCGCCTGAGCACCCGCGTGGCGCCAGGTCAAGGCCGATGGCGGGAGATTTGTAGCGAGTTTGTATCTGCTTGCGAGTCTCCCGCGTACCGCTGGCGCCGGGGCGCCAGGCCCCGCAAGCCTGATTTTTCCACCGTTCCCTCACAGCGCAGGCACGCCAGCCGCTCTTCCTGATCCTCCGATGCCAGTCTGGCTGTGTGTAATTGTTTCAAGTAGAAATGAAACAGATACATGACTATGCTAGAGTCGTTTCATGCTAGGGAGCGATGTTTTTTCAGCTGATTTTCAGCTCTTGTCTCCCCCGGCTGTGTACCGAAACAACCCCGAAAAACGGTCGTCCGGTCTGAGTGTGTTCCACCTCGGCCGGCGCCACAGACTCGCCGTGCCAGCGGCATATACAAGGATAAGCGATGGATTCGCAGACAACACCCAACACCCCGCGGCGCAGCCGCCGTTCGAAAATCGTCGGCACGGTCATCGCGCTGGCCGTGATGGCGGCGCTGGGGGGCGGTGCCTGGTACCTGACCCATTCCGGCGCCAGCGCCCCGGGCGGCCCCGGCATGGGCGGTCCTGGCGGTCCCGGTGGCCCCGGCGGACGGCGTGGCGGTCCTTCGACCACCGTGGGCGTGGCCACGGCCGTCAAATCCGACCTGCCCGTGGTGCTCGATGCGCTGGGCACGGTGACGGCCGCGTCCACCGTGACGGTGCGCCCGCAAGTGTCGGGTATTTTGAAGGAGCTGAAATTCAAGGAAGGCGGCATGGTCAAGGCGGGCCAGGTGGTGGCGCAGATCGACCCGGCGCAGTTCGAGATGGCGCTGATGCAGGCCACGGGTCAGCGCCAGCGCGATGAAGCGCAGCTGGAAAACGCGCGCCTGACGCTGAAGCGCTATCAAACCCTGCTGGGCCAGGATTCCATCGCGCGCCAGGACGTCGATACGCAGGCCGCCCTGGTGAAACAGCTGGAAGGCACCGTCATGACGGACCGCGCCGCCGAAGGCACGGCCAGGCTGAACCTGGGTTATACAAAAGTGGTGTCGCCGATCAGCGGCCGCGCAGGCCTGAAGGTGGTCGATATCGGCAACCTGGTCAGCACCAGCGACGCGGGCGGCGTGGTGGTGGTGACGCAGCTGTCGCCTATCGACGTGCAGTTTTCCGTGCCACAGGATAAAGTGCAGACCATCCAGGAGCGCCTGAATGCCGGCTCGGCCCTGCCGGCGCTGGCGCTGGACCGCACGCGCACGCACACGCTGGACAAGGGCGGCTTGAGCGCGCTGGACAACCAGGTCGACGTGCAGACGGGTACCGTGCGGGCCAAGGCCCGCTACGCGAACGACAAGATGGCCCTGTTCCCCAGCCAGTTCGTCAACGTACGGCTGGAACTGGGCAATATCACGGGCGCCGTGCTGGTACCCGTGACGGCCCTGCGCCACAGCAATAATGGCGACTTCGTGTACGTGCTGAAAGCGGATAAAACCGTCACCGTGCGCATGGTCACGCGCGGCCAGGCCACTACCGACATGGTGGAAATCCGCGCCGGCCTGGAAGCGGGAGAGCAAGTCATCACGGAAGGCGCCGACCGCCTGAAGGAAGGCGCGAAAGTCACGCTGGCGGGCGACAAGCCTGCAGGCGCGGGCGGCGCAACGGGCGCGAACGGCGAACGCCGCCACCGTCGCCAGCAGGCTGACGGCGCGGCCAGCGCGGCGGCTTCCGCATCCGCTTCCGCCTCCGCGCCGGCCACGGCGCCAGCGAAGGGCGCTGCGCAATGAGTCCATCGACGCCGTTCATCAAGCGCCCCGTCGCCACGGCGCTGCTGATGCTGGCCATTGTGCTGGCAGGGCTGGTCGGCTTCAAGTTCCTGCCGCTGGCCGCCTTGCCGCAGGTGGACTTCCCCACCATCCAGGTGCAGACCCTGTATCCGGGCGCCAGTCCCGAAGTCATGGGGCAGACCGTCACGGCGCCGCTGGAGCGCCAGTTTGGGCAGATGTCGGGCTTGCAGCGCATGAGTTCCACCAGCGCGGCCGGCGTCTCCCTCATCACCCTGCAATTCACCCTGGGCCAGACCCTGGACGTGGCCGAGCAGGAAGTGCAGGCCGCCATCAACGCGGGCGGCTCGCTGCTGCCGACCGACTTGCCGGCGCCGCCCGTGTACGCGAAGATCAACCCGGCCGACGCGCCCGTGCTGACCCTGGCCATCACGTCGGACACGATGCCGCTGACGCAGGTGCAAAACATCGTCAATACGCGTCTGGCGCTGAAGATCAGCCAGGTCAACGGCGTGGGCCTGGTCTCGCTGTCGGGCGGCCAGCGTCCCGCCGTGCGCATCCAGGGCGACACCAAATTGCTGGCCTCGTACGGCCTGGGCCTCGACAGCCTGCGCACCGCCATCGCGGCGGCCAACGTCAACAGCGCGAAGGGCAGTTTCGACGGTCCCACGCGTTCGTTTACCATCAACGCCAACGACCAGCTGGTGACGGCGGACGACTACAAGCGCCTGATCATCACCTATAAAAATGGCGCGCCCGTGCGCCTGTCCGACGTGGCCAATGTCGTCGACAGCGCGGAAAACACGCGCCTGGGCGCCTGGTCGGGCAAGCGGCCGGCCATCATTTTGAACGTGCAGCGCCAGCCCGGCGCCAACGTCATCAAGACGGTCGACGCCATCAAGGCCCTGCTGCCGGACTTGCAGGCCAGTCTGCCGGCGGCCATGAAGCTCGATGTGCTGAGCGACCGCACCACGGGCATCCGCGCCTCCGTCGAACACGTGGAAATGGAACTGCTGTTGTCCGTGCTGCTGGTGGTGCTGGTGATCTTCGCCTTCCTGCACAGCATGCGCGCCACCGTGATCGCCAGCCTGTCCGTGCCGATTTCGCTGATCGGCGCCTGCGGCGTCATGTATTTGCTCGGCTACAGCCTGAACAACCTCTCCTTGATGGCCTTGACCATCGCCACCGGTTTTGTCGTCGATGACGCCATCGTCATGATCGAAAACATCGCCCGCTACATCGAAGAGGGCGAGACGCCGATGGCCGCGGCCCTGAAAGGCGCGTCGCAGATCGGCTTTACCATCATCTCGCTGACGGTCTCGCTGATCGCCGTGCTGATTCCCTTGCTGTTCATGGGCGACGTGGTGGGCCGCTTGTTCCGCGAATTCGCCATGACCCTGGCCATCACGATCCTGATTTCCGCCGTGGTCTCGCTGACCCTGGTGCCGATGATGTCGGCGCGCTGGCTGAAAAGCCGTGCCGATGAAAAAGTCAGCGCCACGGGCCAGCGCATCCAGGCTTTCCTCGACAAGGTCATCCATCAGTACGACCATGCGCTGGTGTGGGTGCTGAAACGCCAGGGACTGACCTTGCTGGTGGCCCTGGCCACCTTGCTGCTGACCGTAATCCTGTATATAACCATCCCGAAAGGCCTGTTCCCCACGCAGGACACGGGCCAGCTGCAGGCGCGCATCGAAACCTCGCAAGCCGTCTCGTACGAGCGCATGGCCACCTTGCAGCAGGCGGCCGCCAGCGCGTTGCTGGAAGATCCCGCTGTCGATACCCTGAGTTCCCTGGTGGGCGTCGATGCGGCCAACAATACCATGCTGCACACGGGCAGCATGCTGATCAACCTGAAACGCCCGCGCAGCGGCAGCCAGGACGAGATCATGGAGCGCCTGCGCAACCGCGTGGCCAAGGTGGCCGGCGTGACCCTGTATCTGCAGCCGACGCAGGATCTGACCATCGATGCGGAGTCGGGCCCGACGCAGTACCGCGTCTCGCTGGAAGGGGCCGACACGGCCACCGTCACCGAGTGGGCCGGCAAGCTGGCGGCGCGCATGCGCGAGCAATCGCAGTTGCGCAATGTCGTCACGGACGCGGGCGCCACGGGCGCCGCCGTCACCGTGGCGATTGACCGCGACAGCGCCGCGCGCATGTCGGTGACCACGGCCACCGTCGACGACGCGCTGTACAACGCCTTCGGCCAGCGCATTATCTCGACCATTTTCACGGAAACCAACCAGTACCGCGTGATTCTCGAAGCGCAGCCCGGCATCGTCACCACGCCGGCCGACCTGTCGGAACTGCAGGTGCGCACGGGTTCCGGCAAGTCGACGCCGTTGTCCGCGTTTGCCAGCGTCAGCGAAAAACAGGCGCCGCTGCAGATCACGCACGTGGCGCAGTACCCGGCCACGACACTCGGCTTCGACACGACGCAAGGCGTGGCGCTGGGCAGCGCCGTCGACGCCATCCGCCAGGCGGCGAAGGACATCGCCTTGCCGCCATCGGTGACACTGACCTTCCTCGGCGCGGCCGGCGCGTATGAAAATTCGCTGTCGAACCAGCTGTGGCTCATTTTGGCCGCCGTCGTCTGCGTCTACATCGTGCTGGGCGTGCTGTATGAAAGCTACATCCACCCGCTGACGATTTTGTCGACCCTGCCGTCGGCCGGCGTGGGCGCCTTGCTGGCGCTGATGATCTCCGGGCAGGACCTGGGCGTGATCGGCATCATCGGCATCATCCTCTTGATCGGTATCGTCAAGAAGAACGCCATCATGATGATCGACTTCGCCATCGAGGCCGAACGCGACGAAGGGAAAAGCCCGCAGGAAGCCATTCACCAGGCGGCGCTGCTGCGTTTCCGCCCGATCCTGATGACGACCCTGGCGGCCCTGTTCGCGGCCGTGCCGCTGATGCTGGGCTGGGGCGAGGGCGCCGAGTTGCGCCGTCCGCTGGGCCTGGCCATCTTCGGCGGCCTGATCGTCAGCCAGGTGCTGACGCTGTTTACCACGCCCGTCATCTACCTGGGCTTCGACCGCCTGGGCCGCCGTTTCGGCAGCAAGACGGGCGGCGCGGTGAACCTGGATAAACCCGGGGACCATCCTCAGCCGGGGAGCGCCGCGTGAACCTGTCCGAACCGTTCGTCAAGCGCCCCATCGCCACCGTGCTGCTGACCATCGGCATCGCGCTGGCGGGCATCGGCGCCTTCTTCGTGCTGCCCGTCTCGCCGCTGCCGCAGGTCGACTATCCGACCATTTCCGTCAGCGCCAGCCTGCCCGGCGCCAGTCCTGAGACCATGGCCACCTCGGTGGCCACGCCGCTGGAGCGGCGCCTGGGCGTGATCTCGGGCGTGAACGAGATGACGTCGTCGTCGGGCACGGGTTCGGCGCGCATCAACCTGCAGTTCGACCTGAACCGCAAGATCGATTCGGCCGCGCGCGAAGTGCAGGCGGCCATTGCCGCCGCGCGCGTGGACTTGCCTGCCACCCTGCGCAGCAATCCGACGTATCGCAAGGCCAATCCATCCGACGCGCCCGTGATCATCCTGGCGCTGACGTCAAAGACGCGCACGCCGGGCCAGATCTACGACGCCGTGTCGAACCTGGTGCAGCAGAAAGTGGCGCAAGTCAAAGGCGTGGGCGACGTGGAACTGGGCGGCGGCTCGCTGCCTGCCGTGCGCGTGGAACTGCTGCCGTACCAGCTCAATCACTATGCCGTGTCGATGGAAGACGTGCGCGCGGCCATCCAGGCCACCAACGCCAACCGGCCCAAGGGGGCGATTTCCGGCGACGCGCGCAGCCTGCAGATCTATTCGGGCGCCAGCACGGCCTCGGGCGGGCGCAGCGCGGCCGACTACCGCAGCCTGGTGGTGGCCTGGCGCGACGGCGCCGCCATCCGTCTCGACGACGTGGCCGAGGTGGTCGACGGCGTGGAAAATACGAATACCCTGGGCCTGTTCAACGGCGACCCGGCCGTCATCGTGCTGATCACGCGCCAGCCTGGCGCCAACGTCATCGCCACGGTCGACGGCGTGCGCGCGCTGCTGCCGCAACTGCAGGCGCAGCTGCCCGGCGACATCAAGCTGCAGGTGGCATCCGACAGCACCAATTCCATCCGCTCGTCCCTGCACGAGATCGAATTCACCTTGATCCTGTCCATCGTGCTCGTCGTGCTGGTGGTCAGCGCCTTTTTGCGCAGCGTGCGCGCCACCATCATCCCCGCCGTGGCCACCATCGTCTCTTTGCTGGGCACTTTCGGCGTGATGTACATGCTGGGTTTCAGCCTGAACAACCTGTCGCTGATGGCGTTGACGGTGGCCACCGGCTTTGTCGTCGACGACGCCATCGTGGTGCTGGAAAACACGCAGCGCCACATCGAGGCCGGCATGGACCGTTTCAAGGCGGCCCTGCTGGGCGCGCGCGAAGTGGGTTTTACGGTGCTGTCGATCAGCCTGTCGCTGGTGGCCGTCTTCATCCCGCTGCTGTTCATGGGCGGGCAGGTGGGGCGCTTGTTCCGCGAATTTGCCGTGACCCTGTCGGCCGCCGTGATGATTTCGCTGGTCATTTCATTGACCACCACGCCGATGATGTGCGCCTGGCTGCTGAAGAGCGGCGAGCAGCACAAGCCGCCCGGCCTGGTCGCGCGCTGGTTCGAACGCGGTTTCGAGCGCATGCTGAAAGTGTATGAACACTGCCTGGACTGGGCGCTGTCCAGCGCCGCGCTGGTGATGACCATCCTCGTGTTCGTCGTCGGCCTGAACGTGTATCTGTTCGCGGCCGCGCCCAAGGGCTTTTTCCCGCAGCAGGATACGGGCCAGATCAATGGCGGCATGCGCGCCGACCAGAGCATCTCGTTCCAGGCCATGCAGAGTAAATTGCGCCAGCTGGTCGACATCATCAAGGACGATCCGGCCGTCGCCACCGTCGTGGGCTTCACGGGCGGCGGACGGGCAGGGGGCGGCTTCATGTTCATCGACCTGAAACCCGCGTCGCAGCGCACCGACAAGGGCCAGGCCGTGATTGCCCGTCTGCGTCCGCAGCTGGCCAAGGTGACGGGCATTTCCCTGTTCCTCAACCCCGTGCAGGATTTGCGCATGGGCGGGCGCTCCAGCAACTCGACCTACCAGTACACCCTGATCAGCGACAACCAGGCGGACCTGAAGAAATGGGCGGCGAAGCTGGCCGACCAGATGAAGCTGCAGCCGGCCCTGATCGACGTCGATACGGACCAGGCGGAAAACGGCGTGGAAACCTTTGTTTCCATCGACAAGGACCGCGCCACGCAGCTGGGCGTGCAGGTGCGCGACATCGACAACGCGCTGTACAACAGCTTCGGCCAGCGCCAGGTGGCGACCATCTACGATGAGCTGAACCAGTACCACGTGATCATGGAAGTGGCGCCGCGTTATGCGCAAAGTCCGGAAGCGCTGCGCTCCGTGTATGTGCCGGCGTCGATTGCCGCCAGCACTGCCACGACCACCAGCGCAGCCGTGGCCACCAGCGCATCGGCGGTCACCGCGACGACGTCGAACACGACGGCCGCGCGCGATCCGTCCAGCGGCTCGGCCCTGTCCACGACCCTGGCGCACATGGTGCCGCTGTCCTCGTTCAGCACCTTCGCGGAAAGCTCGACGGCCACGTCGATCAACCACCAGGGCGGCGAGCTGGCCACCACCGTGTCGTTCAACCTGGCCGACGGTTATCCGCTCAGCGACGGGCAGGCGGCCGTGGCCCAGGCGGAGTCGGAAATCGGCATGCCGGTGAATGTGCGCGGCAGCTTCCAGGGTTCGGCGAAGAGCGCGCAGGACAGCAACAAGGAGCAGCCGCTCTTGATCCTGGCGGCCATCGTGGTGATCTACATCGTGCTGGGCATCCTGTACGAAAGCCTGATCCACCCGATCACCGTGCTGTCGACCCTGCCCTCGGCGGGGGTGGGCGCCGTGCTGGCGCTGCTGCTGTTCCGCATGGAGTTTTCCATCATCGCCCTGATCGGCGTGTTCCTGTTGATCGGTATCGTCAAGAAAAATGCTATATTGATCATCGACTTCGCGCTGGAGGCCGAGCGTTCGCGCGGCTTGACAGCGGTGGAAGCGGTGCGCGAGGCATGTTTGCTGCGTTTCCGCCCCATTCTGATGACCACCCTGGCGGCGGCGCTTGGCGCCTTGCCGCTGGCGATCGGTTTCGGCGAGGGGTCCGAGCTACGCCAGCCCTTGGGGGTCGCCATCATCGGCGGCCTGATTGCCAGCCAGTTACTCACATTGCTGACCACCCCGGTGGTCTACATCCTGCTCGACAAGCTGCGCACGCGCAGCGCCGACGAGCAGCAATTGAGCCGCATTCCTGGGCCAGATAACCCGAGCACACAATCATGAAGCAAATAAAACCTATCGTATCGACCGTCCCCGCACGCCACCTGCTGGCATTGGCGGCGGCCGCAGTTCTCCTGGCCGGCTGCGCCGTCAGTCCCGCGTATGAAACGCCGACGGCCGCCGCGCCGCAAACGTTCAAGGAGGCGGCCGGCTGGCAGCCAGCCGTGCCGGCCGACACGCTGGAGCGGGGCCCGTGGTGGACCCTGTTCGGCGACGCGCAGCTGAACCAGCTGGCCGAAGGCATCGACATATCAAACCAGAACGTGGCGGCCGCCATCGCCGCGTACGAGCAGGCGCGCGCGCTGGTGCGCGAACAGCGCGCCTCGCTGTTCCCGACCGTGAACCTGACGGGCAGCGGCGCGCGCTCCGGTGGCGGCGGCGAGCAGCAGACGAACAACAACTTCAAGGCCGCCATCGGCGCCTCGTGGGAACCGGATATCTGGGGCCGCTTGCGCGCCGGCGTGACGGGCGCCGATGCCAGCGCCAGCGCCAGCGCGGCGGACCTGGCAGCGGCGCGCCTGTCGGCGCAGGGCGAGCTGGCCACCAATTACTTTTCGCTGCGCCAGAGCGATGCGCAGATCGCGCTGCTCAATTCGACGATCGACGGCTACAAGCGGGTGCTCGACATCACCGGCAACCGTTTCAACTCGGGCATCGCCGCCAGGTCCGACCTGCTGCAGGCGCAGACGCAGCTGGCCAATGCGCAGATCGACCTGTCGAGCCAGACGCGCGCGCGCGCGCAGCTGGAACACGCGATCGCGATTTTGCTGGGCAAAGCACCGTCCGACTTCAGCCTGGCCGTGGCGCCGTGGACCCTGACCGTGCCCGAGGTGCCGCTGGGCGTGCCCTCGACCCTGCTGCAGCGCCGGCCCGACATCGCGGCCGCCGAGCGCAGGGTGGCCGTGGCCAACGAGCAGATCGGCATCGCCCGCTCCGCCTACTATCCGAGCCTGAATTTGACGGGATCGTATGGTTCCGGTGCCAGCCGTGTGGGCGACCTGTTCAATGCATCGTCGAGCCTGTGGTCGCTGGGCGTGTCGGCCGCGCAAACGCTGTTCAACGCGGGCGCCACCACGGCCAGCGTGGACGCGGCCAAGGCGGGGCATGAGGCGGCCGTGGCGCGCTACCGCCAGACGGTATTGAGTGCCTTTGGCGCCGTGGAAGACCAGTTGTCGGCCACGCGCGCGCTGGCCGAGCAGCTGGCCTTGCGCCAGCAGGCGTCGTCCGCCGCCGACCAGGTGGAGCAGCAGATGCTGAACCGCTACAACGCGGGCCAGGTCGGCTACACGGACGTGGTGACGGCGCAAGTGACGGCCCTGTCGGCGCGCCGTTCGCTGGTGCAGGCGCAGGCGGACCGCCAGACGACGGCCGTGGCCCTGATCCAGTCGCTGGGCGGCGGCTGGCATGTGCCGCAGGCGCAGTAGGCGCAGTAGGCGGCAGGCTGGCGCAGGCTGAAAAACCTGTGCCAAATTCGCGTTTTCCCGTGCATCTTGGGTGCTAGAATGCAAGATTATCCATCCGCCAGCCTGGCGCACGTGCCGTGGCTGCATTCTTGCCGACGATGACACGCAGCAAACACAGCAAAGCTCCAGCGCATGAGGTGGCCGCCATCGATTTTCCCGTGGTGGCCATCGGCGCGTCGGCCGGTGGTCTCGACCCGATTGTCGCTTTCCTGACGAATGTGTCGCCGCAGAGCGGCATCGCCTATGTGGTGATCCAGCACCTGGATCCCACACAAAAAGCCATGTTGCCGGAACTGCTGCAGCGCGCCACCAGTATTCCCGTCACGGAAATCACGCAGCGCGCCGCACTGCAGCCGAACCATATCTATGTGATCCCGTCCAATGCGGACCTGGGCCTGTCCAAGGGACACTTTGTGCTCAGCGAGCCGCTGCAGCTGCGCGGACACCGCCTGCCCATCAATGCCTTTTTCGAAAGCCTGGCGGCCGAGCTGGGCGAACTGGCCGTGGGCGTGATTCTGTCCGGCATGGGCAGCGACGGCACGCGCGGCTTGCAGGCCATCAAGCAGGCCGGTGGCCTGACCCTGGCCCAGCATCCCGATACGGCCAAGTTCGACATGATGCCGCAAAGCGCGATTTCCGCCGACGCGGTGGACCTCGTCGATTTTCCCGACAAGATGCCGGAAAAGATCGTCAGTTACCTGTTTCGCAGCAGCTTCCTGGCGGTGCCGGGCAAGGAGCCGAGCGGACGCAATGCATTGCAGGAAATTGTCGCCTTGCTGTCCGAACATACGGGCAACAGCTTCTCGGACTACAAGATCAATACGGTGCTGCGCCGCATCGAGCGCCGCATGAGCTTGTACCAGATGACGTCGATGGAAGAGTACATTCCCTATCTGCGCAACAATCCTGCGGAAATCGACCTGCTGTTCAAGGAGTTGCTGATCGGCGTGACGAATTTTTTCCGCGACGCGAAGGTGTGGGAGTACCTGAAGATGGTGGTGGTGCCGCAAATGCTGGCGGCCCACCCGGACGGGCGCGCCTTCAAGGCCTGGATACCGGCCTGTTCCACGGGCGAGGAAGCCTATTCGCTGGCCATGGTCTTCCATGAAGTGGTGGCCAGCAGCAACCCGCCGTCGAAATACAGCCTGCAGATCTTTGCCACCGACCTGTCGGCCGACGCCATCGACCGCGCGCGCCAGGGCCGTTTTCCGCCAACGATCAGCAGCGAAGTGTCGACCGAGCGCCTGGAACGGTTTTTCATGCAGGACAAGAGCGATTACCTGGTCAGGAAAGAGATCCGCAACATGATCATCTTTGCCCAGCAAAATGTCATTTCCGATCCACCGTTCACCAAGCTCGATATCCTGTGCTGCCGCAACCTGTTGATTTATCTTAATGCCAAGCTGCAACAGCGCTTGATTCCCCTGTTTCATTACGCCTTGAACCGCGATGGCGTTTTACTGTTGGGCAGCGCCGACACGCCCGGACATTTTTCCGAGCTGTTCGCGCCGCTGACCACATCGACCCGGCTGTACCGGCGCCTCGACAACCTGGCGCGCCAGCGCTTGCTGACGTACTTTCCCACGAAGGTATCGTCGGCCACTCCTCCTCCCCCCAGCGACACGAGAGACGTCAGCATGCCCGGAAAAATCCAATCCCATGTCGAGCAATTATTGCTCCAGAAATATTCGCCTGCGGCCGTGCTGCTGAACCAGGAGGGGGATATCCTGTATATCAACGGCCGCACGGGCGCCTTCCTCGAACCGGCGGCTGGCAAGGCCAACTGGAATATCCACGCGATGGCGCGCGAGGGCTTGCGCTACGAGCTGGCGGGGCTGATCACGCAGGCGCTGCAAAGCGACAGCCTGGTGCGCCTGACAGGCCTGGTGCTCAAGGATCACGCAGGGCCGGCGCAGGGCGTGGACTTGACGGCGGAAGCCTTGCGTCAGCCCGAAGCGCTCTGCGGCATGGTCTTCGTCACGTTTGCCAGCGTGCCGCTGGCGGCTACGCCGCGCCGGGGCCGCTCGTCGAGTCCCAAGATGCTGGAGCTGGAGCAGCAGTTGATCCAGGCGCGCAATGAAATCCAGGCCGTGCGCGACGAAATGCAGACCTCGCGCGAAGAGCTCAAATCGGCCAACGAGGAATTACAGTCGACCAATGAAGAATTGCAATCGGCGAACGAAGAGCTGACGACGTCGAAGGAAGAGATGCAGTCGCTCAATGAGGAGTTGTACACCGTCAATGCCGAGCTGCAATCGAAGGTCGATGATTTGTCGCTGGTCAACAGCGACATGAAAAACCTGCTCAATAGTACCGATATCGCCACCATTTTCCTCGACAGCGAGCTGCGCATCCGCCGCTTCACGGCGCCGGCCACGCAAATCTACAAGCTGATCCAGACGGACTTGCGCCGCCCGCTCAGCGACATCGTCAACGACCTCGATTATCCGGGCCTGGAAGACGATGCGCTGGAAGTGATCCGCAGCCTGGTATTTTGCGAGCGGCAAGTGGAAACCAAGAACGGGCGCTGGTACAACGTGCGCATCATGCCGTACCGCACGGTGGAAAATGTGATCGATGGCGTGGTGGTGACCTTCATCAACATTACAGAGTCGAAACTGCTGGAAGCCCAGTTGCGGCAAATCCAGTCCGGCGCCGCGGCAGACGGGAAAGCGGGAGAGAGCGCGTCATGAGCGAACCATTCGACGACGGGTGCGGGCCGGCCAGGTTGCGAGAGCAGGCCGAGCAATTGGCGGCGCTGCAGCGTCAGTCCATCGCGCCGCCGCAGTCGAATGAAGAGGTGATGCGCCAGCTGCATGAATTGCAGGTCAGCCAGATCGAGCTGGAAATGCAGAGTGCGGCCCTGGCCGAGCTGGAACAGCTGAAGAATGAGTTTGAAAGCAGCCGCGACCGTTATGCGCAGCTGTATGAACAGGCGCCCGTCAGCTATTTTTCGCTGGCGCGCGAGGGCGTCATCACGCGTGTCAATGTGGCGGCCTGCGGCTTGTTGCAGCGTGACAAGAACCAGCTGCTGGGGCGGCGCTTCGAGCAATTTGTCGCGCCGCAGGCGCAAGGCAGCTTCCGCCGCTTTCTCGATGCCGTCTTTGCCAGCGGCGCGCGCCAGGTGCTCGAGGCGCAACTGTTCGAAGGCGAAGCGGGCGGCATGGGCGGCATGGTGCGCATCGAGGCCAATTTCGACGCGGCCAGCGCCACGGCGCGCATGCTGGTGACGGACTTGGGCGACGAGCATGCGCGCGAATCGGCCTTGCGGCGCGCTTTCGTCATCCTCGACAGCATCCGCGAAGGCGTGCTGGTGACGGACAGCGGCAACCGCATCATTTCCGTCAATCCCGCCTTCACCACCATCACCGGCTACCAGGCGGAGGAAGCCATCGGGCGCGATCCGTCCTTCCTCGGCGGCGGCACGCATTTGCCGCATTTTTATGAAGCCATGTGGCGCAGCCTGCACCAGGATGGCAGCTGGTATGGCGAACTGGTGAACCGGCGCAAGAATGGCGAGCGCTTCGTCGAATCGCTGTCGATCACGCCCATGCGCAGCCCGGACGGCAGCATCAGCCACTTTGTCGGCGTGTTTTCCGATATCACGGAACGCAAGCTGGCCGAAGCGGACTTGCGCGAACTGCACCGCGAACTGGACCAGCGCGTCATCGACCGCACGGCCGAATTACTGCGCGCCAACCAGCATCTGCAGCTGGAAGTGCAGCAGCGCGAGCGGGCACAGGAAGCCTTGCGCGATGCCGAGCGCTTCTTTCACGCCACCATCGATTCGCTGACGGACCGGGTGCTGGTGCTGGACCAGGCGGGCAGCCTCGTGCATGCCAACCAGGCGTGCCTGGCCTTCGTCGGGCACACGCCACGGCCGCTGCAGTACCTGGAATTCTGCGAGACGGACCCGCGCTGGCAGCGCAGCGCCGGACGCGAGCTGTCCGCCGGCATCCGCGCCGTGATTGCCGGCACGGCCGACACGTTTGCGCTCGAGTATGAATTTACCACGCGCTCAGGCCCCCGCTGGTCGCAGGCCAGGATCAGCCGTTTCCTCGGTGAAGGGCCGCTGCGCGTGGTGGTGGCGCACACGGACATTACCGAGCGCAAGCTGATGGATGGCGCGTTGCGCCAGTCGCATGCGCAGTTGCGCCAGCTGGCGCTGCACCTGGAAACGGCCAAGGAAGACGAGCGCAAGCGCATTTCGCGCGATATCCACGATGAACTGGGGCAAAACCTGCTGGCGCTGCGCATCGATATTTCCATGCTCAGCGCGCGCACGGAAGGTTCCCATCCGCGCCTGCACCGGCGCGTTGGCGCCGTGCTCAGCAATGTCGACACCACTATCAAGAGCGTGCGCGGCATTATGAACGAGCTGCGCCCGATGGCGCTGGACCTGGGCTTGCAGGCCGCCATCGAATGGCAGGTGGGAGACTTCCGCAAGCGCAGCGGCGTCGTTTGCCGCCTGCTGATACGCGACGAGGCCCTGTTTGCCGCCATCGGCAGCCAGGTCGAGATCGTGCTGTTCCGCATCGTGCAGGAAGCGCTCAGCAACGTCATGCGCCATGCGCAGGCCAGCCAGGTCGAGATCGAGCTCAGTTCGGATGCCTGCGCCGTGTATGTGGTCATCAGCGACAACGGCATCGGCATCACGCCGCAGCAGCAGCGCAAGAAGCAGTGCTTTGGCCTGATCGGCATCGCCGAACGCGTGACGGCGCTGGGCGGCCACTTCGAGGTGGGCATGCCGGCCTCGGGCGCCGGTTGCCGTTTGTCCCTGCAGATTCCCTTGCCGGGAGCGGGGCGGCCGGCCGCCTGATACGGAAATTGCAATGGGTTAATTTTTTGCCGACCCGGCCCCCTTGGACAGGCTATACTTTCGCCTGCTTTTTATGGAGGAGCATATCTTGTTCAAGACAATCGTTTTACCAGTCGCCTTGTTGGGGGCGTTCGCCGGCGCACACGCCGACGAAGGGCAGTGGCAACCACACCAGCTGCCACAGCTGAAAGCCGAACTGAAACGGGTCGGCATCGAAATTCCTGCGGAAAAACTGGCCGACCTGAGCAAGCACCCGATGAGCGCCATCGTCTCGCTGGGCGGCTGCTCGGCCGCTTTCGTCTCCGACGCGGGCCTGGTGGTGACGAACCACCATTGCGCGTATGGCGCCGTGCAGCGCAATTCCACGCCGGAACACAATTACATCACCAACGGCTTTCTGGCCAAGACGCGCGCCGCAGAGCTTCCGGGCGGTCCGAACAGCCTCGTGTATGTGACCGACAAGGTGGAGAACGTCAGCGAGCGCGTACTGAAAGGCTTGACGGCCGACATGAGCGGCCGCGCGCGCCACGAAGCGGTGGAAAAGCGCGTCAAGGACTTGATCGCCGAATGCGAAACGGACAAGATGTACCGCTGCTCCGTGCCCGCCTTCCACCGCGGCCTCGAGTACTACCGCATCCGCCAGATGATGATACGCGACGTGCGCCTGGTGTACGCGCCATCGGACAAGATCGGCAACTTCGGCGGCGACATCGACAACTACGAATGGCCGCGCCACACGGGCGATTATTCGTTCCTGCGCGCCTACGTGGGCAAGGACGGCCGTCCGGCCGACCCGTCGCCCGACAACGTGCCGTATAAATCGAAGGACTTCCTGGTGGTCTCGGCCGAAGGCTTGAAAGCCGGCGACGGCATCTTGCTGGCGGGCTACCCCGGCCGCACCAGCCGCTACAAGCTGCCGGCGGAAATCCGCTTCGCGCGCGATACGGCCTTCCCCCTGAAAGTGTCCGAACTGCAAGCCGACCTGGCCGTGATGGCCGATGCGACGCAGGGCGACGCGGCCTCCGCGGTGCGCTATGCGAGCGTGGTGAAAAGCATCAACAACGTGCTGAAGAAAACCCAGGGCTTGCTCGACGGTTTCGCGCGCAAGGACATTGCCGCCATCAAGGACGTGCAGGATGCCGAATTCCGCGCCTGGTACGCCAAGCAGCCGAATGTGTCGGCTACCCTGCTGGCCGAACTGGACGCGGCGATCGCCAGCGACATGGCCCTCAGCGAAGAAGAGTTCGCCTGGACGGTCGCCACCAACAGCGATCTGCTGAAAAGCGCGCGCACCGTCTACCGTTTGTCGCTGGAGCGCCAGAAAGCGGACGCCGAGCGCGAATCGGGCTTCCAGCAGCGCGACCTGGCCTTCATCAAGGCCCGTCTGGCCCGCCTGGAACAGTCGTATGTCAACAAGGTCGACCAGGCGCGGTTTGAAGCGGGTCTGAAGCGTTACGCGCAACTGGCGGCGAAGAGCCATCCGCAAGGCCTGGACGCGCTGCTGCCGGCGCCAGCGGCCGTGGCGGCCCTGTACCAGCAGACGCAACTGGCTGACACGGCCAAGCGCCTGGCCTGGCTGGAAAAGGACCAGGCTGCCGTGGCCCGGTCCGACGACGCCTTCATGCAGCTGGCCGTCAAGTTGCAGCCGGTGGAAGCGGCGCTGGAAGAGCGCCGCAAGGAAATCGACGGCAACCTGGAACGCGTGATTCCGCAATACATGCAAGCCGTGATCGCCTGGAAGAAAACACAAGGCAAGCCGGTGTATCCTGACGCCAACTCGACCCTGCGCGTCACGTATGGCACGGTCTCGCCATACTCGCCGCGCGATGGCATCACCAAGGGACCGTTCACGACCGTGGAAGGCATCGTCGAGAAAGTCACGGGCAAGGCCCCGTTCGAAGCGCCGCAAGCGCTGCTCGACGCCGTCAAGGAAAAACGCTACGGCCAGTTCCGCGATCCGGTGCTGGGCACGGTACCCGTCAACTTTTTGACCAGCGCGGACACCACGGGCGGCAATTCCGGCTCGGCCGTGATGAACAAGCGCGGCGAGCTGATCGGCCTGAACTTCGATTCCACGTATGAATCGATCACCAAGGACTGGTACTTCGACACGGCCATCACGCGCGCCATCCACCTCGACATCCGCTACATGCTGTGGGTGATGCAGGAAGTGGACCATGCGGATAACTTGCTCAAGGAAATGACGATCAAGTATCCGAAAGCTGCCAAGAAGTAAGCTTCAACTTCAGCTTGCCCCAGCGCAAAGCCGCATCCGCCCCAGGGCCGATGCGGCTTTTTACGTATGGGCAACTGGTTTGCGTTCCATCAATATGCCAGCGTCCGCCATGGTTAGCATGGACCAGGGAAACTATCCGAAGGAGGCAATATGGATGATGGCGAGCTGGCAGCCGATCTGGCGCGTCTTTTCGGAGCGGGCTGGCGAACCCAGGACAGCCGTTTGCTGCGCATGGATTTTCCGCGCGAGGACGGTCCGCCCGATACCGCGCTGCTGGTCAACAGCTTGCGGGCACACGAGGAAATGTCACGCGACTTCCGCTTCGACGTCGAACTGCTGTCCGACAATCTCCACGTTCCCCTGACAGCGATGATGGGACGCATGGTCACGATTTCGATGGTGCGCGATGACGGCAGCTTGCGCCATTTTAATGGTTATGTCGGCGAATTTCGCCTGTTGCGCAGCGATGGCGGTTTCGCGTTCTACCAGATGGTGCTGCAACCCTGGCTGGCGTTTTCCAGGCTGCGCATGGACAACGTCTCGTTCCACGAACGCACGGTCATCGACATCAGCGAAACGACCTTCGATCATTATTTGCAGCGCGACTGGCAAAACCGGCTGCATGAGGAAAAAGCGATATTAAGCTGCGCCAACCAGCATAATGAAACTGATTACAACCATCTGCACCGGCGCTGGGAAGACCAGGGTATCCATTACTGGTATGAACATCGCGCCGATGGCCATACGCTCTGTTTGGGCGACAATACCTGGCTGAGCGACAGCATCGATCCAGGCGATGGCGATGCCAGCGAAGCCGACGAGATGGTGTTTCGCAGCGACACGGGCTCGCTGGAGCACGACGGCATACGCGATTGGCAGCCAATACGGAAGATCGCGTCAGGCTCGCTCACGCTGGCCAGCTTCAACTACAAGCATCCGTATGCCAGCCGCGCCAGCGGCTATGCGCTGCACCAGCAGGGCGACGTGTTTGCCCATGAACTGTATCAAAACACCGGCTATGGCTATGCCGGCATGGGCGACGGCGAAGCGCTGGCGCAACGCCGCCTGGAGGCGCGGAACTGCCAGGCGCAATACTTCGAAGCTGGCGGCAATCACCGCGGCGCCCAGGCCGGGCGCAGTTTCACGCTGGGCGGACACTTCAGCGGCAAGCAAGCCATACCGGCCAGAGGTGAGGCGGCGCGCCCGGACATCGGCTCGCGCGAATACCTGATCCTGTCGGTCGATCATATCGCCAGCAATAATTACCAGGCAGGCACGGGCGCGAAGTCGCAGTATGAAAACCGTTTTAGCTGCATCCGCAAGAGCATCCGCTGGTATCCGGGGCGGCAGTTCAACAGCATGCCTTGTGCCTTGCCCGGCGTGCAGACGGCGATCGTCACCGGGCCGGCAGGCGAAACCATCCATACCGACGCACTGGGCCGGGTGAAGGTGCAATTCCACTGGGACCGGCTGGGCAAGTTCGACGCGGGCAGTTCGCCATGGATCCGGGTCATGACGCCATGGGCGGGCCAGGCCTTCGGCCAGATCGCGTTGCCGCGCATCGGCCAGGAAGTGCTGATCCAGTTTCTCGACGGCAATATCGACCGTCCCGTCATCGTCGGCGCGGTGTACAACGGCAACCATGCGCCGCCGTGGAATTTGCCGGGGCAACGCGTACTGGGCGGCTGGCGCAGCGCCGAGCTGATGCCTGGCGGCGGCTACGGCGTGCGCGGCAACCAGTTGGTGCTCGACGATACGCACCAGCGCATCCAGACGCAACTGAAAAGCGATCATCAGCACAGCCAATTGTCGCTCGGCTGCATCAGCCGCATCGAAGACGCCAGCGGGCGCAAGGATGCGCGTGGCGAGGGCTGGGAACTGGCGTCAGACGCCTGGGGCGTGGCGCGCGCCGGCCGCGGCATGTTGCTGACCACCGAGGCGCGCCCTGGTGCCGCCTCGCATATCAAGAGCATGGATGAAACCTTGCGCCGGTTGGCCGAGGCTGCTGAGCGGCACAAGGCGCTTGCCGCCCTGGCGCAGCATTACGGTGCGCAAGAAAGCGCCGCTCAGCAGGGTGCCGCCGCCGATGTGCTCAATGCCCAGCATGCCGCGATCAAGGGCGGTGCCGGCAGTGGCGAAAACGCATTTCCCGAACTATCGAAGCCGCATCTGGTGCTGGCCAGTCCGGCCGGTATCGAAACGACGACCGCGCAATCGACTCATATCGCCAGCGCCGAGCACACTGCGCTGACGACCGGGCGCGACCTGTCGCTGGCGGCCGGCGGCGGCCTGTTCGCCAGCATCGGCGCGGCGCTGCGCCTGTTCGTCCACAAGGCTGGCATGAAACTGATCGCCGCAGCTGGCCCGGTGCAGATCGCGGCGCAAACCGATGCGGTCGATATCGTCGCCAACAAGGTGCTGGAATTGATCAGCCAGGCCGACTGGGTGAATATTCGCGGCCGCAAAGGCGTGCGCCTGCATGGCGCCGATTGCATGCTTGAAATTAGCGACAAGGTCCAGTTTTTTACCGCGTCGCCGACGCTGTTCCATGGAAACCTGGAAACGCTGGCGCCGAAGAACCGGCCGCAACCAGAGCTGGAACCGCCCATCGCGCCGGTAGCGGGGCAATTGCAGCATACGATACAGGCCCATGCGGATGGCGGCCAGTACGCCAATGTGCCTTACACGCTGTACAACGGGGAGGCCGAAGTCGAGCAAGGCCTGACCGACGAATTCGGCCGCATCCTGATCGCGCACCAGGACGGCACGCCGCGCTACCGTGTCGTCCTTGGCAATGGCGAAGAGTTTTCATTGCAGGCGAGCGCACGCTTCGACCCGAACGCGGCGCCGGACGGCGAACATAAGCTGTCGAACCGCGGTTTGCGCGCGTTTGACGACACCGCCGATGGCCGCGGGGTTCAATGATTCACGACACTGACGGGAGAGCACCATGCCGGAATCGAGCGGCCGCATCGAAACCACCCATATCGACGAAGTCGGACGCACTGCGACCAGTTCGCTCCAGTGGCTGCTGGAAAACCGCAACCTGAAGGGCAAGGCCAGCCACCCGATCACGCACAACAACAAGCTGACGCTGTTCATTTGCGGACAGGAGGGGTTCGCCGACATCGCCGCCGAGATCGCCAGGGCTAAAGATTCCATCGACCTGTGCTGCTGGGGCTTCGACCCGGGCATGGAACTGGTGCGCGGCAACAGCGCCACCTGGCCGCGTGGCGACACGTTTGGCGACTTGCTGATCGACGCCACCACGAGGCGTCACGTCAGGGTGCGCCTGCTGATCTGGCATGACCGGATCGGTTCGCCGATGGTGCACAATATGCCGGGCCATTCGCACGGCACCTCGCCGTGGAAAACCGGTGGACAGCGCTTTGAGAACATCAGCGCAAAAGGCAGCCTGGCGATGTTGCAGGATGCGGTCGCCAGGAAAGAGATGTTCAGCGGCGGTTACAGGGGTGATAGGGTACCGCCCGAGGATATCCCTATGCTGGCGCGTGAAGAATATTGCTACAGCTGGTATGCGGCCGCGTTCCATGGCTTGTTGGGGCGCCTGACGATTCACCTGCGGCACGGCAACAGCCATGCGATAGGCAAGAGTATCGCGACCGAAACCAGCCAGCCGCACGGCTTGACGATGGGGGAAATTGAAAAGCCTGGCATGAGCTACTTGGGCACGCATCACCAGAAGACGATCCTGATCGATTTCTCCCACGAAAAGGGATCCAAGGCCGTCGGCTATGTAATGGGCCTGAACTCGGTGACCGATTATTGGGACACGACCGCCCATCTGCTCGACGACACGCGCCGCGAACAGGGCGGTGCCAACGAGCGGCGCGAGTGTTTGCAGGGAATGGCCGCGGACGGCGGGTTCTCCACGCTGAAACCGTACCAGGATTATGCCTGCCGCATCGACGGCGGCAAGGCATTGATCGCGCTGTACAACAATTTCGTGAAGGCATGGGACCGCGCGATCGACGACCGCACGCATCAGGCCGCCGGGGAATGCGTGAGTTGGTATTCGTCATGTAAAAACCCGCCGGCCCAGCTGTTGCGCGAGGCCGGGCCGGACGACTCCACCGTGCAGATCGTCCTGACCCAGCCCGAGGAACAAGACAAGACGATCAAGGAAACCTATTTTCGCGCGGTGACCCAGGCCAGCCTGGCGGCCGGCTACCTGTATGTGGAAAACCAGTATTTCCAGTATGAAGAATGGGCCCGGCACTTGCTGGCCGAGCGCAAGAAGGTGGTCGCCGCCTGGAAGGCCGGAAGCCTGAAAGCGGGCAAGACCATGCGTGATATGCCGGTCATGCACGTGTTCATCGTCATCCCCGTGCCGGAACGCGCGCAGATGGTGCCGCGCACCCACGATACGCTGGCGGCACTGGGGCAGCACGCTGGCATGACGGGCCAAAACACCATGATCGACGACTACAACAAGCGACCGAAAACCCGGCGTGTCAGGGCAGGATTCGGCATTTCCACCGAGGCGGAAGTCAAGTTGCCCGACGTGGTGCAGCATTCCAATGGCATCAACAAACCCGGCGTGATGACGCTCGAGAGCGAATTCGGGCTGAAGGTATCGGTGGCCATGCTCAATGTCAGCGCGTTTGACAACGACCGATGGCGCTACCGCGAAATCTACATCCATTCCAAATTGATGCTGGTCGACGACGTGTTCATGACCTTGGGCAGCGCCAACCTGAACCAGCGCAGCATGGCCGTCGACAGCGAAATCAATATCGCCACCATCGACCGCCGCGTGGCCCACGATTTGCGCAAGCGGGTGTGGCGCATGCATAGCGGGGGACTGGTCGATGGCGGGGAGGGGACGAAGGCGGAGATTGTGGATGCTTTTGAAAAGTGGGGAAACTTAATGAAGGCCAATCGGACGAAAAAGCTGGCAAAACAAGGAGGAGCAAAATTAAAGAAAATGATTGGTTTTTTGTTGCCATTAGAAGATAGCCGAAGTTCTACCATACGTCTGGGGTGAGCATGAAAAAGTATCAAAATATATTCATTCGCCTGCCATGTTCCGTATTGGTGGTTTTCTTGTGTATCCCTTTATTCGCCTGCAAAATGCCAAACGACAAAGAAGAAGTCTTGCCACGCAACCAAAGCCTGCCCCTCTTCAATCCACATGTCCCTGATTTTATTTGTGAAATCGAATCGAACAAGGTGCCGCCCATCGATGCGCAAGCGGAAGACTGGTTTCTCGAAGCGCGCGCCATGGAAGATCCCGAAATTGCCGTGGAAGACCGCGATTACAAAAAAATCGTCGATCTGACGCGTCAAGCGGCAGAGAGGCTGCACTGGAAGGCGATGCTCAATCTGGCCAGCCTGTATGTGGAAGGACGCGATCCCTTGCATGGTGAGGAAGACGCGGTGCAACTGGTGGAAAAGGCGATGCGGCTGGGCATACCGGCAGCTTATGACCGGATGGGGACGTATTACGCGAATGGCACGGGTGTCAACGGCGACAGCACTCGCGCCTATGCTTTCTGGCAAAAGGCTGCCGTCATGGGGAATCCTCAGGCGATGGCATTTTTAGGAGAGAAATTAAGAGCGGGAACAGACGGTGCTATCCCTGGATATTGGGCCAATATTCCTGTAGCGATAAAAATGATGGCATGTGCGCTTTCTCAGGGATACGGGCCTGCTGCGTTTAACTTGCACTATTTGTATGCAATACCAAGAGCTGCGAATGGTGATGAGATTGGCGATCGAACTCCCACAACCAAACAGCGTGCTCTAAATGTATTGCATGAGGGAGTCAAGTTTGGCTGCGCAGAATGTGCGAGCGCATTGGCAATTGAATTTGGTTCTCCTTTTGATCTTGCTGATATGCTGGCGCCATATGTGGATAAAGCTCGCGGCGAACGTTATGCGGTACTTAATCGTGAACTGGGATTCAATCCCAATGCGCGCTTTCCTAATCTGGACAAGGTCTTGCCGCTACCGCCCGCCGATCTGCCGCCTTGGAATGGCGACAGGGATACCTTGCTGCATGCCGCCAAGGGTGTGCGCCCGCCGCCAGCCATCCCGCAGCCAAGCGCCGCCTCGCTGTTACAAAAACCGTATTTCCTGGCCGCCCACTATGCGCTGCGTCCCACGGGCTTGCACAGCGACGCGCCGACTGCGCCGTTTTCCGCATACTGGCAACCGGCCGGTGGGCAGGGCTTGACGGAACCGGCCCGGCTGCTGCGCAAAGGCGAAGAGTTCCGCCATTTCAGCGTGCTCGATGCCGCTGGCAAGACCCGTTATGGCCCGGTGACATGGGAGCAGTGCCTGACGATACGGCACAACCATGGCGCCGTGGAACCGCGCGCGGTGCACGGCTTGCTGCACGAGGTGGCGCGGCCCGAGCCATGGTTGAGCTGTGCTTGCGGGCAAGCCTGTCCGGTCAGCGGCGTCTGGCAGCCGTGGGTAGCGGCCGACCATCCGCTGCAGGCCATCGTCAACCAGTACTGGCGCCAGGCGTGGCTTACCCAGGGCGCGCCGTTCCCGCGACCGCGCCGCGACTGGCTGCTCGATTTGCCTGACGACGAGGTGACGTGGCATTTGATGGATGCGTCCCTGCCTGATCTTGGATAAGGCAATGGATAGCAATCACTCCAGCATGGCTGGCACAAGAGGACGCTTCGCGTCGCTGATTGTCTTGTGCTGCCTGCTTGCCTGCAAAATGCCAGACGACAAAGTCTTGCCGCGCAACCAAAGCCTGCCGCTCTTCAATCCGCATGCTCCTGACTTCATTTGCGAAATCGAGGCAAGCAAGGTGCCGCCCATCGATGCGCAAGCCGAGGACTGGTTCCTCGAAGCGCGCGCCATGGAAGATCCTGAAATTTTCGTGGAAGACCGCGATTACAAAAAAATCGTTGATCTGACGCGTCAAGCGGCAGAGCGGTTGCACTGGAAGGCGATGCTCAATCTGGCCAGCTTGTATGTGGAAGGGCGCGATCCCTTGCATGGAGAGGAAGAAGCGGTGCAACTGGTGGAAAAGGCGATGCGGCTCGGGATACCGGCAGCTTATGACCGGATGGGGACGTTTTATGCTAATAGCACTGGCGTTGACGGCGACATCACTCGCGCCTATGTATTCTGGCAAAAGGCTGCTGTCATGGGAAATCCTCAGGCGATGACATTTTTGGCGGATAAATTAAATGTTGGACCCGCCAGTGAAGGGGCGGGCTATTGGTCCAATATTCCGGTAGCGACAAAAATGCTGGAATGTGCATTTGGGCAAGGATATGGTCCCGCAGCATTTGATTTGCATTATTTGTATGTATCTCCACGGGCTGCCAATGGGAAAATAAATGGCTCGCGTAACGCTGAAACAAAAAGTCGTGCATTAAAGGTGTTGCATGAAGGTGTTAAGTTTGGTTGTGAGGATTGTGCAAATGCATTGGCAATTGAATTCGGTTCACCTTTTGATCTTGCCGATATGCTGGCGCCATATGTGGACAAGGCTCGAGGAGAGCGATATCGTATGCTTAGTAGCGCCCTCGGCTTCAACCCCAATCGCCGCTTCCCCAACCTCGATAAAATCTTGCCATTGCCACCGGCTGATCTGCCGCCTTGGGATGGTCAACGAAAAAGCCTGCTTGACGCCGCCATGGGCGTCCGTCCGCCGCCAGCCACCCCGCAGCCAAGCGCCGCGTCGCTTTCAAAAGAGCCATATTTCCTGGCCGCCGACTATGCACTGCATCCCACCGGCTTGCACAGCGACGCGCCGGCTGCGCCGTTTTCCGCATACTGGCAACCAGCCGGTGGGCAGGGCTTGACGGAACCGGCCCGGCTGCTGCGTAAAGGCGAAGAGTTCCGCCATTTCAGCATGCTCGATGCCGCTGGCAAGAGCCGTTACGGCCCCGTGACATGGGAACAGTGCCTGACGATACGGCACAACCATGGCGCCGTGGAACCGCGTGCGGCGCGCGGCTTGCTGCGCGAGGTGGCGCGGCCCGAGCTATGGTTGAGCTGCGCTTGCGGGCAAGCCTGTCCGGTCAGCGGGGTCTGGCAACCGTGGGTGGCGGCCGACCATCCGCTGCAGGCCATCGTCAACCAGTACTGGCGCCAGGCGTGGCTGACCCAGGGCGCGTCGTTCCCGCGACCGCGCCGCGACTGGCTGCTCGACTTGCCAGACGACGACGTGACGTGGCATTTGATGGATGTGTCCATTGCAGGCCCCGGCTAACGCTTAACGCTCACGATATTTCGCATAACGAATATGTACAGGACGGCGACAAATCATCGCCGCCGTCCGCCATGGCCGGGCGGCCACTGATCAGCAGCATCACGTAAGAAATAGTGTCTATCTGCATATCCGACCTGGCCCCGGCTCCCTAGGCGGGTGCGGTTTTTTTTCGCGGCGTTGGCGACGAAGGGTCGTATTGACTCGCCGGTTTGTGGTCTCCGCGTCACCCGCACCGTACACGGGGCCGCCGACTGCTGTTTCAGAAGCGCCACGTATAATTCCTCGCACGATCCACCGCTATTTTTTTCGACAGGCCCCCCATGCCCCAGACTCCCGATTTGCCGCCGGATTGGCACGCGTTTGAAACAGATTACGACGTCGAGGCAACCTGGTTCAGGCTGGCCAGCGCCTCGCTGGCGCTGCTGGGCGCATCCGCTTTCAAGGATCAGGTATTTTCAGCCTTTGCCTTCAATGCTGTATCGTTTCCATCGCTTTCGCTGAGCTTTGACACCGATCCCGGTAACAGGGAGCGCGATTACTATCCTCCGGACTGGTCGAACGAGTGCATGGAAGACGATGTACCGGAAATTGGCCAACTGTGGGAGGAGGGCTACGCAAGGATCGAAGGCGCGCTGCGCGAGCTGATCGACGCGGCAGATGACGAACTGCTCTGCGCCATCGAGGAAGGCTATCTGCACAGTCTCAGGAAAACCATGGTGCGGCTGGAAACGCGCCATGCCTTCGAGCAGATCAAGACGTGCGCGCCGTTCTGGACCGTGGTCACGCAAGTCGATGCCGATACGGATGAAGAGGAGCGCCTGCTCGAGCAGGTGCGCCAGGGCTTTCTGGCGTGAGCGCCATATCAGGGCTTGCCAGGCCCTGACTTCTGCCTGCCGATAACTGAGTCAATTCGACTGTATTGCGGTTGTCCCTCCTGGCAAGGCCGCCTGCCGCAGCGCCTCCACCGGCAACTGAAAAAAGCGCGGCACCATGGCCGGCGACAGCGCGTCGCCGCCGTCCGCCATGGCCAGGCGACCGCTCAGCAACAGCATCACGTAGCCGTGGCCCAGCGACCAGCCGGCGCTGGCGGCGGCCTTGTCCCAGCGCGCATCGAGACCCGCTTCGCGCACGGCCGCGCCGGCCGTCTGCAGCACATACTGGAAGCACGCTTGCGCCGCTTCCTGCAGGGCGGGGAACTGGCGCACGTCCTGGTGCTCGAACATCAGCCGGTAGTGGGCGGGCGCGGCCAGGGCGAATTCGATGTATTGCTGGCCGAGCAGCTGAAAACGCTGCTCGGCGGGCAGGCTGCCCGGCGGCGGCAGTTCTGCCTCCCATTTGGCGATCAGGCTGGCGAAGCCGGCCGCCGCCACGTCGGCCAGCAAGGCTTCCTTGCTGGGGAAGTGGCGGTACACGGCGGCGATCGATACGCCCACCGTGCGCGCCAGTTCGCGCAGCGACAGGGCGGCGTCGTGCTGCTGCGCCAGTTGCGCGATGGCGGTGGCGACCAGGGTGTCGCGCAAGTTGCCGTGATGATAGGTGCTCGTTGTTGTCATTCTATGTTATCGCTGTTCACATTGTCGTGTATGATGGTCATGTTATCACTGAACACATGGAGAGCACATGCAAGAGATGAACATCGCCGTCCGCGCCGTGGCCTTGCCGCCCGGCGCCAGCATCGCCCCGTTGTACCCGGGCAGCAACCTGGCCGATGCGTATGCCGTCGACCTGCCGACTGCGCGCGCCCGCGAACTGGACATGGAAAGCCTGGCGCGCCAGCTGCTGGGCAGCCAGCCGGGCTGGGCGCGCAAGCTGATGGTGCTGCGCGACGCCATCGTGGCGTGCTTCGGCATCAAGACGGCCAGGCAGATGGAAGCCAGGCCAGGCAAGCGCATCGGCATCTTTCGCATCTTTGCCGTCAGTGACGACGAAATCATCGTGGGCGAGGATGACAGCCACCTTGATTTTCGCATCTCGGTGCTGCGCCAGCGCGACGCGGGGCAGGAACAGTTCGGCAGCGTCACCGTGGCCAGCGTCGTGCATTGCCACAACTGGGTGGGGCGCGCCTACATCCTGCTGATCCGGCCTTTCCACAAGCTGATCGTGCGGCGTTCGCTGGCGCGCGCCGTCAAGGGGGCTTTGCCTGAGGGGGGAGGGGCGTGACGGCGCGGGCAATCTTGCTTATTCATGGCCGGTATTGCATACTGCGCCACCAGCCTCATCACGATTCCCATGAACGATACGCTTCTCCTGCTGGGTTTTGCCACCACGCCGCTTGAACTGATTTCCTTTGTCCTGGCACTGACAACCGTTGCGCTGAATATCCGCCAGAATCACTGGGCGTGGCTATTCGCCATCATTTCCTCGGCCGCCTACGGTTTCGTGTTTTTCGAGTCGCGCCTGTATGGCGACATGGCCTTGCAACTGCTGTTCATCAGCGTCTCGTTCTGGGGCTGGTACCAGTGGCTGCATCCGGCCAGCGGCGGCAAGACGCTGCCCGTCACGCGTCTGAATGGACGCGGCTGGCTGGCTTGCGCCGCGGGCTGGCTGATCGGCTTCCTGCTGATTGCCTGGCTGCTGACGACGACGGATACGGACGTGCCCCATGCGGATGGTTTCCTCACGGCAGGTAGCCTGGTGGGGCAATTCCTGTTGTCGCGCAAGAAACTGGAAAACTGGATTGCCTGGATCGTCGTCGATGTGCTGTATGTCTGGCTGTACCTGCACAAGGGCCTGACCCTGACGGCCGTGCTGTATGGCTTCTTCGTCGTGATGGCCATTATCGGCTTGCTGGCGTGGAAAAAGTCGGCGCCGGCCGCGCCCGACGCGATGGTCCTCAAGTGAGGGTGCCTTGCGTGCGCGTGGCGATCCTGGGCGCGGAATCGTCGGGCAAGTCGACCCTGGCGGCCGCACTGGCCGAGTGCTACGGCACCGTCTGGGTGCCGGAATACTTGCGCGAATTCGTGGCAACGCAGGGCAGGGTGCCCGTCGCGGCCGACCAATATGGTATTGCGCGTACGCAAGTCGAACGCGAAGCGGCAGCCGCCGCGCAAGCGCGTCAATTCCTGTTTTGCGACACCACGCCCTTGATGACGGTGGTCTACAGCCGCCATTATTTTGATGGCGCCGACGTGCAGCTGGCGGCGCTGGCCGATGCCACGCAGTACGACGTGACGTTGGTGACGGCGCCCGACAGCCCGTGGGTAGCCGACGGCTTGCAGCGCGAGTCGGAAGCCGTGCGCCAGTTGATCTACCGCTACCTGCTCGACGAGCTCGACGCGCGCGGCATCGCCTACCACGTGCTGCGCGACAGCCTGGAGGCGCGCCTGGAACAGGCGGCGCCTTTGCTGCGGCAGGCGCTTGCCGCGGCGCCTGCCATTTCCCTCAATTAAAAGTCGAACTGGGCCGACACCTTGAACGTGCGGCTGGCGCCCGGGTACAGGTAACCGTCGGACTCAGGCGTCACGTCGCGCCAGTAGAACTTGTCGGCCACGTTGTTGACGGCGGCGCGCAGCACGGCGCGCGTGCCGGCAATGCGCGTGGCGTAAGCGGCGCCCAGGTTGAACACGTGGTACGACGGCACGAAGGTCGTGTTGTTGTACTCAAACGCTTTCTTGCCCGCATATTCCCAGCTGCCATTCACGCTCAAGCCCGCCACTTGCTGCACGGCGTAGTCCGCATGCACAGCCGCCTTGAAGGCGGGCACGTTCGGCACGCGCTTGCCGTCGAGGTCGGCACTGCCCGTGTTCGATTGCTGGCTGTTCAGGGCCGTCAGCGAGACGCCCAGGTTCAGGTCGCGGGTCGCCTTGCCTTGCGCGGACAATTCCAGGCCACGGTGCTGCGCCTGGCCTTCACGCACGAAGTAGCCGGCGGCATTCTGAAATTCCAGGCCCTTGCGGATCTGGAACAGGCTGGCTGCCAGCATGAAGTCCGGCGTCACATCCATCTTCACGCCCAATTCGATCTGCTTCGAGCGGCTCGGTGTCAGCTCTTCGTTGGCATTCATCGCCTTACGGTCGGCCGTGCCGCCATGTTCCATGCCTTGCGAATAGGCCGCATACACGGACACATTGTCGAGCGGGGTGTAGACGAGCGAGACGTTGGGCAGCAGGAAGTCGTGCTTGGCGCGGATTTCCTTGTCGGCCTTCAACACATACTGGTAGCCGTCGACGTCGATATGACGCAAGCCGCCATGCAGCTTCCAGTTTTGGGCCAGGCTGACGATGTCCTGCACGAAGACGGAGTTTTCCGTATCCTTGCGCACCAGGCGCACGGGGCCCGTGACGCCGGGCGACGTGCCGACGATCTGCGGCTGATAGATGTTGCTCACGCCCACCCAGTCGTACACGTACAGGCCGGCGCGGTCCTTGCGGCGGAAGGTCGAGACGCCGGCCGTGAAGTCATGGCGCAGGGCACCGGTGGCGAACTTGCCCTGGATCATGGCTTGCGCGCTCAGCGGCTTTTTCGTCTCGCCCAGGCTACGGTAGTCATACACGTCGTAGTCGCCATTGCCGCAGAAGCCAGGGTACAGGTCCTGTCCGCTGCAGCCATACGGGAAGGCCGTGTAGTCGTCGCGCTTGAACGAGTGCTGGTTGGCCGACAGGGTGGCGTGCCAGTCGTCGTTGAAGGCGTACTGGAAGCGCAGGCCGATGTTGCTGGTGACCGTTTCCACGGGGCGCGTCCACGGCTGCAGGTTGAGCATGGCGTCGGCGCTGATGCCGGTCGGTAAGGTGGTGTTATTCAGCAACTGGAAGCCGGGCGCCGTCGCCTGCGCCTTGTCCTGGTAGTCGGCATCGAGCTGCAGCAGCGCTTGCGGCGAAATCTGCCAGTCGAAGGCGCCGGAAATGAACTTGCGGTTGCCATCCGCACCCTTGATGTAGGAACGCAGGCGCTCGGCCGCCACGTTGATGCGGTAGCCGAAGCGCGTGTCTTCCAGGCGGCCGCCCAGGTCGATGGCGCCATACAGGGTGCCCCGTTCGCGCGCTTCCACGGTGACGGTGCGCAATGGCGTGTTGGTCGGGCGCTTGACGATGAAGTCGATCACGCCGCCCGGCGCGGCCACGCCCGCTTGCAAGCCGGCCAGGCCCTTCAGCACTTCGATGCGTTCCTTGTTTTCCAGCGGAATTTGCGTGTCGCCAGGAATGGCCACGCCATCCTTGCGGTAGCTGGAATTGTTGTCGAGCTTGAAGCCACGGATGGAAAATTGCTCCGCATAGCCGACGGCGTTGTAGGCGTCGTTGATGCTGGCGTCGAGCTTGACGGCATCGCTGAGATTGCGGATCTGCAAGTCCTGCATGTCTTTTTGCGAAATGACGGTGACGGACGCGGGTGTCTGCAGCAGCGGCGCGTCGCTAAAGCCGCCCACGGAGGCGCGCTTGGCGGCCGGCGCCTTGCTGGCCGTGACGACGACTTCGGCCATGCTTGGCGTGTCGGCCTGCGCTTCGGCGCCGTCATGCGCGGCCAGGGCGGGCGCGGCAAACGCGTGCAGGATGGCCAGGGTCAAAACGGAAACAGATAAATTCGGTGTGGACATAGAATGCTCGTGGTTCAAGCCGCCTCTTGGGAAAGAGCACGGCAGGCTGCTTGTTCGGCTGGCGCCAACGCAGGAGCTATCAAAGGAGGGAGGTACTTTGCGCTTTCCTTCGCTGGCATTATCCAGATCAGGTACGAAGGGTATCTCTCACCCGGATGACTGCTCCAGGACCCCTAGCGAAATGACAGCTTAGCATGAAGCACGGCCAACTGTCCCGCTGGCTGACCGTTTTACAACAGTGTGGCGCGAATCTACAAACTGAGTTCCAGCACCTTGCGGCTGACGGTGGGCGTCACCTCGCGCTGTTCGCCCAGCGCCGTCATGCCGTGCGCTTCCAGGGCGGCGACGACGGCGTCCACGCTGGCATGGTTCAGGCCATAGTCGGCCAGGCGCGTCTTGACGCCCATGTGGCGGAAGAAAAATTCCGTGCGCGCGATGGCCGCCTCGATGCGGCCATCCTCGTCGCCGCCATCGAGGCCCCAGACGCGGGCCGCGTATTGCAGCAGCTTGGCGCGCTTGGCCTGCTTGCGCACGCGCAACATGCTGGGCAGGATGATGGCCAGGGTTTGCGCGTGATCAAGTTCATACAGGGCCGTCAATTCGTGGCCGATGGCGTGCGTGGACCAGTCTTGCGGCACGCCCACGCCGATCAGGCCGTTCAAGGCCAGGGTGGCGCTCCACATCACGTTGGCGCGCACGTCGTAGTCGTCCGGGTGCGACAGGGCTTTCGGGCCTTCCTCGATCAGGGTCAATAAAATGCCTTCGGCGAAGCGGTCCTGCACGGACGCGTTCACAGGGTAGGTCAGGTATTGCTCCATCACATGCGCAAACGCATCGACGACGCCATTGCCCACTTGGCGCAGCGGCAAGGTGAACGTTTTCGACGGGTCCAGCACGGAAAATTTCGGGTATACCTTGCGGCTCATGAACGAGCGCTTTTCCTGCGTGGCCTTGCGCGTGATCACGGCTGAACCATTCATTTCGGAACCCGTGGCCGGCAAAGTGAGCACCGTGCCGAAGGGCAGGGCGGCCTCGACGATCTTGCCACCTTTCGCCAGGATGTCCCACGCCTCGCCCTCATGCAGGGCGGCGGCGGCGATGAACTTGGTGCCATCGACCACGGAACCGCCGCCGACGGCCAGCAGGAAATCGATGCGCTCGCTTTTCACGAGGGCCACGGCCTGCATCAGGGTTTCATAGCTGGGATTGGGTTCGATGCCGGCAAATTCGAGCACCGTGTGGCCGGCCAGCGCCGCCCTGACTTCATCGTAGACGCCGTTGCGCTTGATGCTGCCGCCGCCGTAGGTCATCAGGACCCGCGCCTGCGGCGGGATCAGGCCGGCGATGGCGGCGATCTGGCCCTGGCCGAAGAGGATTTGCGTCGGATTGTAAAAGTCGAAATTGAACATGGGGCTCCCGCTGCCGAGGTTTAGGCTGTTGCTGAGCCATGATTATGGCCGAACGGGTGAAATCGTGTCGTGGACGCTTGAGCTTTTCGCCCGCGCGGTGGAGAATGCAGCCGATGTCACCACCACGCGAAAAGGAATGCGCATGACCACCGTCCCACTGGAAGAATCGGGTTTGCCGGCCACGGCACTCGACATGCACCGCGCCATCGGCGCCACCATCGCCGCGCTGCACGCGCTGGACTTGAACAGCCAGCGTTTCGAGGCGTGCACGGACCCGGAACTGCGCCGCGTGCTCGCGCATGCGGGCGACACCAGCCGCAAGGAAGCGGCCATGCTGCTCGAATGGATGCGCCGCCGCGACGCGCGCCTGGATACGGCCATGAAGGAAGCGCTGTTCAAGGCGGGGCCGATTGTTGCTCAGTATCACTATGACGAGAAAATTGTGTAACTATTGGTTTGTTGCTGTGGCGTACCATGCGCCACATTCGTATCGTTTCGCGTAGACTGTGCCCCGAACACGATTTTGGGGGAGTTTGCAACGATGAGATCATTACCATACCGAGAAGGCAGCTGGTTTGCCGTGCCCCTGCCGGGCGGCGGCTATGCCGTCGGCGTGGTGGCGCGCCGCGCCCCTGCCGGGCGCATCATGCTGGCGTATATGTTCGGGCCGAAGCGCGACAGCCTGCCTGCGCTGGAAGAACTGGAAGGCTTGCGGCCGGAACAGGCCGTGCGCCGCCTGCGCACGGGCGACATGGCCCTGCTCAACGAGCGCTGGCCCCTGCTGGGCGACAGCCCCCACTGGGAGCGCGATGCCTGGCCCATGCCGGCCTTTATCCGCCGCAATGAGTCTCTGCAACGCGCCTGGCGCGCCAGCTATGCGGATGCCGACCCTGCCAAGCTGAACCGTGAGGAATCGATCCCCTTCGATACGCCGGGCATGGAAAGCGATTCCCTGTATGGCTACGGGGCGACGGAATTGTTGATGAATAAATTGCTGGCGCAGGAGCAGGCGCCAGCCTGACCGTTGTTGGGCAGCGTAGGTCGGATTAGGCCGTAAGGCCGTAATCCGACAACATTGTTGGCCAAGGCCGCTGGTGGTGTCGGCTTACGCGCTTTGCGCTAAGCCGACCTACGCCGACCTACGCCGATCAACGCCGCTTATGCTGCCGGCAAGCTGATCTGAAACGCCAGGCCGCCGCCTTCGCGGTTGCGCACCTGCAATTCGGCGCCGTGGCGCAGCAGCACGCGGTCGACGATGGCCAGGCCCAGGCCGGCACCGTTGGCTTGCCCGCGCGCCGTGTCGAGGCGGGTGAACGGTTTCATCAGTTGCTCGATCTTTTCCGTCGGCACGCCTGTGCCGTGGTCTTGCACCTCGATAATCACCTTTTTCGCGCCGTGGCTGGTGCGCAGATGGCAGGCGATATCGATTTCCGTCACGTCGCTGCCCGGCGTCTTGCCATAGCGGCGCGCATTCTCGATCAGGTTGTTCAGCACGCGGCGCAAGTCGGTGGGGTTGCCCATCGCATGCGCGCTTTCGGCGATGCTGGCATTGATTTTCACGTCCGGCAGGCGCATCGCTTCGCGCGTCATGTCGAGCAGCAAGCCGCTCAAGTCCACGTCCGTAAAGCTCGACGTTTCCGTCGGCTTGGCATAGTCGAGGAACTGGCCGATGATGGCGTCCATCTGCCCGATGTCGGACTGGATGCCTTCGCGTGCCTCGTCCGACAGGTTGGCCATTTCCACTTCCAACTGCATGCGCGCCAGCGGCGTGCGCAAGTCGTGCGAAATGCCGGCCAAAATCACGGCGCGGTCCGATTCCACCTGTTTCAAATCGTCGACCATCTGGTTGAAGCTGCGGTTCGCCTCGATGATTTCGATCGGGCCTTTTTCCGGCAGCGGCGCCGGCTGCTTGCCCTTGGCGATGTCGCGCGCGGCCGCCGTCAGGCGCGACAGCGGTAAATTGATCAGGCTGGAAATGATGGCCGCGCCCAGCAGCGACAGCAGGGACACCAGGCTGGCCCAGCCCAGCCACTGGAAGCCCGTCAGGCCGCGCAGGCGCTCGCGGTCCAGCATCAGCCAGTACTCGTCGTCATCGATCTTGAAGCTGACCCAGAAACCGGCCACGCCGTTGACGCGCGCGGAAAAGCGCGTGTCCTTGCCCAGCTTGGCTTTCACCTGCGCCTCGATCTCGGGCATCAGGTAATTGTCGGGCGGCGGCTCGATGCGGTCGTCCTCTTCCAGCGAGAAGATGCGGATGCCTTCATTGCTGACGAGGTCGAACAGCAGCTCGCGCCGCAGCTCGGGCGCCGAGTGCGTGAGGGCCGCATGCGTGATGGTAACGACGGAAATGATCTGGGCGGAAATCTGCTGCGCCTGCGGCTCGCGCTGGATGACGGAAATCATGCCGATCCAGGTGATCATGCTGACCGTGGTCAAGGTGCCGAGCAGCAAAAAGGTGCGCCAGAACAGGCCGCTTTTCAGCCGCGCCAGGCTGATATCGGGAACAAGCTTCATCATGCCTCGCCTGCGATCAGCGCGGCTGTCCGTCCGGGATGAAGACGTAACCGAGGCCCCACACGGTCTGGATGAACAGCGGGCTCGACGGGTCTGGTTCGATCAGTTTGCGCAGGCGCGAGATTTGCACGTCCAGGCTGCGGTCGAACACTTCGTATTCGCGGCCGCGCGCCAGTTCCATCAGTTTTTCGCGCGACAGCGGCTGGCGCGCATGGCGGGCAAACACTTTGAGTACGGAAAACTCGCCTGTTGTCAGCGGCACCGTTTCGCCATTCTTTTTCAAGGTGCGCGTGCCCAGGTCCAGCACGAAGTCGCCGAATTCGAAGGTTTGCGGTGTTTCCGACGGTGCGCCCGGGATTTCATCGGGACCCTTGCGGCGCAGCACGGCGCCGATGCGGGCCACCAGTTCGCGCGGGTTGAACGGTTTTGGCAGGTAGTCGTCGGCACCCATTTCCAGGCCCACGATGCGGTCCACGTCCTCGCCCTTGGCCGTCAGCATGATGATCGGCGTCTGGTCGCCCGCGCCGCGCAGGCGGCGGCAGATCGACAGGCCGTCTTCGCCGGGCAGCATCAAATCGAGCACCAGCAAGTCGTAGCGTTCGCGCAGCCACAGCTTGTTCATGGCCGTCGCGCTCTCTGCCGTGAAGACATTGAAACCCTGTTCGGTCAGGTAGCGGCGCAGCAGGTCGCGCAGGCGCACATCGTCATCAACCACCATGATTTTTGCCTGGTGGCCGTGGATCGATTGCGTAGTCGTGTTGCTGCCGGAAGTGGAGGTTGTGGTCATTTAAGGTGTCGTGTTATCTTATATTAGTTGCTATAGTAACGCCTCGCGCGGCGTCGGCAAGGGGGGATGGCGACCCATTACAAAGTGTTACAAACTTTACCCAATTACTCTTACTGCACCGTGTAAAGCATCATACACTGGGGCCACAGTGGAAATCAGCTTTAAGTTTATACGGCATCGCGGAAGAGGAACTCAATGAATATCTTTACTAAAAAAATTCACACCGCTCCCAGCGCAGCTATTGCCGCACGTACGACTGTGCTGTCCGCATTCGCCGTTTGCTCCGTGTTTGCCGCCAGCCTGGCGCTGGCACAGAACCAGCCGCCGCCACGCCGTGACGACCAGCCGCAAGTGCAGGCCCAGCGCTATGAACAGGTACAGCGCAGCAATAGCAATAGCAATGATACGCGACTGCGCGAACAGCGTGACGCACGCAGCTTCGACACGCGTGCCGAAGAGCAGCGTCGCGCCAGCGAAGGCGCCGACGCCTCGCGCCGCACGGGCCGCATGACGCCCGACGAGCGGCGCGACCTGCGCCGCCAGATCAATGAAGTGGGGCAGGATATTTACTCGAATCCGCCGCGCCGCTAGTTACTTAGGCATCGCGCACCCCATCCGACAGGGCCATCTCGCAAGACATGGCCCTGTTGGCATCTGGCAAGCACATTTTTGCCGAGTCGGGCACATCGCCACGCCCCGTGATATTGTTCTAGTGCACTGAAACAATTCTCTGAATGTGTTGCCGGGGGAGGCAAGGCGTGAGCGACGACGACACACCCGTTCCTGAGGCGGCCCCCGCAGGCTGCCTGCCGCACGGCATCGTCCAGCGCGACGAGGGCGTGTTTTTGGACCTGTCGCTGGCGCCCGCGCAGTTGCGCGCCGCCGTCGACCAGTTGTTCCAGTCGGGGCAGCTGCTGGCCGGTCTCGACTACGCTTTGTTCCTGCTGACCCTGTTCCATGCCCCCGCGCCCCGCGCCGCGCCCAAGAGCGACGCCTTGCTGCGCATTGCCGCCCGTGTGGCGCCATTCCCGCCCCAGCGCCGCGCGCTGTATAAACAGGTCAAGATCCGCGGCGACAGCGCCGAATTTTACTTTGAAGCGCTCTCTGCCGACTCGGATGGCCAGGTGCCGGCACGCCGCGAGTTTGACGAGCTGGTAGCCGACCTGTGGTGCAAGGGCGTGCGCTATGGCATCGATGGCGCGGCCGTGCGCGCCATTCTCGGCAGCGGCAAGGCCGAGCGCATCACGGTGGCGCGGGCGCTGCCGCCGCAGCCGGGGCGCGACGCCCGGCTGATGGAAGTGTCGCAAGGCATCCACCGCGACGATGCGCCGCGCGAACGCTCCGATGGCCGCCTGGATTTGCTCAGTTTCAAGAACCGTTTTCCGCAAGTGAAAAAACACGCGCGCCTGTTGCGGCTGCTGCCCGGTGCACCCGGCTTGCCCGGCTACGACCTGGACGGCACGCTGCTGCCGCCGCCCGCGCCGCTGGAGCTGGACCCGGCGGCGGTGGCAGGGGTGGGCATGGCCGTCGAACGCTTCAGCGATGGCGATTACGTGGTCGCCACCCAGAATGGCTATGTGAATGTCGATGCGCACGGCAAGCTCTCCATCGAAAACAAGATCGTCAGCCGCGAAGGCGTCAGCAGCCGTACCACGGGCAATTTGAAGTTGCGCGCCGCGTACGAGGAATATGGCGATGTGCAGGAGCAGCGCCAGCTCGACGGCAGCGACATCACCATCCATGGCGACGTGTACGGCCATCTGCACTCGCATGGCGGGCTGATATGGCTGCAGCGCAATCTGGTGGGCGGCACGGCCTTCAACGAGCACGGCGACGTGCGCGTCGAGGGCGTCGCTTCCGGTTCCGTGTTGCAGGCGCTGAGCGGCGAAGTCCGCGTGAAGCGCGCGGAAAGCTGCGTCATCGCCGGCACGCGCGTGGTGATCGACAGCGCCAGCAATTGCGAGATCATCGCCGACGAGGTCGTCATCGAGCTGGCCGAAGGCTGCGCCGTGGCGGCACGCACCATCCGCATCGGCAGCGCCGGTCCCCGCAAGCAGGTGGAGATGCTGCTGTTCCCGCTGG
Organism: Janthinobacterium sp. PAMC25594; assembly: GCF_019443505.1. Lineage (NCBI taxonomy): Bacteria > Pseudomonadati > Pseudomonadota > Betaproteobacteria > Burkholderiales > Oxalobacteraceae > Janthinobacterium > Janthinobacterium sp. PAMC25594. The sequence continues at coordinate 5,983,036 of NZ_CP080377.1, forward strand.
CGCCCGATTTGAGCGCGCTGGAGCAACAGATCGCGGAAAGCCTGGCGAAGGCCGCGCACTACCAGCAGCTGCAGCACAAGCGCCAGCAGGAAATCGATGCCATCGCGCAATTGCCGGAAGTGCGCAACTACCTGGCCCTGGCGGGCCAGCTGCGGCGCGGCGAGCTGCAGCTGCAGCCGGCGCAGCAGTTGCAGTACGACAAGCTGGCGGCGCGCATCGCCCCCGTATTGAAGGAAGTGGCGCGCCTGCGCGTGGAAGTGAAACAGTCGGAAATCCTGCACGCGCAGATGCTGGCCCTGGTGGCGCAAGTGCGCCAGCAGCGGCAAGCGACGGCCGGCCAGTCGCGCTGCAGCCTGGGGCTGGTCGACGGTGAAACGGCCGTGCGCGCCATGGTCGTGCCGCCCGGCCCGGCCAAGGTCTACGACCGGCCGCCGAAGGAGATCAAGGCGCTGTTGCGCAGCGCCACGCCGGCCACGCAGAGCGTGTTTGCGGACAGCACAGGCAGCCTGGAGTGGACCTACCAGCCGCCACCCTGATCAGTCGATCACCTTGCCACGTGATTGCTTGAGCACGCTGTGCGTGCTCTTGCTGTCGAGGCGGCGCCGCTGCGAGCTGCGCGTGGGCTTGGTGGCGCGGCGCACGGCGGGCAAAAAGGTGACGCTGTCGATGATTTCCTGCAAGCGCCGCAAGGCTTCTTCCTTGTTCTGTTCCTGGCTGCGCGACTGCTGCGCCTTGAGCACCAGCACGCCATCCTTGCTGATGCGGCTGTCGCGCAGGGCCAGCAGGCGCTCCTTGTACGCTTCCGGCAGCGACGAGGCGGCGATGGGGAAGCGCAAATGGATGGCGCTGGACACCTTGTTGACATTCTGCCCGCCCGGCCCTTGGGCGCGGATGGCGGAAAATTCAACTTCAGCGGGATTGACGAGGTGTTGCATGGCCTGCCTGTGGGGAAACGATGTGGGTATTGTAAGGGAAGTTGGCTGCGCCGGCGCAAGCCTGGGCAGTGAGGGTACGCATGCCTTCCGGGAAAGTTGATGTTTCTCAACGCCGCCTGCGGTGATGCTGGTTAGCATGGGGCCAACGTTGCGCCACTGCGCATCCTGGCAGCGCTTACCGGATGAAAGGAACACCATGCAGCCCACGACGACGCCTGATGCCGCAACCGCGCAATACCTGACGCAGTACTTGAGCTTCCGGTTGGGCGGCCTGGAATACGGCCTCGATTACCGCTGCGTGCGGGAATTGCGCCCGCTGAAGGAACTCGACCGCTTTTCCGAGGAAAATGTAACCTCAAATAGATGTTACAAGCGATTTCAACTATGAAAAATTACGGTATCAAAAAATAGTGTTACCGTAAATTGTCATAGAAGATGAGATTATTGTCACAGAAGATGAGATTGGGATCATCATTTAAATGCGATCTATCTCCTATGAGAACCTGTTCAGATTCGTCGAAAATGCCGTGTTAGGTAGGTGTAACCACGCCGAAATTGGGGGGTAATTAGGTGGGTAGTTAAGAAGGTGAATTTGCTGGCGAGCCGGCAGACATTTAGCACCAGAGTGCCTGCTTTCCCTATTCTTGCGTGGAGACCACGCCGATGATCAGCTGCAGGAACAACCTGGCGCCGGCCAGGCGCTGGCCAGCAGCATGCGCACGCCGTCGACGTGGTGCTGGACACTGCGGCGCGCCGACCGCGCGGACTGCGGATCCCGCCGCTGACTATTGTGCCCCGACTTTGCTTATCAAACCAGAGGGCCACAAAGATCTGGATACTATCGTAAATGTTTTTTGCTGATTATCCATTTCGCCTGATTCTATATCGTAGTAATGGTGTGTTATTTCATACTTATTGAATGCCTCAGGAGGAAGCTTATGGATAGCGAAAGGGTTGTGATAAATCTGCAAACCATCAACATGCGTTTCGAAATACATGGAATTTTCCGTTAGTTCATACAATGCCCCAATTTGTTCATGATACCGACAACACCTGATTGAACGAGGTGTATTGGTTTGAGAAATAGCTTTCCCAATTGTGGCTATTGTGGAGAAAATTACGGCGCTGATATGCTTATATTTATCACTTGTGAATATGCCGAGCGGCAGCGATACATTCTCTTTTTTTATAACGGTAGGAATATCTATTTCCTCCCAAGTGTTGTTTTTATATATTCCCTTGCCATACAGAACTCTAATAATAGCTTCGTTATTTTTGGTGGAGAACATAGGCTGTTCAAACGGCGCAACGGCGACTATAAAGGGGGCGCCTTCGACATGGTTGAGCTTGGAGTAAGATGACATAAATTTTTTATGCTTTCCATCAACGGCATTAAGAATTCTGACGCACGCGAAATTCAAGAAATCCGTATCATTCTTTATCTTTTGAGGTTCCCACTCAGGCGGTGAATCATTAGCGTGGTTTGCAGTAACCGCTTCAATATTGAGTACTTTACCAGTCTTGGTTTTTACTGAGAAGTCAGGGGCCGGCTTGGAAAAGTCAACTTCCATCTCCAAATCTTTGAAGCATTGAAAAAGATATATTTCCCAAAAAGATGAGTTGAAAGTTGTCTGAAACTCCTTGTCAAGTTTATTGTCTCTATCTTCAAATCCGCTGGCCCACCGAGATATGATTTGCCGTTCTTCCTCGTACTCTTCACTCATCAAAGTCTTGAAGTGCGGATGAATCATATTCACATCACACTTCAAAGCCCCGAAGAGGTTTAGCGGTTTTTTTTCTATTCTAAATTCAGGATTAATGTAGAATCTTCCCAGATTGAAATGACGGGCTACGAATTTCAGAATGTCGAATCTTGCAAGATCGGCCTTGTCTGCTCCAAAATCCTGATTCAGCCTAACAAGGTGTTTAAACATGAGTTGCTTAGGTCCAGAACCGCCGCTAACGTCAATCCACGTGTGATTCATAGCACCGGCAAACTCAGTCTCTTCAAAATAGAGGCTCCTAAGCATGTCTCTAAATTTCGCATTTCCCCAACGAGCCGCATCGAGCTCTTCAAGGATAAATTGCAAGGCAACTTGAGAGCTACGTTATTTAGATTTTATGTTCTCAATGATTTCTAACGAAATAGGTTCAGAAATTTCTCTCATCATTTGTTCTTAACTTTCTTGAAATTTATCAAGCTCGCTTCCCTCATATCTTCATTGCAAGTCATGTCTTGCGGAATTTTGCATTTCGAGTATCATACCTAAGTCAGCCTCATTCAGATAAATGTATTTGGTAATTCTGCTAAAATTTAGTAAAGTGCAATCAATCATTAACCGAACGAAGGAACTCATGTCTACTTATCAGGAATACATGGCAAAAATCGCCGAACTTCAACAACTCGCGGAAATTTCACGTGGAAAAGAAATCGCAGGTGCAAAAGAACAAATTGCTTCGATCATGAAGGAGTATGGTTTGACTGTAGATGATCTTAGAGATGGCCGGTCTAAGCCCGTAAAGGCATTGAAGGCTCATAAGCCCGTCGTAGCAAAGTATCGTGACGACGCAACAGGCGACACCTGGTCTGGCCGAGGACGTGCCCCGCGTTGGCTCGCCGGCAAAGATAAGAACGATTTCCTGATCAAGTGATCACGACTCAGTTGATACGAACATGAAAAGCATCTAAGGGTGCTTTTTTCACGTCAGCCGTCTTGGTTGCACCACTTAATTGTTCAAGGCAAACTCTGGGTCGCAAAGGTCCTCGTCGGCAGTGAGAGCATATAAAATATCACAAAGCGCAACGAAGTCCACTTGTGCGAGGTAGGCGGTTTTTACATCAATCGGACTTCGCTTAAGACTTTGAGAATAGGATTCTTTTGTATCTCTAAGAAATTTTCGCAAAGTATCTTCATCCTGAGTTCCAACCTCCTTATCTTAAGAAGATATAAATATAAAAGTCCTATCTCTACTGTAGCAGGTTGGCAATCTACGTTTTATGAATTCAGGAGCACTTAATCTAAGCTCTTTAAAGGTAATATCGGAATATAATTTATCCCAATCCACATCGTTTTCTTTCATTTGGATGCCTCAAAATTGCCGGGTTATTCAAAAAAATCAGCATTGGTCAGTGTACGAGATTGTTGCTTTAAGCACAAACCCAAACTGCAGCAGTTCGTTGCCTTACACCTGGTTGCTCGTTTGCTTGCAAGGATGAGCCGGGACGGTGGGCGCTTTTCTTATCGGTGCAACCAAGCGTGCGCCATTGCGGCGATCTCACGCGGCGCACTGGCGGCGCGGGCGAGGAGCCGGCCGGTGAGCAGTTGAAGGAACAAGTTGGCACCGGCCAGGCGCCGGGCAGCCGGTGGCGCCCGCCGTCGACCTGGAACTGGCCATTGCGACGGCCGCGCGCGGCGCGCCGGCGGCACCCGGGTTGGGGCCGGCCGGTGATCAACTGCAGGAAGCCCAACGGTTACAAAGTGGGAAAGTTAGTTGAAAGGCACGCAATCCGTGCTAATCTGCATTTATGGAATTTGATGCGGCACGCTGATTATTATTGGGCATAGAACTCCTTGAACGGGAGTTTCTATACGGGTTCTAGGTGAGAGTGAAGCTTCAAAGGTAGCAGCTAACTTTGGATAGCTGCGATTGAAGTGGAGCGTACCGACCCAGGGAGTTAATGCAGAGCTGTTTTCCCGACATGAGGCCCTCTCCAGAATGCCAGAAATCATATTTGTCGTAGGAGCGAAAACCACTCCAAGTATGGAGTAATGCCTCGCTACTGGACCGAAGTTGAAAAGTTTAAATGGCTTGGTGTTCTCAACTGTAACGTGGTGGATGGAAAGCAGAATAACGACCAATGTGTTTTTTTTGCGAGGGTGATGTTTTTAGACGCGGAGCAGCCCCCGCCAGAACTTCCGCCACCCCAGCCAGCAAATTTTAGCGGAAGGCTAATAGATTATGGTCTCGTCCTTTGGTGAAAAATTACTTGAAGAAGGCGCAACCACGTAGCTGAGATCGAGAACAGGCTTTTCCTAATGTCAGGGATTACGAAAGCGTGAAACCTTTGCTAAAGGAATGTATGGCGAAAACACCGTACGTACAGGATCATGATCTACAACAGATGTTTAATATTGCGGCGGTCAGCTATGGGCAACCGCTTCGTAACGTCGCGATGCTCCACGTTATATACGGAACCGGCATGACTCTGCAAGAGGTTGCGAAAATTCCAGTTAAAGCATACTTGAGGATTGATGGCCGGATCATGGAAGAGTCTGCGATCACGTCCGACATCGCGTTTAACGCTAACGAACGCCCCCTGTACTGGACAAATTCAAAATTGGTAGTGGCTATCGACGCATATCTTGCTTATAGAATTGAACATAGCCACATGCTCACTACGAGCAAGTCGGCATATCGCCGACTGGATCCCGACTCCCCTATTTTCCTGACTGACGAAGGAGGAATATATAAACTCACAAAACGCATAACAAAGACCGGCGCTATCAGCTATTCATGCGATTCTTTGAGTCAGCTTTTTCGTAAAATGCATGCGCAGGCCGGAATCGCTGGAGCTAGTGCAGAAAGCGGACGCAGAACTTGCGCTATTCGTCTGACCAAACAAGGCGCAAGTTTAGATCAAATTATGTCGTTATTCGGCCTACAATCGCTTCGTGCAGCGAGGGATTTAGTGGACATTGGCAAAGTGCATCTGGGTGCTATTGCTGCGCGAGTTTTTTAATGTGGCAAGGACTCTTAACTGTGCCAAGCGGGGCCATAGATCGTTGCACAAAGCTGTATCAATAGCGTCGTGAGCTGCAACAGGTTTCTGCAACGGGCAAGGGTATCATTCCCTTACTTAGCCGTGGCGCAGGCCTTAGCGTACTATTTTCCTATGTGCTTACGGTTGTTGGTCAACGAGCATACGAGAAAGTTTTTCCCGCGCGCGGGTATCTTTTTCAGGATCAGCTTCGAGGTCGCTCAAGAACCAGACTATTGCTGCAGCAAATGCGCTTCCTAACCATTCCAGGGATAAAGTCAGAACAGTCGGATCATTCGAACCGACTTGGCCATAATTGGAAGCATATAAAATTCGACGCGCATAGCCTTTTCGGAAGTCATTCGATTCCGCTACGCCAGTGTGCAATACCCCGCATCGGGCACCCCAAAGATCCGCGGCGGTCGCGCCGGAAAGGAGTTCTGGATTTTTTTCGACCATGTATTGCTGTACCCAGGCTTTGAAGCCTTCGTTGCCGACCGTTTCCTTGTCACCTGCTACCCAGGCTAATTGGTCTATAGCAGCGAAAAGTAAAACAAGCGTGGCTTGTTTGTATCCTTTCTCGCGAAGACATGCAATTGCCTCTGACTGACGCATGCCAAAGTCCATCACAGGGTGTAGATTCGATATTCCCATTTTTCCTGGTCGGTGATTTTTTCTCGGTACTACGTGGAAAAAGAAACTTTATTAGTGGGGCCTTGAATTCAAGCGCTTACCGGCCCCGCCCAGTTCGTGGGCAGGGCGTAAATCCTTGAACCGCAGCTTTTCTGAGCATCTCTTTGATACACAATTTTATTATATTCTTGAATGACAGTCTCGAACAGAAAGACGAATTGTTTTTTCGATGGTCGGAGGGATAGTGGGGCCACGGCAGCACGTCGTTGCGTATTTCGATACCTGCCACATCCGCAGGTGCGAACGGCAGCTTCCTCCCCCGTAAGCGCCGTTCAGGTTTTTCGCCCCAATGACAGCAGTGCAGCGACGGCAGACGATCGATTTCGCAAGCAGACGACAAGCTCTGTCCATGGAATGAGATTTACCGCTGTTAGCGAAGCGTTCTTCCAAAGCGGACGTCCGGGCCAATAAACTAGGTTCAGTCAAAAGGGCAGGCCGGCTCATCAAAGAGCATTCAATGCGCGATTAGCTGCGCGTCGTTCAGTTGATCCACGCTAAATGCGTACTCTTTCAAGCCCGGAATAGCTGGGCAAAACAGCGTGCTAAAGTGGATCCATCAGTCAAGACACTTTGCCGACTAATTTAAGCTGTATCTGTTTCCGCTGCTTCAGCTGCTCGGCGCTGACCCGTATTGCTCTTTTCCTGTGACTTCTTCTTGTCGTCACCAAACCTGTCGACGATCAGGGCACCGCCGCCGATCCCGTCGCGGTAGACTTGGTCGGGCGTCTGGTAGCCCAGCGACTGGTGAGGTCGCTCGGCGTTATAGAACGCGAAGTACTGCGCCAGGCCCACCATCAATTCCGCCATGTTGGCGTACCCCTTCAGGTACACATCCTCGTACTTCACGTTGCGCCACAGCCGCTCGACGAAGATGTTGTCCAGCGCCCGACCGCGCCCGTCCATGCTGATGGTCACGCCTTCGCGTTTGAGCACGTCGGTAATGGCCGTGCTGGTGAACTGCGAACCCTGATCGCTGTTGAACACCTCCGGCTTGCCATGGTGGCGCAAGGCGTCCTCCAGGCAGTCCACGCAGAACGACGCGTCCATTCTGTTGCTGAGGCGCCAGGACAGCACCTTGCGGCTATACCAGTCAATAATGGCCACCAGATACGCGAAGCCCCGCGCCAACCGGATGTAGGTGATATCGGTCGACCACACCTGGTTAGGGCGCGTCACCGGCACGCCGCGCAACAGGTACGGATAGACCTTGTGCCGGGGATGCGCACAGCTCGTGTTCGGCCCCGGCGCCATGCCCGCCAACCCCATGCCGCGCATCAGGCGCTGCACGCGCTTGCGGTTGACCACATGGCCCGCCGCGCGCAGGAACACGACCATGCGCCTGCTGCCATAAAAAGGCCGGCTCGTGTATTGCTCGTCAATCAGCGCGCTCAGCTTCAGGTCGCTCTCGTCCTCGCATGCCTGCCGGGATGCCGCATCGATCCGGCGGTACACGGTCGCGCGTGGCACGCTTGCCAGCTCGCATTGACGCGTCAGCGGCAGCTTCTCGTGCCCGGCTTCGATCCAGCCCAAGCGCGCCTCCTGGCTCACGGCCCCAGCTTTTTTTTAAGCCAGTCCACTTCCATCTTCAGCCGACCGATCTCGCCGTACAGCTTGTCCTCGGGGCTGCTTTCATCGATCGGCTTGGGGCCGCGCTTGGTGTCGAACAGCGCGTCGGCGTTCTCCAGGATTTCCTTTTTCCACTGCCCCACCAGCACCGGATGCACGTCGAACTCTTGCGCGATCTCCGTCACCGTCTTGACGCCGCGAACGGCCTCCAGACCGACCTTGGCCTTGAACTCGGCCGTGTGTACCCGGCGTTTTTTACCTTCACTCATTTGCTGCCATCCTTTCACGGACCACAGCTTAAACCATCGTCTCAGATTCGGGATCCACTATACGGCCCTGCTCGACAATCACACACGCTGCGCGCTCGATTGCGCATTTCAGATGTTGCTGGTGCTAAATTGCGGGCTTCGTTACCCCGCGACTATGTCCCTAGTCGGGAAATCGGTCCCGTTAAAACAGAGATATTTTTGAGCGAGATGGTTCTCTGATTGAACAAAATCTGTGTGTAAAGAGCACGCGTCAATAAACTTGATGTATCGACTGTAGCGTCACGCTAGCTGTTTTTGGAGCAGTGGATCTGTGACCAACAATGACTGGCGCTAGCAGAGGCGAAATTTACTTAGCAAGCGCCATATTAGTCATTAGATCAACTTAGAAATTGACGAAAATTATCAGTCACCCGTATTGGGACAACATTTTCTTGAATCCGTGACAATACATCCCGCCATTGATGGGCTTGGGCACTGCTCACTTGCACAGACGCATTCGCTCGCTTGAGTCTTTTTTGGATCTTTAACTGGCGGTTCGACCGGATCCTCGTCACCATCCTCGCTCGCACCACCAACCATGGTCAGTTCACTCATCGACAACGTACGGAGTGTGCGCTTATTTAACTCAATTTTGTACATTTTAGCCTTATAAAATTTTGTTTTTTTCAAAAACTTCAAATTAAATAATAAAAAGTCATCATGTGAAATTTTTTGTGGCCAGAACTTGAAAGCTATCTGTTCCAAAAATTACTAACACCGGACGCTACAATATCATAAAAATAACAAAATGCAAAAAATCAGTAATTATATATTTGAAAAGATTGTCTATTAACAAACTTTGCTTCTGATGATAAGGGTAGCCTAGAAAAATCTGCACTACACAAAGGCTGAAGTATTTTCCTGAAAGTAAGCAAAGTGATATACAAAATTTATAATTGTTGTTATAGTATGTATCCAGTGACGAAATTTCGATAAATTTTCAACAGTAAATCAAAAAATTGAGATGCAGTAAGAATTACTGATTTTCGTCATCTGACTGAGTAGGCACAACCGCCAAAAATTCTTAGTCATTCCCATAGCTATGCCAAAATTCATTTGAAGACTCTGTTAATAGAGACCAATTAACCATATTATTTTATTTACATTTTTAAGAAAAATGTATACCATCCGCATTCCGTTAATTTAAAGCGGAAAATGGGGTCAAGTATCGATTTAAAATAGAAAATCGGTATTGACTTTTTGAAAAATGTGATATGGGAATGAAAAATGGAAAAAATTGAATTGAACAAACGGACGCTCCGTACATTGTCAATGAGTGAGCTGACAATGATCGGCGGGGCGAGCGAAGACGGTGACGAGGAACCTGCGCAACCGATTGACAATGGTGATCAGAATGCAGCCACCAAGACCAAGCCTGCTCCTCCGTATACAACTAATTGTCCAACTTCGAAATGCCCGTTAGCATCGGAAATCTGTCCGCCTACGAACGATCGTAAATGTTGCCCTAACACCGGTTCATAACAGACTGGATGGTACTGCCGGATCGGTAAAATTCCAATCCGGCAGTATTTTTAATAATGCAGATGAGTAAGCAAAAATATATTTTGGAAAAATTGAAGTAAATGAAGATCGACCATTACCTGTTAGAAAAAAAGTGCTTTATCGAACTACTGTCAAGACCAAAAAATGTGTGTTTAGCTGACGGTGTTGCTGGAGCTCTCTTACTTGAGTCACAACTTTATTCTCAAGCTCCCTCTAAGGAGCGACGTGAAAATATTGTTAAAGTAATTAATATTCTAATTCATTCCATTCAATTCGAACCATTGGAGATCGGTCTCTGGATAGGTCTTACGGGGATTCTGTATTCAATCGAGTTTACAAGATCGATCTGCCCGGAATTAGTGTCCCCAGAAGTTCAAACATTTGTTTCGGAAATGGACGAACATTTAATAAATTACTTAGACAGCAGGAAAAACGATCTAAATTTTGATCTAATTAGTGGAACAGTAGGCATCGGCGCATATGCATTGATGCGTACGGACATAATTGCAGCTCGACGAATTTACAGTTCTGTAGAAAGATCTCTAATTACTTCCTCCGAACATGTGGGAAATGGACGTATCTGGCGTTCAAACATGCCTCGATCATCGTTGGCTTTCACTCCCGGTATTACACGGATAGATTTAGGGTTAGCTCATGGGCTTCCTGGTGTAGTTTTATTGATGGCCGGCGCTGTAAAGCACACTCTAGCGACAGAAATTACACAGAATGTTTTGCAAGAAGCAGTCGTCGCCTTGATTGGATATCAAGCCGAACAGAAAAATGGCTCCAAATACCCCTACTTCGATCCTCAACACGAATGGGCTGGAAGTAGACTAGGGTGGTGTTACGGTGATCTGGGAGTAGGTTTTGCTATCGCATCTGCCGGATCGGCCACTTCCAATCAGTCGTGGATAAATTTTGGAAAAGAATTGGTGGAGCAAAGAATATCACAACCCACTTCAACTTTCCTTATCAGTGACAATTCTCTGTGTCATGGACGATCAGGAGTACTGCATATATTGAAAAAGCTTAAGCAATATTTTTCTATAGAAGATTATACTTTCGTAGCAGAATGGATTGCACATGATACCGAAAAAGATAGTGTTAATGATAGTTTGGCCTCATATGGTTTATTAGAGGGAATGACGGGCGTTCTAATAAGTCTCTATGACAACTCAAGTCAAGAGCGGCAACATTGGGATACCTGCTTGTGCTTAGGATTTTAATTAATACAAAAATACACAATATATAAAATAACCACCAATTCCGATGACAAAATCCGCCAAGTTTTCAAACGACAAATTTTTTATATTGCGCTCACCATTCTTGCCAGAAAATACATGGAAAGAGTACAAAGATCATGCGCATTCACTTGAAATTTCGACACCGCTCGACCAATGGGACGCACGCGCACAGTCGGCGAAAAAACAATTCGCGCATGGTGTCGTGGCTGAAGCGATATTTATTGCAAGCCAAAACTTATACCACCGATTGAGTGAGTCGACTTGGGAAACAAAAACCGAATCGGGCCGGAAGTTGCTGCTAGCATTTGAACGCTATCTTAACAGGATGTGCTTCCGATCAACTCCATTTGGATTATTTTCATCAGTGTCACACGGTACTGTCAAAAATACAGAAGAGAAAAGAATATACTCGACGTTTTCTGGAGACTCAACTGGGACGAAAAAAGTACGAATTGATGTGGCCTACCTACAAGAACTTCGAAACTATATTTTATTGAAGTTCGGTGAAAAATTCAAATATAGCGCAAACCGCTCAATATGGTATCAGGGAAATAATATAAAATTTACGGAATGGATGGACGCGTCTGGCAGTGGCAGAAATTATTCATCGGCAGAGATCGATTATCATCCGATAATAGAGAGCATTATTATTTATTGCACAAATGAAAAATTTTATGCGAAAGAAATAGCAATTGAAATATCAAAAAATTACAATAGTTATTCGAGCCAAGTGATAGATGCACTAATTAAAGATTTGATTGCATCGCAGCTGCTATTACCCGCACTGTCAATTGATCTTTTTTCTCCCAATCCGACAATCCCGTTTTCTGAACACTTATTGAAAATTTCAGAATGTCGGGAAATTGGAGAAAAATTAATGGAGATAGATCAAGAGATTGCCACTATCTCTTGTGGCGGACTAGAGGCTATTAATATTTATAAAAATATTAATAAAAAATTATCAGGGATATTTCCGGTAAAAAAAAATACACCATTGCTTCGAATTGATTGTTTTCGTACTAAACCTGAGTTTTCCCTTAGTGAAGATTATTGCAAAAAATTGACGGCTGATCTTGAAGAATTGATGATTCGGTTTGCAGAAAAAGATCTTTCATTAAACTCAATTGAACAGACGTTCAAAGAAAAATACGGCAGTAGCGCAGTTCCTATTTCCGAGATGCTCGATGACTCCGACTTTATCAGTAAATTGGGGAACGTATTTGTTCCTGATTCAATTGGAAAATTTGGCATTAATAGTAGCGAAAATGCGCAGAACTACTCAAGAAATTATGGTCTGCGTCAGTTTGACCAATTTCTCGTCGAGAGATTGCTGGCAGCACAATCATCTTCTAATAATGCAGTGATCAATATCACAAAGGAAGACGTTCTTAAATGGCCAAAACGTGGAAGCAATTTTTGTGAAAACATATTCACCATTATGACCGTATTACCGAAAACGGGAGGTGATCTGATTGACACTAAAACATGGTTACAAGGAATTTCTAATTCGGATGTCGGAACATGGGGCGGCAGATTTTGCTACGGCAACGCCGATTTAGAGAGTTCATTAAGAAATTCAAAATTCAAAGACGATACAAGTTCCGATGCGCCTATTCACGCTGAAATATGTTATATGCCATCTGGAACCATCGGAAATGTTCTGAACCGACCGCTCATTTATCCTTATCGAATAAATTTAATAGAGGGAGACATTCAGGACATCAATTTCGAAATAGCGCTTTCAGATCTGTTGATAAAATTCAACAATGGGGAGATGCAACTTTGGTCGAAAAAAATTGATAAAAGAGTCATACCACATATGACCTCTGCACACAGCCAGGATCACTCGGGAAATATTGCGGCGTATTCATTTCTCCGTAGTTTAGAGTCATACTCAAAATATGTCGTATATTTTGGTTGGAGTAATTTTTTTTCCCAGTACTCTTATTTGCCGAGAATCGAATATGAAAATATAATACTTGCACCAGCGAGATGGTTAGTTGGGCCAAATGATATCAAGATAAAGAAAACGTCAACCGAGGATGAAAATAAGAAGAAATTTCGTTCATATTTAGAAGAAATAAAGATAGCAAATAGCGTAGAATTGAAAGAGTTTGATAATACGCTTATTCTAAATTATAAAGATGAGATCGATTTCGAGCAGATTTATAAAAGCTATAAAAAATTCAGAAAACTAATTTTAAGAGAAGTTGTTGTGCAGGATGAATCAAATTTGGTTCGTCATGAAGTGTTGCTTCCGATAAAAACACAGACCCTCCTGAAGGATGTCACTGCCGTCGATAATATGGCAGCTAAAAACCGTGTTCAAGCGGACGCAGAAAAAGCGAGAGATTTAGTACACGCGCCGATGAGTGAGGTAGTTTATGTAAAAATTTACATGAAAGAAAGCAGCATAGATAAGTTCCTGAGCGAAGAATGTGCCGAAATTATCAGTAGCTGTCGACAACATAAATTAGCAGACGACTGGTTCTTTATTCGTTATGCAGATCCTAAGCCACATATTAGATTAAGAATATTTACAAATACGGTAGGTTCAATTTCCAAGATAGTCGAAGCGATTATTGTTAAGCTAGATCAGCTGAACGATCAAAATATGATAGAAAGCTATTGTTTTTCACTGTACGAACGAGAGATCGCTCGTTATGGCGGAGCTAAATTAATTTCTTTTAGTGAAAAATTATTTAGTTTAGATAGTGATATTGCTATAAATATTATTTCAAAGTCAGATATTTTTCGCAATCGTCTTGTTGCAGCTGCTTGGTCATGCACATCTTTTTTAAACGATCTTGGTTGTAATCCTGAGGCAGCGTATGCAATTGTAAAAAATAAAGCTGAATCTTATCGTTCCGAATTTAGAATCACAAGATGGCAACGAGAATTGATGGGTAAAGACTTCAGAGAAAACTATCGAGAAACTATTTCGACTATCGAGGACGGTATTTTTCACTTCGGGGTAGACAAGAAATTAGACGCATTATCAGAGTCAACAAGGGTGCGGCGCAGACTAGTTGTTGAGGACGCCAAAGAAAAATTTGGATTCTCATTCTCGAAGCAGGAGTTCCAAAGTATTATTCATAGTCATTTACATATGATATGTATCCGGCTTATTGAAAATAATCCCCGTGCACATGAGGTGCTGGTTTACGATATTTTAGAGCGAATATATAGAGCTGCGATTGGAAAGGCTAAATCGTCATTTTCATTGCGGGTGCAATCTTGAACGAATTGTTTCGTAAAGAGGCTGTTGAGGCACGCAAGCCTAAGTGGCTGGGTGAAATTATCGTTATTCAGCCGCCATCGTCACGGATTGTTAGCATTTTGACGTTAATAATATTAACAGCACTATTCTTTCTTTTATTTTTTGGAACGTATACTCGTCGAACAACAGTTCCAGGAAAGCTAATGCCTGTCGAAGGTCTGGTTCAAATTTTCGCTATCCAATCTGGTATAGTTGCCGAAAAGAGATTTAAAGAAGGAGAGTTACTGGAAAAGGGACAACCGATGTACCTTATATCTGGAGAAAGAAGAAATGAAGCTCAGGTTGAATCACAAATGGCGATTAGTCATGAGCTAATGAATAGACAAAAATTTCTGGAAAATGAAATTAATTCTAAGAGCCTAGTTTTGCGCGATTATGATCGTAGGATCGGCAGAACTATTTCGAATATCCGGTTAGAGCTACAGAAAGTCGAAGAACAGATTCAAGTCCAAGCCGAGAGAATTGAATTAGAAAACGCTGCTCTATCAAGATTTCGACAACTTTTTGAGACAGGATATTTTTCAAAAGAACAATGGAGACAAAAACAAGGGGAATATTTGGATCAGAAAAATAGGATCAGCGCTCTGGAACGGGAACGTATGATCCTGTTGCGCAATATAGAAGAGAAGAATGATGAGTTAGTAGTTGCAAAAGAAAATAATATTGCCGAGGCTTCTGTCTTAAGTCGACAGTTATCTTTGAATATTCAGGAATTAGGTGAAAGCGAAGTGCGAAGGATGCAAATAGTGACTGCTCCGGTAGCTGGTATCGCTACGGCGATTATTGCAAACGTGGGTCAGACTACGAATGGAAATTCACTGATGGCAAGTATCGTTCCTAAGAATTCCAAGCTGGAGGCACGGCTGTATGCACCAAGTAGTGCGATTGGCTTTATTAAATCCGGAATGATTGTACGTTTGCGCTATGAAGCGTATCCATTCCAGCGATTTGGGCAAGCTATTGGAAAAGTGATTTCTGTTTCCAGAGCGCCATCAGTGACGTCTGAGTTAAAGGAAATCCAGCGTGAGAATTCTCAAGCATTAATTTCAAATTATGAAATAATAGTTGAGTTGGAAAAACAAAGCATTTTGGTCGATGGACACAATGTCCCTTTACCACCAGGTATGACATTGCAAGCGGATATTCTAGCAGAGACTCGTAAGTTGTATCAATGGATGTTTGTACCATTTGCTGAGCTGAATGCCATTCGTAGTAACTAAAGTAGAGTTAGCAATATTAATGTAAATTCAGGTTAATTAAAACGATGTCAATTTTTGAAAAAATTTCCCTGGGGAAATCCTCTAAAACTCCGCTTATTTTGCAAATCGAAGCTGCTGAATGTGGATTGGCATGTTTGGCAATGATCTCAGGTCACTATCAAAATCATTTAGATTTATCCACTATGAGAGGAAAATATACGTTTTCCTTGAAAGGAGCGTCGCTAGCACAGGTGATTCATGTGGCCGAGAAACTTAAATTAGGAACACGTCCAGTTCGGTTAGAAATAGAAGATCTTCCAGAGTTACGCCTGCCATGTATTTTACATTGGAACTTTAATCATTTTGTAGTTCTGACAAATGTATCGAAAGATCGAATAACGATATTAGATCCAGCATTCGGTGAGCGAATAATAGGTCGGGCCGAAGTTGGCCTTTCATTTACGGGAATCGCATTGGAGTTATGGCCCAATCCTGAGTTTGAGAAGAAAAATCCGGTTGCTCGCGTGCGTTTGAGGGATCTTATTGGATCAGTGCATGGTTTAGGAAAGTCACTATTTCAAATTCTACTGCTAGCATTTGCAATTGAAGCTTTTTCGCTAATAAGTCCATTCTTTATGACATGGGTTATAGATGACGTAGTCCTGAGTCATGATAAATCTCTTCTGCAAGTTTTGACATTTTCATTTTTAATATTACTTATAATGCAAGTATCTATTAATACCATGCGTTCATGGTTGATAATATTTATGTCCACCTCTATAAATTTGCACTGGCGATCAAATATTTTTTCACATTTGCTGAAACTACCGATCAATTATTTTGAAAAAAGAACCTTGGGTGATGTTGTTTCTAGGTTCGAATCCATAGATCAAATACAAAGAACTTTAACCACTTCATTTTTAGAGGCTCTCCTCGATGGAGTAATGGCGACGTTAACACTATTTTTGATGTTTTACTATAGCCCTAAAATGGCTTTAGTATCCATATCAACTGCAATTTTGTATGGAATTATTCGATGGATTTGGTTTTATCCTACCCGCATAGCCAATGAAAAACAGATAATTTGTTCAGCGAAGCAGCACACGCATTTCTTGGAGACCGTTCGTGGAGTAAAAGCGATTAAACTATTTTTAAAAAATGAAGGTAGACGCGCTGCTTGGCTTACGCTCGTAACAAACGAAATTAATGCCGGCTTACGGCTTCAAAAACTAAATCTATATTTTCGGGTAGTGAATTCGGTTGCATTTGGAGTTGAGAATTTATTAGTCGTTGCATTAGGCGCGGTATACGTAATGGAAGGCTCGTTTACGATCGGCATTTTAATTGCTTTCATGGCATATAAAAACCAATTTTTAGGTCGTGCAAGTTCTCTTATTGACAAGGCGTTGGAGTTCAAAATGTTGCAGGTTTATGGCGAGCGGCTAGGCGATATTGTGCTCACTGAACCTGAGAATTCTGAAGTTGACGTAGTTTCCTGGCAAGGTATTGAGCTGGTCCCATCCCTCTCTGTGAGAGGTCTCAAATTTAGGTATGGTGAACAGGAACCGTGGATATTGAATGGGGTCGATTTTGATGTAGCGTCGGGTGAGTCTGTCGCGATTGTAGGTCCGTCCGGATGTGGAAAATCGACATTGATTAATGTGTTGATAGGAACATCAACAAATAGTAGAGGAAATATTTATATCGGCGACCAAGATATAAAGAAGGTGGGAGTGAATTCGTTCAGGGAAATCGTTGGCACTGTTCTGCAAGATGATGTACTTTTCGCCGGCTCGATCCAAGATAATATCAGTTTTTTTGATCCCGATGCTGACTCAAATTGGATTGAAGAATGCGCAAGTATTGCTGCGGTTTTGGAAGATATCAAAGCGATGCCTATGGGCTTCAATTCACTTGTGGGAGATATGGGAACGGTTCTTTCTGGTGGTCAGAAACAGCGTGTGTTATTGGCTCGAGCCTTGTATAAAAGACCAAAAATACTTTTGCTTGATGAAGCTACTAGTCATTTAGACGTCGCCTGTGAGAAAAAAGTGAATTTAGCGATATCTAAATTAAAGATGACGAAAATAATTATAGCTCACAGGCCTGAGACAATCGCATCTGCAGACAGAGTATTAGTAATGGAAAATGGAAAGATAAAAATCTAACAGATTTGTTTAAATAAATTATAATAGGAATGATATGTTAAATTTTGGAATGACAAAAGATATTTTCTTCAGTGATTTTTATGAAAAAAAGCCGTTTATAAAACGTGGTGGATACATTTCTAAGTCTATTGGATGGGATGAGGTAGATAAATGTCTATATATTGCCGAGAGTATCGGGGCAAATCTTAGAGTGCACAAAAATGGATTTGTTGAAGATTCTGCGTACATGGAGGTTTGTTCAGAGTTGGGATCTGTTAAAAACAAGTTAATAAAAATTAATTTAGCTCAATTACTGGGTGCCGGTGCATCGATTATATATAATCGGATGGAGATATCTTCCCTTGAAATCCGATCGCTATGTAATCAGGTATCCCGATTTTCTGGTGCTGAAGCCGTTGCAAACGGATATATCTCTTTCGGAGATAAGGAAACATTTGGTAATCATTGGGATACGCACGATGTGTTTGCAGTACAACTGTTGGGACGAAAGCGTTGGTTAGTCTATGAGCCCACTTTTCCACTTCCGTTGCCCGGCCAAACAAGTTTGAATTGCAAAGGTGATTGTCCTAGTGAGCCAGTAATTGATGAGATTCTTGAGGCTGGGGACATTTTATATATTCCTAGGGGGTGGTGGCATACGGCTGTTCCTCTTGATGAAGAGACTTTTCATGTTGCAATTGGTACCCATCCACCTAAAATTATTGATTATATAAACTGGATTTCGAAAAATTCTCTCCCAGATTTACTGTCTTGTCGAACATCTATCCGATTAGACGATTTTAGTGCTGATAGTATGAAAAATGTAGTGGGTGATTTAGTTTCTCTTATGTTGGATGCATCCAATATACGAAACTTCCAAGAGAGTGCCGTTAGAAATGAACGATTCTCATCTGATTTTGATATATCCCGGAATTTTAGAAAGAATTCTTTGTCCGAGGTCAATAATGGAATATATAGTTTGAATTCAAAATTTCGTGGAAATCTCATAAAGTCAGCTGCGACTGTGAATGGGGTGTTTGTGAAGCAGGAACCGTTGGTTAAAAGCATAATTGAAATGCTGGCAGATTCAGAAGGTTCAATCTCTTTTGATAATTTCTGCTTGAGTAATGAAAAATATTCAAAACAGGAGGTTAGGATTGCAATTGATGATTTGTTGCATCGTGATATTGTTCAGAAGGTTAATTAATAATGAATATGGGTTATTCTCTGGAAAATTATCGTGTTATTAAATTAATAGATAGTAGATTTATTTTATTTATTTTTTCATTTTTTTTTTGCTGTCCGCCTGCTATTTCTGCCAAGTCAGATTTACTTGATGTGGCTAGATTATGGCGCGACATAAATTATGGCCATCCTAATCTGGCAGAGGATAGGAGAATCTGGGATGTTTCCTTGATAGATGCAATACCGAAAATAGCTGCCGCTGATAATTTAACTTCGTTGGAGTCGGGGATTCGATCGCTAATGAAACCTCTTTCGGATCCTGGGGTTCGGGTTGGTTCTGACCTACCAGACGAAAGTGATCTTGTGCAACGAAGAGAAAAATTTAAATTGATTGAGTGGATTAACCCGACTACTGCATTAATTAATTTGCATATCGGACACCCGTTAAGCGAGTCGGAATTTGAAGAAGCATTATTAAATTTGAGAAAATCTAACAATCTAATAGTTGATATTAGACCGTCTTCATATAATGAATTTTCGGTTGATAATTTATTGATAAAATTAATTGAAGATTTAATTTCAAAGGAAATAGATATTCCAGCAGAGCAATATCGATTCAGTAGTGGGGAACGACCTATGGTTGACAACGTACAGTCTGGTCTTTACGGCGGTGCAATTACATTAGACACTCGCCGTATTTTTCCAAGCGCTTTTGCCAGGAAAAAAAATGTCGTATTTATAGTTAATGACGTCGGAATTATACCAAAAGCTCTTATCGCTATGCAAAAGCGCGGCAAAGCTGTTGTTATAGCAGAATTTGATAAGAATTTTCCAAGAGCCGACCCAGTAGCTACATCCTATATCGGTCCCGTTCGTGTGGAGTATTCTTCAGGACGATTAGTGGATAGGGAGGGGGTCATATCCTTCAAGCCAGACATTATATTGAAAAAAAATAGAGATGCTGGTAAATCGAGTGTTTCAGTTAAAATTGCGTTACGTTATTTTGGAAAAATTCCATCTCCATATAAATCTCGTGGCGGCCAGTTATTTCCAATCGGCACGGAAAGATCTAAATATCTTGCTGCTCCCTATCCATCAATCGAGATACGACAGTTAGCGGCGATAAAGCTCTGGGCAGATATAGACCAGTACAGTCCGACAAGGGAAAGTCTCGGAATATCTTGGGACGAGGCGCTGATTCAGTGTTTGAATGAAATGGAGATGGTCAATAGCGAGCTTGATTATGGAATTGCTCTCCAAAAGATGACTGCAAAAATTGGTGACAGCCATGTGCGCGTATGGAGTAAAGCCTTAAATAAATATTGGGGTCAAGGCGATTTGGGGGTGCAGTTAAGATTTATTGAAAATTCTGCAATCGTGACTGGATTAGATAATGCCTCATCCGAGGAGAAATCCTTATTTCAGATCGGCGATGAGATACTGGAGGTCAATGGAATAAAAGTTGAGAGCCAGCTAAAACGTATTTTGCCATTGGTGTCCGGTTCGACGAATGAGCGCCGAATCTTTGATGCATTAGGAAAAATGCTTAAAGGATCTGTGAATGATAACCTGAAAATTACGATAAAAAGGGGTGTGGAAAAGCGCCAGATTGATTTAAGTAGACGGGAGGTGAAGGATACGTCCAATTCCGTGAAGTCCTCCCCTTCCACCGTGCGGTTTCTTTCGGAGACAGTCGCATACGTTGATTTGGCAAAATTAGAAAAAAGAGATGTTGATTCTATGTTTTCTAATATCGAGAAATCAGATGGTGTTATCTTCGATTTGCGAGGATATCCACTTGGTACCGCTTGGGAAATTGCTCCGCGATTGAATGTGCGTGACACATACGGAGGACCAAATATCTTGCAAAATTTTATTACTGCCTATTCTGGCGTAGAAAAATTAAAAATTGGCTATACTCAAAGTATTAAACGTACTGATAAGTCTATCTATCAGGGAAAAGTTGTTGTGCTTATTGATGAGGGGACTATTAGTCAAGCTGAACAATCTGCTTTGATGTTTGAGGCAGCAAATCCTGTGACATTTGTAGGAAGTCGTAGCGCTGGCACAAATGGGGATATCCGACACATTGTGCTTCCCGGGAGCGTAACAGTTTCTTTCTCAGGTTTTGAAGTACGTCATGCGGATGGGCGGCAGCTACAGCGTGTCGGGGTCCAACCAAGCATTATTATAAAGCCCACAATAAATGGAATCCGATCTGGGCGTGATGAAGTTTTGGAGGGCGGCGTGCGATTTCTTCAAACTAGACAATAGAATTTGATTCAATCGCGGTCATTTTTACACAATTGTGATGGTTGTCTGGCCAGGTCTTGCAGACCTTCGGTATGCGTTGACTGCTGCGGGGAGTGGTCCAGGGTTCTGTCGCATTGTTGATCAAACGGCGGAATCTTTCTGGGAGATGCGAACCGGCTTCTGGTCATCCACCAGGCAATGAGTTCCAGTCTCGATATGCCGAAGCAGATCGAGGTCGAGGGGTAATCCCCCCATTTTTAACGTGGGCTTTGAGTAGAGGCGATGCGGCAAGTGCGAGTTTCTGTTTCGGGGTAATACCGCCGATGCCCGTGTTGGGTCGGTCGTGATTGTAAGTCCATAGCCAGCTGGTGGCAAAATCTTGGATCTCTTCGAGCGAATCAAACAGGGGGTGCGCCAGCCAATCATAGCGCACCGTCCGGTTGTAGCGTTCAACGTAGGCGTTCTGTTGCGGCTGTCCTGGCTGAATAAATTCGATGTGAATGCCGCGCTTCTTGGCCCAAGCCAGCGTGACTGCGCTGATGTATTCCGGCCCATTGTCGCAGCGAATCATCCGGGGCTAGCCGCGCCATTCGATGACCTGGTCGAGCGATCGAACAACGCGCTCGGACGGCAGCGAAAAATCCATGTCGATCACCAAGCCTTCGCGATTAAAATCATCGATCACGTTGAACAGGCGGATGCTGCGACCATCGCTCAATTGGTCGTGCATGAAGTCCATCGACCAGACCTGATTTATCGCCGTGGGAACAGCTAGAGGCAATGGCCGTTCGCGCACAAGACGCTTGCGCGGCTTGACGCGCAGGTTCAATTCGAGTATCCGGTAGATCCTGTAGACGCGCTTGTGGTTCCATTGAAAGCCCTTCACATTGCGCAGATATAGGAAGCACAGGCCGAAGCCCCAGTTGCGCTGATTGGTGGTCAGACGGACCAGCCAGTCTGCGATTACCTCGTTCTTGGCGTTGAGCTTGGCCTGGTAACGGAAGCAGGTCTGGCTGATGTCAAACGCCAGGCAAGCAAGGCTGATCGCTGCGCGCCCTTGGTCGACTACCCAGCGCGCCATCTCACGACGCTGAGATGGCGCTACCACTTTTTTGCGAGGGCCTCGGCGACGATCTCAGCTTTGAGGCGCTCTTCGGCGTACATCTTCTTCAGGCGCTTGTTCTCTTCCTCCAATTCCTTCATACGGGCCATAAGCGAGGCATCCATGCCCCCAAACTTGGCTCGCCACTTGTAGAACGTGGCCGTACTCATGCCGTGTTCGCGGCACAGTTCTGGGATGGGGGAGCCAGCCCAATCCACCCAAGTTAAGGAGCAAGCCCGCGCAATTGCTGGCAAATCAATGAAATAGTGCTTGACGTGGCACTGGCTTTGCGCGGCCGCCGCCTTGCTGACCTCTCTTTTTTCGACAGCGGCAAGGCGGCGGCCAATGAAGGTCTTTTGATCTTCATTGGCCTTTCATGTCGCTCGCTTCCTTGCTGTCCGATTTCTCCGATCATCTTCAATCCGAGCAGTTCCGTCTTGCCGCCCGCCATCCTGATCATCCGACAGCGTTTCAACGGCGCCGCAAACTGCCGCTACCGTCCTTGGTGGCGCTCATGCTTACCGGCATGCGCAAGAGCGTGCAAACCGAACTTGATGAATTCTTTGGCCATCTGCAACAGCAGGCGCAACTGACGCACCAGGTGAGCGCACAGGCTTTCGCTCAGGCACGCTCAAAACTTGCTACCACGGCCATGCCAGAGCTTAACGACTGGCTCATTGCTCAAGCACAGCAGCATGGCTACCTGCCGCGCTGGCACGGTTTCAGGCTGGTCGCCGCTGACGCCTCGACCGTTCGCTTTGGCTTGCGCGCCAGCCATGTCAAACGTGCCGCCGTGGCCGATCAGCTGGTGTTTGGCTTGTTTCTGCCCGGTGCCGAATTGATGCTCTCGGCCTCGCTATACAGCACCGACGTCGGTGAACGCCAGATGCTGTTCGAACAGCTCGACCGGCTTGGCAAGGATGATCTGCTGTTGCTCGACCGAGGCTACCCATGCTATTGGATGCCTGCCGTATTGAACCAGCGCCGCATTGCCTTCTGCATGCGTGTCGAGCAGGCGCGCGGTGGCGGCTTTCCGTGCGTCAATCAGTTTCTGAAGTCGGGGCTGCAGGAGCAGATCGTCACGCTGCGGGCGCCGGATCGACGCGATGCGCTTGACTATGAATGTCCCATTGCGCCGCAGACCGTGCGCCTGATACGCCACGTTGCCTCGACCGGCAAGGTGCGTGTTCTGATGACCAATTTACTGGACGTTGAACAATTCCCTGCCGCATTGTTCGGAGACCTCTACCACCAACGCTGGCGCATTGAGGAAGCCTTCAAGCGCCTCAAACACCGCCTCCATCTGGAGCACGTGACGGGACTGTCACAGCAGGCCCTGATGCAGGATCTGGCCGCCAAGGTACTATGCGATAACCTGCAGGCGTTGGCGAGCTGTGCTGCCGGCCAGCAAGATACATTGCCGACGGACAGACGCATCAACCGCGCCTATGTCCATTCGGTGCTCAAGCCGCTCTTGCCATCGTTGCTGCTTGGGCTGGCAGCAGCCCACTTGCTTGCCGACGCGCTGGCTCTGATCGCCAAGCGAACGTTTTTACATCGCCCAGGACAATCAAGGTCACGGCAAACCAACGCCTACAAGCCCCATAAACACATGGCCTACAAGGCTGCTTGATGGCAGCCTGTTGCTTAACTTGGGTGGATTGGGAGCCAGCCTCAGCCTGCTTGAGGATGGCGATGATCTGGCTGTCGGTGTAACGGGAAGGCTTCATGCAGAACTTTCAAAAAATCATATTTAGAAAATTCTACTCATTCCCACGCTTGTTCGCTGGGGGGATTACCACCGAATCAAGTCTTTTTCCGCACACTGCCTTTGCCGATCACCGTTACTTTATTGTTGGCGTTCTGTTCATGTAGTGCCGCCTTCAATATGTTGATCTCTTGAGCCATGCGCAGGTTGATAATTGCTATTTTGCGCAACGCTTTCTCACTTTCATTGAATTGTTTACGAACTTCGCTGATTTTCCGACGCATCTCACCAAGCTCTGTCTGTTTCTTTTCTACATCTGCCTTGATGCCTTCTTTTTGAAGTTTTCGAATTTCATCAGCGAGTTTAGGGTAGCGATTGTGAATCGTTGCGTTGCTGATGCCGGCTTCATCAGCGACGGCAGCAATGCTCAGTTTTCTATTTGGTTCGATTCGTTTCTGTTTCCCATGGCGGATTCGAGCAATTGAAAGCTTGATCTCGCGTTCGGTATTCTTAGTCGCCATCGATTGATCTCTCAAATTGGTGGGGTGCGATAGTCTGTCCCAAATTTTCCAGAACATCTTCTGCTTCGCGAATATGTGCCTTCGCTCGCTCCTTTGCAGGAACACCCATGTCAGGCCAGTCCAGTGCCTCGATTTGCTGTTTGCGAATTTCACTCCAAATTCCAATGTGGCTTTGGTCAATCACACTTTCGCTGCATCTGACGCATCGAATTGCATCGTATAACCCCTCACCGCCACATCCTGACGCGGTGGCCAGGCACCAACTGTGGCCGGTTCCGCGAATGAAAACTCCGTCGCCAACTGATTTTGCCAAGGCGATTGGGTCTTTGGCCGTTTTCACACTACCACGCTGGCGAAACTGGATGATATGAGGGCCGCGGCCCCCGGCCAGCGGCTGGTCACCACTCAGCCAGTTAGAAAATACCGTGGCTTGGAGCTGATCCCTGGCGGTGAGGGTGGACTCAAGTAGAGAATCATCAAACAGAGGGTCACTTGCATAATAGAGGGTCATATCAATCGACCAATGCTTAAAATGGTGCCGTAGATACCGTACGTCACCAAGCATATTGCGAGCGACAAAAATGGCGAAGGATCGCCTGAACTGGTGTGTGGCAAGTGGCCATAGTTCGCCAGGGCGTATTCTTTTACGATCTCTGATTTCATCAAGATCCTCTTGCTCAACGACCAATTCAAAATGTTGTACTAACGCTTTCATAGAGCTGTTTGAGGTCCCATTGTCAAGGCTCCTTGGGCCCATTGCTGGTCCGAGCCAGTCAGCGAACAGGTTGTTGCGCAACTTCGATAATTCAATAATCCGAATGGCTCTGGCACGGTTGGCGTCAGGTGTAGCATCGTCTCGTGGAAGCCCTTTCAGGTGGTGAAGTTCGATTTCCAATAGATCGTTTAGGGGTGCCGCGAGACGGGCCGCAATTTTGACTGCGTTTTCCACTATCTCAGGCACCATCCATCGTGCTGGCTTCGGATCAGCTTCGAGTTTGAATGTTGTGCCAGATAGCCAGCAATACTCTTCGTTGTCAAATCCGAGAGATCGGTAAAAGGATCCAGTTTTCAGTGAGCACAGCTCTGAATCGCGCATCCCGCTGAACTGCGCACAGACGACATAGCAGCATGATCGTAGTAGAGTCAACTCAGAAAAATATTGCTTAATGGAACCGAGTTTGTGCTTTTTTCGAAATGGTTCAAATAGCGTCCTAACGCGATCGCTGATTTCTTTTTGAGTTTGATCATAGTCCGCCGGCTTCTGATTCTTCAATTTATGGTTGAATCGGAGGTCGAGATAATGACGGGCGCTTTGACCCGCTTTGTTTCGTAGTGACATGAATTCATCAAAGATCACAAGTATTTCTTCGGCACGTTGTTCGATGAAATCTAATGAAGATTTTCCCAGTTTAATATACAAACGTCGAGGAATGATCTCGGTAGTTGCGTCACGATACCCTTGACGGCGGCTCATACCCATTAAAAGAAGGGAGCTTTGTTCGGGCCAAGGGTGTTCTGGAAGAGCATCTTCGAGAAAATCTCTGAATTCAAAAAATTTGTAGACGATGTCGAGAGACTTGGCGCCTGTTCTGGTGGATAATCCTTCTCTAGCGACCTTATCTTTTATGTGAAGTACATAGCGCATACATTGCACTGGTGACATATTTTTAAAGCAGGTTATGCCATTTTCCGTCATCCATGACAATAATGGTTTGATAGTTGACCATTCGCCGACCAGAGTTGCAGCAGATATGAATATTTTAGAAGCTTGTCCTCTTTGCACCCATCTGACATACAGATATGCTTTGACGGACTCTAGCAATGACACGTGGTGAGGATGAAGCAGAGAGGTACCGTCCGGCAATGTGTAATCGAAATCAATTAGAGCAGCATTTTTCGAAGCATTTGATCTTTGCAAATAGCTGGTGAAATTCCACGTACTATCGCCGTACGAAGAAATTGAAACGTAATGACCATCCTCAAATTGGAAACCAGCGATGCTCAGAAATTGGCGATCGCCCGCATTAAGGAGGTGTATAAGCGCCCCAAGAGGTCGGATTGGTTGAACATGGCTCATTGGTCTACTGCCATTCCTAACATGCTCCGGTCACGCCACATCGGATGCGGGGATGTGCGTGCACGCTCCTTTTCTCGCGCCACGGTTGAGTGGGGGAAGTTGGGAACAATACTATTATCGATTTCACGGATGACCCAGCTATACACGTTCTTCCACCTCGTACGGCCGAGTATTCTACGTTCCTTGAGTAGCAACCAGTAGAAGCTAAAGAGCCTGTGTAGGTCAGACTCCATGACGACCTGATTCGGGCATCTGAAGCAATGTAGGAACCGCGTGCAGACGTCTCGGCCGTTGCGGGGTGAAAAACGACCATGCATATGGTCGGTACAGCGGCCGACGCCAGTATTGGCGTCGCCGTGCAGTATTTGGACCGCTCGTTCGATCGGTACCTTCATTTGTTTCGCGAACGTTTCAGTAAAATCGGTACTTTCAACCGTACCGTCGAGAGTGGCATGAAGTACCAGCCCGAGAAATTTATGATTCCGTTCCATCTCTGGAGTCACTGCTAGATAGTGTGAATCTGTTATGCGGGGAAGGTTTCCAAGTAAGTCGGCGGTTCTAAGTAAATTCCCGCCCGACAGGTCCCACATTCTCTGTCCAAATGTCTTCCGAAAACGACTAACATTTAGTACGATTGGCATGCTGGTGCCATCCGGACGTGATAGATCCGCGACCAGGGTGTGGCGATTGACGAATCGATGGATGCTTATCGCGAGGGTTGCGTTATTGAGTAGAGTAACATCGGTTTTACCTTTGCTCGGCAATAGCCATAATCGAGACCTGATGTCTGGAGCAGCGGATTCCCTGAATATTGAAGTGAAGGCGATGACTTCATTTATAAGGAGTGTGACATTGGATGGGACGGATGTTGAAACTCCGTTGAGCTCTCCAAATCTAAAGGCCATCGTATGCTTCTTAAATCCTCTCCGTTTATAAAGTTCAAGAATCATCATGTCATCCCGTAGTGGATGCGGGTGTAGGCTATCTAATGTCATTTCCAGTAGTGGAGTGGTATTCCGGCCAGATCGGATAGCAATTAGCATGAAATAAATAATCAATCTATCCTCCGGATTTCCCTCAAAGCTGCCTGACCGGATATCGAGCAGATCAGCTCCGAGGCATCCAACAACCTGCTCCATTTCTGCCTTGCTCAAAGCCTGCTGTCCATGGTAGGCTCGTTTTACGTTAGGAAATGGGTTCAGCGGAAAGATATCAGGCGCAACTCTCCCCATCCGTACAAGTTGCATGAGAACTGACTTGGTGGCGGAATAAATTGCCTTTACTGATGTGTACCGGATCTGAGTACCTGAGAGTCGGGATGGTCTCCGCCTCAACCAATCTATGTAGTGGTTGATATGGGTAGTAGTGATTTGGCGAGGTGTGACGATTGGCTTTTGTTTGAGCAGAAGTTCATCTAAAAAAATAAACCAATGTCGTATGCCGGATCGACAAAAATTCAGGATTGTAGAATCGGTGGCGCCGTCTTGTTTTAAATCCCAGACAGCCTCTTTGACGAGCTCGACAAGATCATTTCGATCCGCGTGGACAACCACGCCAATTGGGTTACCTTCTAGATCTACTTGTGGCTGGTCCACGTACTTCCAGCGCCGGAAGTCGATCACTGCTCCGCGCGCCTGAATCATCCATGATCTACCTTCGACGGAATGCAGTTGAACAACATTCGGTGATGATAGTGCTTCAGCGTAAGTTTTTTTGGTTCTCATGTGTCGGCACTCCTTGAAATCATGGTATCAAGTTGTACTTGATAATCATTCAACTCATTGTCGTCCATTAGTTCAATACAATGGAGATAGACGCTCGTCGTCTGAAGTGAATTATGGCCAAGTCGATCACGGACCCACGCGAGCGCTTGGGCGGTCGGCATACGCGTACTCTGATGATACAGTTCCAATGTTGCGAAGGTGTGCCGAAGCATGTGAGGCGTGACTTTGAATGTGAGGGCCAGTCGCCCCGTGTTCAATTGTCGATACGCATTATTCAACGCTTTTTCGCTAAAGTCGTTGCCGAATTTGTTTAGGAAAACCGAATGCTGTGTTGTCTTTGCCTTTTGCCACCGCAGATTCGCCCGCCTTGCACCTTCTCCGAAGTTTAAATAGTCAAATAGTTCGCGCATCAATTGCCAGGTTACGAAAACCGTTCGAGGTCTGCTGTTCTTGAGATCCATGTCGCTTGGACTAAGATCGATGCGAATTCTCTTTCTGTAATTCAGCCCAGTAGGATCAATTACATATTTTCGCGGAAAAGTACGGCACTCTTCGTTCCGCAACCCTGACTGGAGCATCAAGATCGTCATCAAACGAAGGGTCGGCGTCCTGCATCTGGAAAGCAAAATTCTGCTTTGATCGAGCGACAGCAATTTCGGGGGTTCTTTGAAGACCTTGAGACGAACATCGTCTTTTTCCACGTATCTTGCGCCATGGGTATGGCGTAAGAAATCGGTGTGCCCTTCGGGAGCTTTATGTAGTTCGGAGTCCCACGGCACATCTTCAATCAGCCCTCGTTTCTTCGCCCATCGGTAGAATCCGATAAGGCATGTCAGTCGCTGATTAATTGTGGAATATTTAAGTTTGCGAAGACCTGCCCCTTCGGAGACAAGCGCCATAGACCAGTTTCGATATGATGCCAATGGGCTTATACGCTGACCAGTTACTGCGCTTCTGGTGTCTTCGTTCCATTGCCTGGAATTTGCCTCCAGCCAAGAAAAATAGTCATACATGGCTTCACCATGGTTGCGCCATGTCTTTGGGCTTCTGGTTGCTCCCCTTTCGGCGGCAACGTAGAGCAAGTAGTCGTTTGCGATATTGACCAGTTCGCAATAGTCGTCGACAAGGAACGGAATGTCCGGGGATGATCCTCCTCCTACGCAAAATGTCTGATCGGTGAAGAACAATTTCATGTGTAGAAATTCAAGGATACTTCGCGCAACGACCTATGGGTCGCCTCTTTGTGGGGAAGTCGTGCATATCGCTGGATAACATGAGGGTGTTGCCCACACCTGCGCACCGCTTACCCACATGCCCAAGGGCGTGGCACTAGGATGTCCATGCGTTTCCTGACGCTCTTTGTTTGTATTACCAGTTTTTTAGAAATTCTCCCACAATCCCGCGCCTAAGTGTTTGTTTTTTAGCAGAACTCAGGTGTAACAAAGACATGGTTACCCTTCTCGGAAGGGGAGGTGCTGCGCAGCGTGGCCGTCTCGCGCGGCGTGATCATCCCCATCGTCGACATGCGCGCCGCGTTCGGTAGCGCCCAGGGTACGCCCGACCCGTCCACCGACGTGATCATCTTGCAGCTGAGCAATGGCGTGATGGGCATGGTGGTCGATGGCGTCACCGATATCGTCAGCCTGGCCGCCAGCGACATCGCCGCCGTGCCCGGCCTGGGCGCGGCGGAAGCCGATTATCTGCTGGGCCTGGGCACGGTGGCGGGACGCAGATTGATCCTCGTCGACATCGACCGCCTGATGGCCATCCGCAGCCCCGGCCCCATGCAGGCAGCCTGAAAAAAAAGACGACCCGGAGGTCGTCTTTGTGTTGTGCGTTAGCCGAGTTTCTCTAACTGATCCTGCAGATCGAGCCATTCCGCTTCCAGCTGCGCCAGGTCCTTGGTGAAGAAGGTCTGGTCGGCCAGCAACTGCTTCAGCTTGGCCTTGTTGGCGGCGTCGTAGATGGTCGGCTCGCCCAGCTTGGCTTCCGTTTCCGCCTTTTGCGCGTTGCGCTTGGCGATCTGCTCTTCCTGGCGCTTGATCTTGTTTTCGATCGGCTTGCGCAAGGCGGCGGCCTTCTGGCGGTCTTCCGCTTCCTGGCGCTTGTCGCGCACGGGCGCGGCAGGAGCGGCGGCCGCTACCGCTACCGGTGAGACGACAGGGAAGTCCGTCTTGTTGGCCTTGCCGGCGGCCGGCAGCACATCGGTACCTTTACCCAGCTTGGTCTTGAACAGCCAATCCTTGTAGTCGTCCAGGTCGCCGTCGAACGGTTGCAGCTTGCCGTCGGCCACGATGATGAATTCGTCGGTGGTGGCGCGCAGCAAATGGCGATCATGGGAAACGACGACCAAGGTGCCTTCGAACTGCGCCAGCGCTTCCGTCAGTGCTTCGCGCGTTTCCAGATCCAAGTGGTTGGTCGGTTCATCGAGCAGCAGCAGGTTCGGACGCTGCCAGACGATCAGGGCCAGCGCCAAACGGGCTTTTTCGCCGCCCGAGAATGGGGCGATCGAGGCGGTGACCATGTTGCCGGGGAAGTTGAAGCCACCCAGGAAGTTGCGCAGTTCCTGCTCGCGCACGGTAGGGGCGATCTTCGACAGATGCCACAGCGGCGATTCGTCGTGGCGCAGCATTTCCACCTGGTGCTGGGCGAAGTAGCCGATGTTGAGGCCCTTGCCCATGGTGGCGTCGCCCGTCAGCGGCATCAGTTCGCCGGCGATGGTCTTGATCAGGGTCGATTTGCCGGCGCCGTTCTGGCCCAGCAAGCCGATACGCTGGCCGATCTGCAGCGAAAACTTGATGCCGTTGACGATGGTTTTATGCGTGATTTCGCCCGTCGCTTCGTTTTCGATCTTGTAGCCCGCGTCGACGTCTTCCATCACCATCAGCGGATTCGGCGCGCTCAATGGCTCGCGGAATTCGAACGAGAATTCGGCGGCGGCGCGCAATGGCGCCAACTCTTCCATCTTCGCCAGCGCCTTCATGCGGCTTTGCGCCTGGCGCGCCTTCGAGGCTTGCGCCTTGAAGCGGTTCACGAACGATTCCAGATGGGCACGCTTGCGCTGCTGCTTTTCCAGCGCGCCGGCGGCCAGGATCATCTGCGCCGCGCGCTGGCGCTCGAAGCTCGAATAGTTGCCCGAATAGCGTTTCAGCTTGCGTTCGTCGATATGCACGACCACGTTGACCACTTCATCGAGGAAGTCGCGATCATGGGAAATGATTAATAAGGTGCCGGCATAGCGCTTGAGCCAGTCTTCCAGCCAGATGATGGCGTCCAGATCCAAGTGGTTGGTCGGTTCATCGAGCAGCAGCAGGTCGGACGGGCACATCAGCGCTTGCGCCAGGTTCAAGCGCATGCGCCAGCCGCCGGAGAAGCTGGCGACCGGTTGCTGCATCTGGTCCAGCGTGAAGCCCAGGCCCAGCAGCAACTGTTCGCCGCGCGATTGCACGGTATAGGCGTCGGCATCGGCCAGCGCGCTGTACATGTTGCCGATGGCGATGCCGTTTTCCGTGCTTTCCGGTTGCGACTCGAGATGCGCCAGCTCCGCTTCCAGTTTGCGCAGGGTGATGTCGCCATCGATCGCGTAGTCGAGCGCGGCACGGTCCAGCGGCGGCGTTTCCTGCGCCACGTAAGCCACGCGCCATTTGGCGGGGAAATCGATCTCGCCCTGGTCAGGGTGCAATTCGCCACGCATCATGGCGAACAGGCTCGATTTGCCCGCGCCATTGGCGCCGATCAGGCCGATCTTGTCGCCCGGATTGAGGGTGACATCGACTTGTTCGAGCAACGGTTTGATGCCGCGCATCAGGCTTACTTGTAGGAAACGTATCATTTTTTTCTTTGTAGAGGCTGGGGTTTAACCCTCGCCGTAAAAACATCGTGTAGGTCGGATTAGCCCGAAGGGCGTAATCCGACGGGTGCCGCACAGGCATGTCGGATTACGCTACGCTAATCCGACCTACCAAGTCGATTAAACCAATTTGAGCTGCTCGGCCGTCAGCAGGAACACCATGTCGTCGCCGGCGCTGGTCGTCAGCCAGGTCAGGCCCAGCTCGCCGAAGGCCGCTTCCGCGTAGGCGCGTTCGTTGCCGATTTCAATCATCAGGATGCCATCGTCCGTCAGGCGTTCGGCCGCGCCGGCGATGATCTTGCGCACCAGGTCCATGCCGTCGCTGCCGCCGTCGAGGGCGATTTGCGGTTCGGCCAGGTATTCCTGGGGCAGCGTGCCCATCGACGCGGAATTCACGTACGGCGGGTTGCTGATGATCAAATCATATTTCTTGGCCGGCACGTTGGTGTACAGGTCCGATTCGATCAGGGTCACGCGATCCTGCAGCTTGTACGTGTCGACGTTGCGCTTGGCCACGGCTAGCGCGTCGGCGGAAATGTCCACCGCGTCCACTGCTGCGTTCGGGAAGGCGTCGGCCATCATGATAGCCAGGCAGCCCGAACCGGTGCACAGTTCCAGGATGTTTTCCACGGCTTCCGGTTCCGCCACCCATGGCGAAAAGTATTCAGGGATCAGTTCGGCGATGAAGGAGCGGGGCACGATCACGCGCTCGTCGACATAAAAGTTGTAGGTGCCCAGCCAGCCTTCCTTGGTGATGTAGGCGGCCGGCACGCGGTCGATGCTGCGGCGGTCGATGACCGTCATCACGTTGGCGATTTCCGACGGCAGCAGCTTGGCGTCGAGAAACGGTTCGAGCTTGTCGAGCGGCAACTTCAAGGTGTGCAGGATCAGATAGGCCGCTTCGTCGAACGCTTCGGCGCTGCCGTGGCCGAAAAACAGCTTGGCGGTATTAAAACGGGTAACGGCGTAGCGCAGCAGGTCGCGTGGCGTGGAAAACGGGTTCGGGGTCATGGCATTCTCGAAAAGACGGTGTTCTGGCCCGCCGTGACGGGCCTCGGTATTCTGGTTCAGACGGGCAGCAAATGCTCCAGCGTGCGCCGGTAAATATTCTTCAGGGGATCGATGTGGCGCAGTTCGATGTGCTCGTCGATCTTGTGAATACTGGCATTGGGCGGCCCGAATTCTATCACTTGGGGGCAGATTTGCGCGATAAACCGGCCATCCGAGGTGCCGCCCGTGGTCGACAACTGCGTCACAATGCCCGTTTCCGCGTGAATCGCGGACGACAGCGCATCGCTCAAGGTGCCGCGCGGCGTGAGGAAGGGCAGGCCACTCAGGGTCCACTGCATATCGTATTGCAAGTCATGCCTGTCGAGGATGGCGTGGACTCGTTCCTGCAGGCTTTCCGCCGTGCTGGCCGTGGAAAAGCGGAAGTTAAAGTCGATCACCATGTCGCCCGGAATCACGTTGTTGGCGCCCGTGCCCGCGTTGATGTTGGACATTTGCCACGATGTGGGCAGGTAATACTCGTTGCCCGCATCCCATTTCTCTTCGACCAGGTCGGCCAGCGCCTGCGCCGCTTCGTGGATCGGGTTTTTCGCCAGGTGCGGGTAGGCGATATGGCCTTGCACGCCCTTGATCGTCAGCCGGCCCGACAGCGAACCGCGGCGCCCGTTCTTGATCATGTCGCCCAGCTGCGCGCTCGACGTCGGCTCGCCCACCAGGCAATAGTCGATCTGCTCGCCCCGTGCCTTCAGTTGCTCGCAGACGATGACGGTGCCGTCCGTGGCCGGGCCTTCCTCGTCGCTGGTGATCAGAAAGGCGATCGAGCCCGTGTGGTCGGGCGTGGCGGCGATGAATTCCTCGCAGGCCACCACCATGGCGGCGATCGACGTCTTCATGTCGGCCGCGCCACGGCCGTACAGCTTGCCGTCGCGCTGCGTGGGGATGAACGGCAGCGAGCGCCATTGCTCGATGGGGCCGGTCGGCACCACGTCCGTATGGCCGGCAAAGACGAACACGGGGGACGTCGTGCCACGGCGTGCCCACAGATTTGTGACGTCGTTCGACTGGATCGTCTCGCAGACGAAGCCCAGCGGCGTGAGGATGTCGATCAGGTGCTGCTGGCAGCCCTTGTCATCGGGCGTGACCGAGGACAGGGCGATCAGTTTTTCGGTCAGGGCGAGGGTTTTGGAGGTGGTCATGGTGTAGAGCGGGTGCTTCTGTCTAAGTAAAAATTACAGCCCGAAAATGGCTGCGTACTGTACATCTGAAAACGCCACGCTGAACTTGCCATCCTTGTCCAGCACGGGACGCTTGATGATGGACGGGTTTTCCAGCATCAGTTCCAGGGCGCTGGCCGCGTCGGTGATCGATGCCTTGCGCTCATCGGACAGGGCGCGCCAGGTCGTGCCTTTCCTGTTGACCAGCACATCCCACGGCAATTGCCGCAGCCATGCCTCGACGGTGGCGCGTTCCAGGCCCTGCTTTTTGAAGTCGTGGAAGGTGAAATCGAGTTGCTGCGCAGCCAGCCAGGTGCGGGCCTTTTTGACGGTATCGCAATTGGGGATACCGTAGAGTGTAATGGTCGTCATGGGTAGGGCCAAGGGGGAATGAATGCGGTTCGCTTGATCGCGGCGCTTGCGCCAGGGAAAAATGCGATGGTAGCCGCCATTATACAGTCGATGCGCAGTCGATGCGGCAGTGCAACACGGTAGTGCAACACGCCCCAGTGATTTCCCCTACACAGGCCGGGGCGCCGTCTTGCCCGATTCTGCCTGGCCGAAATGCAGACCCAGGCGCAAGGCCAGCGCGCGCAGACCGCCGCTTTCCTGCAGGTGCAGGGCCAGCGCGATGTGGCCGTCGGGGCGCACGAGGTAGGCCGCGTCGCGGCCCAGGCCGGCCAGCTTGGCGGCCACGTTGTAGGTATAGCAATGCACGGGCAGTTTCAGCACGCGCGCCTCGTCCAGCAGTTCGGGCGCCGGCTCGCCATAGATGTGCAATTGCCAATCCATGCTGCGCAGGGCCGTGAAATTGTCTTGTGTGCCGTCGGAGAACCACGGCAGGCGGTCGCCGCCGCGCAGGTACTCCGCATGGCCGGCGGACAGGGCGCTGTCTTCATAGCTGATCTCGATTTGCGACACCGTCTTGAAGAGCAAACGGCGCGCCCGTTCGAAGCCGGACAGGAACGGCAGCGCGTGCGGCACCAGCCAGCGCCGCAGGAATTGCCCGGCGATTCCCTGCGCGACGATGGCCTGGAAGGCGCGGTCGGTGGTGGCGACGAGCTTGCGGGCAAACACGATGCGCTCGCTTTCATAGGTGTCGAGCAGGGCGTCGTTGCTTTGGCCGTGCAGCTTTTGCGCCAGTTTCCAGGCCAGGTTGACGGCGTCGCCCAGACCCGTGTTCATGCCCTGGCCGCCCACGGGGCTGTGCAAATGGGCCGCGTCGCCGAGGATGAAGCAGCGGCGCGCGCGAAACTGCGCCGCCACCCGGTGGTGTACTTTATAGGTGGAAAACCAGTTCACGTGCTCGACCTGGATGCCCAGCAGGGTTTCCACGTCGCCGCGCACGTCGTCGAAGACGGGTGCCGGCGCGCCATCGGGGCGGTCGGGCAGGATGCCGATCAGGCGCTGCATGCCGCTGGTGCGCACGGGCAACATCAGCGCAAATGCGTTCGCGCCCAGGTGGGCGTGCAGATCCGTATTGCTGCCAGCCACTTGCGCGTCAGCCACGTAGTACAGGTGGTCGTAGGTGCCGCCGGAAAACTCAAAGCCGGCGATCTCGCGCACCTTGCTGCGGGCGCCGTCGCAGCCGCAGATGTAGTCAAACGTGCAATATTGGCGTTCGCCTTTGTTGAGCAGGATGGCTTGCACTTCGCTATCGTCCTGCGTCCACAGGTCCAGCGCGACATTCCATTCCACGTGCACGCCGGCCGCCGCCAGCTTGCTGATCAGAAAGCGTTCATGCTCGTCCTGTGGCAGGCTCAGCACGAAAGGGTAGGGGCTCAGGCCTTCGCCGATCTCGCCCAGCGCCAGTTTTACCAGCTCCTCGCCGCCCTCGTGGATGTGCATGGCATTGATCTTGATGCCCAGGTGCACCAGTTCGTCGGCAAAGCCCAGTTGCTGGTAAAACTCCAGGGTGCGGGCATGCACGGCCATGGCCCGCGATGCCTGCCCGGGGCCGCTGTTCCTGTCGATGATGCGGCAATCGACGCCATGGCGCGTCAGGCGCAAGGCAAGCATGAGGCCGGTAGGACCGGCGCCGACGATCAATACGGGAGGAGTATTCATGCCATCCAGTATAGGACAGGATGAGAAGCGGGGGCGGGACGTTTGAGGTTGCTAGTTGGAAATAAAAATGTCCCGCCGGGGCGGGACATTCAGGTCTTACTGATACTTCGCAGCGCAGTGATTAAATGCCGCGCAGGAGTTCGTTGATACCTGTTTTCGCGCGGGTTTTTGCATCCACGCGCTTGACGATCACGGCGCAGTACAGCGAGTACTTGCCGTCTTCCGATGGCAGGTTGCCCGAGACCACGACGGAGCCGGCTGGCACGCGGCCGTAGGTTACTTCGCCCGTGGCGCGGTCGTAGATCTTGGTCGACTGGCCGATGTAGACGCCCATCGAGATGACCGAGTTTTCTTCGACGATCACGCCTTCGACGATTTCCGAGCGGGCGCCGATGAAGCAGTTGTCTTCGATGATGGTCGGGTTCGCTTGCATTGGCTCCAGCACGCCGCCGATGCCGACGCCGCCGGACAGGTGGACGTTCTTGCCGATCTGCGCGCAGGAGCCGACGGTGGCCCAGGTGTCGACCATGGCGCCTTCATCGACGTAGGCGCCGATGTTGACGTAGGACGGCATCAGTACGACGTTCTTGGCGATGAAGCTGCCGCGGCGGGCGACGGCTGGCGGCACCACGCGGAAACCGCCCTTGGCGAAGTCTTCGGCCGTGTAGTTGGCGAACTTGGTCGGCACCTTGTCGTAGAACTGCATCGTGCCATCCGATGGCAGGACGACGTTGTCTTCCAGGCGGAACGACAGCAGCACGGCTTTCTTGACCCACTGGTTGACGACCCAGTCGCCCGAGGTTTTTTCCGCCACGCGGATGCTGCCGTTGTCCAGGCCATTGATGACGTGGGAGACGGCGTCGCGCAGTTCGGCCGTGCCGTTGCGCGGATTGATCTCGGCGCGGTTTTCCCAGGCCTGGTCGATGATGGTTTGCAGTTGTTGGCTCATGATGATGTCTTGTTCATTTAGTTGGTTGATGCGGATGCGGAAAGCTGCTGGCAGAATTTTACTATGCGCAATGCGGCTTCCAGCCCTTCGGCCGTTTCGGCCACCAGGGCCATGCGGATGCGGTTGCGGCCCGGATTGATGCCGTGCGCGTCGCGCGCCAGGTAGCTGCCAGGCAATACCGTCACATTATATTCGGCGTACAGGCGTTGCGCGAATTCGGTGTCGGACAGTCCCGTGCGGCTGACGTCGGCCCACAGGTAGAAGCCGGCGTCCGGCAATTGCACGTCCATCACCGTTTGCAGCAGCGGCGTGATGGCGTCGAACTTGGCGCGGTACTTGGCGCGATTTTCCTCGACATGGGTTTCGTCGTTCCAGGCCGCGACGGAGGCCGCCTGCACGGCGGGGCTCATGGCGCCGCCGTGGTAGGTTCGGTAGAGCAGGAATTTTTTCAGTACTTCCGCGTCGCCGGCGACGAAGCCCGAGCGCATGCCGGGCACGTTCGAGCGCTTCGACAGGCTGGAAAATACCACCAGGCGCGCATACGGACGCTCGATCGTGGACAGGCCCAGCATGTGCGCCGCCTGCAGCGCGCCCAGCGGGGGCGTGTCGCCGTGGTAAATCTCGGAATAGCACTCGTCGGCGGCGATGACGAAGTCGTAGCGTTCGGACAGGGCGAACAGGTGTTCCCAGTCCGTCAGGGTCAGCACGGCGCCCGTCGGGTTGCCGGGTGAACACAGGAACAGCAGCCTGACCTTTTCCCAAATATGGTCGGGCACGCTGTCATAGTCGCAGCCGAAATTGCGCGTGGGGTCGGAATTGACGAAATACGGTTCGGCGCCGGCCAGGTAGGCTGCGCCTTCATAGATCTGGTAAAACGGATTCGGGCTGATCACGAGCGAACCGGCCGACGGATCGATTACCGTTTGCGCCAGCGCAAACAGCGCTTCGCGCGAACCGTTCACGGGCAGGATTTGCGTGGCAGGATTGAGCTTGGGGATGTCGTAGCGGCGCTCCAGCCAGCTGGCAATCGCGCTGCGCAAGGCTTCCGAACCGATGGTGGTCGGATAGCTGGCCAGCCCGTGGATGTTGTCGGTCAATGCCTGCTCGATGAACGGCGGTGTCGGATGCTTGGGTTCGCCCATGCCCAGGCTGATGGGCGCGTACTCGGGATTGACCGTCACGCCGGCAAACAGCTGGCGCAGCTTTTCGAAGGGATATGGTTGCAGTTTAGCAAGAAGTGGATTCACGGAACGGACCAGGGCAAGAGTGGAAAGACGATGTTGCTGAGCGATGTAGCTTGGTAGTGTTGCTTAGTCATGGCTGAACGATTGCTTGGCGCGGCAGACTTGATGCCGGTCAAATAATAGGCTGCGTCTTTCATTATAGCCGTCCTCGCGGGGCCGCTGTGCAAGCCGTCTCAAGCCGCACCGGCCTGATCGCTGTCTGGCTTGCCACGCCATGCCGCAGCGGGGAGTGCCGCGCCATGGCGCGGCAAGGTAAAATACGTCATGCCTATCTTACTTCCCACCCTGCTTGCTATTGAAACGTCGTCCGAACTCGCCTCCTGCGCCTTGTTGCGCGGCGATGTCGTCCTGTCCCGCGCCTCGTCGGGCGTGCGCACCCATTCCCAGTCGATCTTGCCGATGGTGCAGGAATTACTGGCCGAAGCGGGCGTGACCCTGGCCGACGTCGATGCCATCGCCTACGGCTCCGGCCCCGGCTCGTTTACCGGCGTGCGCACGGCCTGCGGCATCGCGCAAGGCCTGGCCTATGGCGCCAATCTGCCCGTCGTGCCCGTCGTCACGCTCGACGCCATGGCGCTCGCGTGCCACCAGCAGCATGGCGCGCAACACATCGTGACCGTGCTCGACGCCCGCATGGGCGAAGTGTACTGGGCGCAATATGACTATCAAAACGGCTTGCAGGCCGTCCTGCCGCCGGCCCTGAACGCACCGGCCGGCGTGGCGCCGCAAGGCGATGTGGCCGGCTGCGGCAACGGTTTTAGTGCGTACGCCGAAGCGCTGGCCGCGTTGCCGTGCGCCGCCACGGCCGATGCGGCCATCATGCCGCACGCCGTGCAAGTGGCGCAGCTGGCACGCATCGCCTTTGCCGCCGGTCAGTTCGTGACGGCGGCCGAGGCGCAGCCTTTGTATTTGCGCAACAAGATCGCCTACACGAGCGCGGAACGGCACGACATGCAACTGGCCAAGGCCGCTGCGGAGTCCGCGCAATGAGTGTGGCGGGCCAGGACAATGCTGCCGGCTGGGACTTGCTGCGCCTCGACTATCAGCCGATGCGTGAGGCGGACCTGATGGAGGTGCTGGCGCTGGAACAGCGCGTGTATCCGCATCCCTGGACGCACGGCAACTTCGTCGATTCGCTCAAGAGCGGCTACCCGGCCTGGGTGCTGCGCGACGTGGACGGCACCCTGCTCGGCTACTTTTTATTGATGCTGGTGGTCGATGAGGCGCACTTGCTGAATGTGGCCGTCGAGGGCGCCATCCAGGGCCAGGGACTGGGCCGCTTCCTGCTGCAGCAGTCCTGCGCCTGCGCGCGCCAGCTGGGCATGGAATCGATGCTGCTGGAAGTGCGCCCGTCGAACGTGCGCGCGCTCGATATTTACCAGCGCTATGGATTTGAACAGATCGGCCGGCGCAAGGGATACTATCCGGCCAGTAACTCGCAACGTGAGGACGCCATCGTGATGCGTTATACCTTATGAGCCGCAGCGCCGTTTTCCTCGATGAAATGGGCGTCGGCCCCCTGTGGCGTTTGCGCCAGGGCGCCGCGCCCGAGGTCGTTGATATTAGCGTCGAGGCTGCCGTGGAGGTGGACGTCGCCGTGGCGGCGCCCGTGGTCGAGATGGCTGCACCTGTGGTCGAAGTGCTGGCCGAGGTGCAAGTCGTGGAAGCCGTGGAAGCTGCCGTGCCCGCCGCCGCCCCCGACGACACGGCCTGGTTCGACGATGCGCCCGCGCCCGCGCCAGTGAAGCAGCTCAGCGACGCCGATATCGCCGCCCTCGACTGGGATGGCTTGACGGCCGCCGTGGCGAAATGCGCGCGCTGCGACTTGTGCAAGACGCGCAAGGGCGTCGTCATGGGTCGTGGCGACCGCCAGGGCGATTGGCTGATGCTGGCCAGCAGCCCGTCGCGCCTGGAAGAACGGGAAGGGCGCGCCTTGCCGGGCGAGCAGGGCAAATTGCTCGACAATATGTTGAAAGCCATCGCCGTCGATGCGGGCCGCGATGTGTATATTACCCACTTGCTGAAATGCCGTCCGCTCGACGAGACGGGCCAGGAGCGCTTGCCCACCGAGGCCGAGTCCGCCGCCTGCCGCCCGTATTTCGAGCGCGAACTTGCGCTGCTGCAGCCGCGCACCATCGTCACCCTCGGTTCGATGGCCGCCGCCGGCATCAATCCCGGTGAAAAACCCGTACGGGGCACGGTGCGCCAACTGGGCAATGCCTCCGTCGTCGCCACCTTCCATCCAGAGCAACTGCTGCAGGACGGGACGGGCAAGGCCAAGGCGCGCGCTTGGGTCGATTTGTGCCTGGCGAAAAGCACGCACGGTGGTTGATACGGCCGTCGCTACCTTCCAGGTCCGCTTCGAGCAGCGCTGGGGCCATCTGACGCACCCCCGCGTGCGGGCGCTGGCCTGGCTGCTCGACTCGCCCGACTTGCTGGACCCCGCCAGCGCCCACTGGGGCGGGCGCATCGCCAGCCTGCCTGCCGTCACGCCTGCCTTGGCGGCCTGGCTGGGGGCGCTGCAGGATGATCCGTCGCCGCTCGATGCGGCGCTGGGGCCGAAATTCTATTCCCGCCTGGGCCTGTACGCTGAAAAGCTGCTGGCCTTTTATTTTGAGCAGCATGGGGTATTGCAAGCGCATGGCTTGCAAGTGCAGGTGAACCGCAACGACACGGTGGGCGAGTTCGATTATTTGCTGCGTGACGGTAACGACTTACTGCACTGGGAGTTCGCCACCAAGTTCTACCTGCTCGAAGGCGCGCCCGATCCCGGTGTCTTCAACCACTTGATCGGCCCGAACCTGGCCGACACCTTGGGGTTGAAGATGCGCAAGATTCTCGACAAGCAACTGGCCTTGTCCCGCCACCCGGCCGCGCAAAGCTTGCTGGCGCATCCCGTGCGGGCGGCGCAGGCGCTGGTCAAGGGTTGGCTGTTTTATGCGGCAGGCGCCACGCCCGCCGTGGACGGTATTTCCCAGGAACATGGACACGGCTTCTGGTGCACGCCAACACAATTGTCGGCGCAGCGCTATGTCGTGCTGCCGCGATTGCAATGGCTGGCGCCGTTCAAGGGCCGCGACGCGGCAGTGCTGGACGTCGATGCCTTGCGCGCGCAGTTGTCTGATCTGGCGCAACCGGTGATGGTGGCCACGGTGGATACTGTCGAAGGCTGGGAAGTGGAGCGCACGCGCGGGTTTGTCGTGCCCCATGACTGGACGGAGCAGGCTGCCGCGCGGCGGCTGGCTGGTACGCTACCTGCGTAGGTCGGATAGGTCGGATGAGCGGGGCCGCCGAGGCGCGTAGCGCGTAATCCGACACCACCGTTAATGCTTATGCTCACCGATCAAGGAAAGATTGTCATGCTCAGCCTGGTTCAGCTTGTGCCGGCGCATGATCATGTACATGGTGCCGGCGACGAACAGGCCGAACAGCGTGATGATGATATTGAGCGGCAGGTGCAGGCGGATCATGATCGAATATACGGCCAGCATGGTGAGAATCGACAGGTTCTCATTGAAGTTCTGCACGGCGATGGAATGGCCGGCGCTCATCAGGACGTGGCCGCGGTGTTGCAGCAGGGCATTCATTGGCACGACGAAGAAGCCGGACAGGGCGCCGATCAGTATCAGCAGCGGGTAGGCGATCCACACGGAGTGCACTTGCGTCATCATCATGACGATCACGCCCATGGCGATGCCCAGCGGAATGACGGTCAGCGATTTGCGTAGCGGAATGAAGCGTGCCGACAGCACGGCGCCGGCGGCCACGCCGATGGCGACCACGCCCACCAGGCTGGTCGCCTTGTCGAACGGCATGTTCAGCGACTGCTTGGCCCATTCCAGCACGATCAGTTGCAAGGTGGCGCCAGCGCCCCAGAACAGGGTCGTCACGGCCAGGGTGATCTGACCCAGTTTGTCTTTCCACAGGATGGAATAGCAATTGGCAAAATCGGTGATCAGTTTGATAGGATTGCGTTCCTGGTGCGCATACACGCAGCCCGTGTCGGGAATCTTCAGGTTGGCCAGGGTCGCCATCACGTAGATGCCGACTACCACGCACAAGGCCGCTTCCGTCTTGCTGGTGATGCCCGTATCGATCATGGGGATGTCGATCGACAGCAGCATGTCGGACACGTGGCCGCTGACGAGCGCGCCGCCCATGACGGTGCCGAGGATGATGGAGGTGACGGTCAAGCCTTCGATCCAGCCATTCGCCGCCACGAGCTTTTCCGGTGGCAGCAGTTCCGTCAGGATGCCGTACTTGGCGGGCGAATACACGGCCGCGCCAAAGCCGACGACGGCATAGGCAAGCAAGGGGTGCACCTGGAAGAAGACGAGGGCGCAGCCGAAGATCTTGACCAGGTTGGCGATGAACATGACCTTGCCTTTCGGCAATGCATCCGCGAAAGCGCCGACAAAAGCGGCCAACAGTACGTAAAACAGCACGAACGACAATTTGAGCAGCGGCGTGATCCACGCCGGGGATTTCATGGACACCAATAAATCGACGGCGACAAAAAAGAGGGCGTTATCTGCCAGCGAAGAAAAGAACTGCGCCGCCATGATGGTATAAAAACCACGATTCATTCTGGATTGCCTGAAATCATATCTGGCTTGCTTTATACCACGAAAAAACGGCAAACCCCAAGTTTGGCAGGGGCTGCCTTGCATAGTCTTGCCTAAGTGAAGCTTAATTTTTCTGCCGTAGAAAAATACATCACATGTGAGCATTTTGTAAATGATGTCCTCTGCACACGATCGTGGGCATCTGCAGTGTCCGCTTACTGTGCATCCGGTAAAATACGGCTTTCCCACCCGCCGTGAACGACGCATATGCCCAGGCCCCTCATCGCCACCATCCATCTCGATGCCATGCAACACAATCTGGCGCGCGCCCGAGCCGGTGCCCGCGGCGCCAAGGTGTGGGCCGTCGTCAAGGCGAATGCCTATGGTCACGGCCTGGAACGGGCCATGCGGGGCTTTGCCGACGCCGATGGCCTGGCGCTGGTCGAGGTCGATTACGCCGTGCGCTTGCGCGAACTGGGCTGGGCCAAGCCCATCTTGCTGCTGGAAGGCTTTTTCGACGCCAGCGATTTGCCGGTCATGGCGCAATATGGCTTGAATGGCAGCGTGCATTGCGAAGAACAGATCGCCATGCTGGCAGCGGCGCGCTTGCCGCACGCCATCGATGTGCATCTGAAGATGAATACGGGCATGAATCGCCTGGGCTTTACGCCAGATGCCGTGGCGGGTGCGTATGCGCGCCTGCGCGCCATGCCGCATATCGGCACGATCACCCTGATGACGCATTTCGCCAATGCGGACGAGGTGGGTCCCACGCGCTTGCCTTTGG
This sequence comes from Janthinobacterium sp. PAMC25594, assembly GCF_019443505.1. Lineage (NCBI taxonomy): Bacteria > Pseudomonadati > Pseudomonadota > Betaproteobacteria > Burkholderiales > Oxalobacteraceae > Janthinobacterium > Janthinobacterium sp. PAMC25594. Next base: position 6,026,924 of record NZ_CP080377.1, read on the forward strand.
CCCAGCAGATGCTGCGTTTCGAAGCCGGGGTAGCCAGCATTACGGCCAGCACCGGGACAAGCTTGCCGCGCAGCCTGTGCAATTCGGCCGGCGTGCTGATGCACCATCTGGACAGCGACTGGGTGCGCCCCGGCATCATGCTGTACGGCGGCACGCCCAGCGGCGCTCCCGGCGGCACCTCGGCGCAGGACTTCGGCTTGCTGCCCACCATGACCTTGCGCAGCAGCATCATCGGTATCCAGGATATCGCCGCCGGCGACGTGGTGGGCTACGGCAGCCGCTACGAAGCGGCCGGCAATATCAAGGTGGGCGTGGTGGCCTGCGGCTATGCGGATGGCTATCCGCGCCACGCGCCCGAAGGCACGCCCGTGCTGGTCGACGGCGTGCGCACGGGGCTCATCGGCCGGGTCTCGATGGACATGCTGATGGTCGACCTGACGCACGTGCCGGGCGCAAAAGTGGGTAGTTCGGTCACCTTGTGGGGCCAGGGCATGCCGATCGACGAGGTGGCGCTGGCCGCCGGCACCATCGGCTACGAGCTGATGTGCGCACTGGCGCCGCGCGTACCGGTGAACGAAGCGTAGGGTGACGCGCAAGCGCGGTTTGTATATACTGTATATATAACCAGCTGTTTCATTTTACCTGAGCAAAGTACACCATGGCAAAAGTCAAGACCATCTACACCTGCAGCGATTGCGGCGCCATCAGTAATAAATGGATGGGGCAATGCACCTCGTGCAACCAGTGGAACACCATGGTGGAAACCCTGCCCGAAACGGGCGGCAACAACCGCTATTCGAATCCGCAGCACATGTCGCTGGCGCAGACGGCGCCCGTGCTGTCGCTCGACGATATCGACGCCATCGACGTGCCCCGCTTCGGCACGGGCATCGAGGAATTCGACCGCGTGCTGGGCGGCGGCATGGTGGCCGGCGGCGTGGTGCTGATCGGCGGCGACCCCGGCATCGGCAAGTCGACCCTGCTGCTGCAGGCGCTGGCCAACATGTCGCACCACAAGCGCGTGCTGTATGTCAGCGGCGAAGAGTCCGGCGCACAGATCGCCCTGCGCGCCAAGCGCCTCGTCATCGACGCCAAGGAACTCAAATTGCAGGCCGAGATCCAGCTGGAAAAAATCCTCGGCACCCTGGCCGACCTGAAGCCGGAAGTGGTGGTGATTGATTCGATCCAGACCGTGTATTCGGACGCGCTCAGCTCGGCGCCCGGTTCCGTGGCGCAAGTGCGCGAATGCGCGGCGCAACTGACGCGCGCGGCCAAGCAGACGGGCGTGACCATCATCCTGGTGGGCCACGTGACGAAAGAGGGCGCGCTGGCCGGCCCCCGCGTGCTCGAACACATCGTCGACACGGTGCTGTATTTCGAGGGCGACGCCCATTCCAGCTTCCGCCTGGTGCGCGCCATCAAGAACCGTTTCGGCGCCGTCAATGAGCTGGGCGTGTTTGCCATGACGGAAAAGGGCTTGAAGGGCGTGTCGAACCCGTCCGCCCTGTTCCTGTCGCAGCACGACAACCAGGTGCCCGGTTCCTGCGTGATGGTGACGCAGGAAGGCACGCGCCCGCTGCTGGTGGAAATCCAGGCCCTGGTCGATACCAGCCACTTGCCGAATGCGCGCCGCCTGTCGGTGGGCCTGGAGCAGAACCGCCTGGCCATGCTGCTGGCCGTGGCGCACCGCCATGCGGGCATCGCCGCCTTCGACCAGGACGTGTTCATCAATGCCGTCGGCGGCGTCAAAATTACGGAACCGGCGGCCGACCTGGCCGTGTTGCTGGCGATTAACTCGTCGATGCGCAACAAACCCTTGCCGCGGGGACTCGTGGTGTTTGGCGAAGTGGGCCTGGCCGGCGAAATCCGCCCTGCGCCACGGGGCCAGGAACGCTTGCGCGAAGCGGCCAAGCTGGGCTTTACCCTGGCCGTGGTGCCCAAGTCCAACCTGCCCAAGCAAGCGATCAAGGGTCTCAAGGTCATCGGCGTCGAGCGCATCGACGAAGCGTTCAACAAATTGCGCGATCTGGAGTAAGAGTTGGTATGGTTTAAATGCCAAGCTTAAGACAAGTCAAACAGAATTTCCGTTTAGAACTATAATATTTGTCCGATGAATTCGCGCAGCGAGTTCGCATCGACAATGCATAGTTTTAGAGAAGCGGAATACAGTGTCAGTTGAGCAAAGGCAGGGCGCACGCAAGATATTGCGTGCCAAGGCAATGTTGGTAATGGATGGCGCGGGGCCCGTGGCGGCGCGCACCCTCGATGTGGGGCCGGGCGGCATGGCGGCCGTCATCGCGGAGCCGGTGCCGACAGGCAAGCAGGGCAAGGTGTTGTTCGAATTGTTTTACGATGGCTCGGCACACATCATCGAGGCGCGCGTGTCCGTCTCGCACTGCATTTTCAGCAGTGCAGGTTTCAAGGTGGGACTCACTTTCCCGCAGCTGGACATGGCTGTCAGCAGCGCCATTTCGAAATTCATGCGCTGAGGCATGCCCGGGGAGTGCTGCCGGTGAAATGCGCTAAAATGGTGCATATGGGTTTGCAGTCAGGAAAAACTTGTTCTGTTCGCTGTTTTGATATTCCGGTAATACTGCATAATTATCAACCAGAAGAGGAACCTTGCCGCGCCATGCGCGCTTGATGTCCGTTTCCAGCGCAGCGCGCGGTCATGACCTGAACCGTGTGCCATGACCTTACACCCGACGGGAATGCCTACCATGTTTAATTCGACCATCAACAGCAGGGCTTACACCAACAACACGCAACAGACGACGCAGGGCAATATCTCGGCCGATGTATATGCGAAGGTGGAGCGCCAGATGCAGTCGCAGAACACGGGCGTCGTCAAGCTCAACGCCAACCTGGCGCGCGACCAGGCCAAATTCTCGGGCCTGGGCCAGTTGCAATCGGCGCTGGCGAAATTCCAGACCGTGGCCAAGAACATGGCCGGCAGCGGCCTGGCCACTTCGGCCACGTCGAGCACCAAGGACGTCGTCAGCGCCACCACCACCGACAAGGCTGTCAGCGGCAGCCACGAAATGAACATCAAGCAGCTGGCGCAGGGGCAGACACTGCAGAGTGGCGTGCAGAAATCGTCGAGCGCGGCCATCGGCACGGGGGCGCCGGCGCTGGTGAAGATCGAAGTGGGCAGCACGGACGGCAAGCAATTTACGCCCGGCAGCGGCAAGGTCATTTCGCTGACGATTGACAGCAGCAACAATAGCCTCGACGGCATCGCCGCCGCACTGAAGCAGCAGGGCATCGACGCCAGCGTGGTGAAGGGTCCCGATGGCTATTCGCTGGCGCTGAACGGCAAGAGCGGCGCCGACAGCAGCATGCGCATCAGCGTGTCCGGCGACGCGGCCGTCAGCAACCTGCTCAGCTACGCGCCCGGTGCCGGCAAGGGCCTGCAGCAGACGGCCGCCGCGCAGGATGCGCTGCTCACCGTCGACGGCAAGGATATCAAGAGCGCCACGAATACCCTGACGACTGCCGTCGAGGGCGCCACCATCGAATTGAAGAAAACAGGCACGACGGACCTCGTCATCGCCAAGGACAGCAGCCAGATCGCCAGCAACGTGGCCAGCTTCGTCACGGCCTACAATGAACTCAACAGCAAGCTGCAGAGCCTGCAGCAGGGCGATTTGAAGTCCGATACGGCCCTGGGCCAGGTGCGTTCGCAGATGGAGCAAGTGCTGCGCACGGCCAGCACGGGCGTGCCCGCTTCCATCCTGGGCAGCGCCGGCGTGACCCTGGGCAAGAGCGGCGAACTGGTACTCGACGATAAAAAACTCAAGGCCGCCATCGCCGCCGATCCGGACGCCGTCAGCAAGCTGTTTACGAATAACGGCAAGGGCGTGGCGGACCAGTTTTCCAGCAAGATCGGTGAACTGACGGGCGAAACGAGCATCATCCGCAAGGAAGTGCAATCGGTGGGCAAGGACATCACGACGCTGACCAACAAGAAAGCCGTGCTGGCCAAGGCATTGACGGCGCAGGCGCAGGCGCTGGTGAAGGCGTATTCGGCCCAGGAACAGATGGGCACGAACTCGGCCTTGCCGGGTTATACCGGTAAAAATTCGCTTTTCGACTTCATGGCTTAAGAGCGCTCGCCCTGCGCAAAGAAGGCCGATGGCGAACTGCCGAAGGTCTTCTTGAACATGGCGGAAAAGGCCGACTGGCTGGCGTAGCCCAGTTCTTCGGCCACCTGCGACAGCGGCACGCCGCGCGCGATCAGGGGCGCCGCGTGCGCCAGGCGCACCTGCTGGCGCCACTGGCCAAAACTCATGCCCAATTCCCGTTCGAACAGCCGCGCCAGCGTACGCTCCGAGGCGCCGACCTGCTGCGCCCAGTGTTCCAGCGTCTGGTTCAAGCCGGGCTTGTCGATCAGGCTGTCGCACAGGGTCTTCAGGCGCTTGTCGCTGGGCAAGGGCACACGGATGGGACGCGTGTCCGAGCGTTTCAGCTCGTCGAGGATCAGTTCGGCCAGCAGCGCCTCGCGCGCCGGTTCCTGGCCCGGGTCCAGCTGCTCCAGCGCCATGATCAGCTGGCGCAGCAGGTTAGACACTTCCAGCACCTTGCAGTCGCTGCCCGCGAACGGCGCGCGCGCGGCATGGATGCACAGGGGGCGCAAGCGGGTTTTTTCCAGTATCGTGACGGCATGCTCCACGTTCGGCGCGATCCAGATGGCGCGCATGGGCGGCAGCACCCAGCTGCTGTTGTTGGCGGTAATGCGCAGCACGCCTTCGAGCGCCATGGTGACCTGGCCCCAGGGGTGGCTGTGCGGTAATAAAAATTCATCGGGTTGCAGGTCGCGCGCGACCATGGTCACGGGGATGGTCGCACTGGGCGCCTCCCTTGGCGGACACATGCGGGTATGGTGGAGGATAGGTACACCCATCAGCTTGGCCTTAATTCGATAAATTATGTCGTTCTGTCGGAAAACAGACGATGGTATTTTGCATACACTTGAGCTTCACCAGTATAAGACAGGGTATGACATGATAACAACTAACTCGGCAACAGACTTGCCGCCGCAGTCACCGCCAACCTTGCGCAGCGACGCGCGCGTCATCGCCCTGGTGGGCCTGGCGCATGGCATTTCGCACTTCTACCACCTGATCCTCGCGGCCCTGTTCGTCTGGCTGAAACCCGCCTTCGGCCTGTCGTATGCGGAACTGGGCTTGCTGATGACGGTGTTTTTCATCATCTCGGGCGTGGGGCAGGCGCTGGCCGGCTTTGTCGTCGACCGCTTCGGCGCCCGCGCCGTGCTGTTTTCCGGCATTTTCCTGCTGGGCGTGTCGGCGCTGGCCCTGTCCACCGCGCACAGCTATGCGGCGCTGATGCTGGGCGCCATGCTGGCCGGCATGGGCAACAGCGTGTTCCATCCGGCCGACTATACGATCCTCAACCAGCGCGTCTCGGCGGCCCGCGTGGCCTACGGCTTTTCCGTGCATGGCATCAGCGGCAACATCGGCTGGGCCCTGGCACCGCTGTTCATGACCTATGTTGCCACCCAGTATGACTGGAGAATCGCGCTGCAGTGCGCGGCCGTGCTGCCGTTCGGCGTGCTGCTGATCCTGTTCCTGAACCGCCACGCCATCCGTCCCGAGCCGTTGAAAAAGGCCGCGCCGGGTCAGGCGGGCGGCGGCGAAGGCACGCTGGACTTTTTGCGTTTGCCGGCCGTGTGGATGTGTTTTGCCTTCTTCTTCATTACCGCCATCGCCCTGGGCGGCATCCAGAGCTTTGCCAGCGTGGCCCTGGTCAAGCTGTACGGCATGAGCCTGGCGCTGGCCACCAGCGCCTACACGGCCTACATGCTGGCCTCGGCCGTGGGCATGCTGGCCGGCGGCGTGGTGGGCGCGCGCAGCAAGCAGCCGGACCGCAACGTGGCGATCGCCTTTTCCGCCGCCGCGCTGCTGGCCGTGCTGCTGGCCATGGCCGTCGTGCCGGCCTGGGGCGCGGTGGTGCTGATGGGCGCCATCGGCCTGACGTCGGGCGTGGCGGGACCGTCGCGCGACCTGATGATACGCGCGGCGGCACCGAAGAATGCCACGGGGCGCGTGTATGGCGTCGTGTATTCGGGCCTCGACAGCGGCCTGGCCGTCGGGCCCCTGTTCTTTGGCGCGCTGATGGATGGCGACCATCCGGCCTTGCTGTTCGTCTTCATCGGCGTATTCCAGGCGCTGGCGATTGCCACGGCCGTGGGCGTGGGCGGCAAAACACGCGCCGCGGCGCTGCAAAAGGCATAGAATCGTTGCCATCTGCCATTCAAGGAGTTCCCATGAGCTTTGCCACCACCGATCTGTGCGACGACCATGCAGCCATGCTGGACGATGGCACCCTGGCCGTGCTGCCGCCCGTGTACCGCGCTTTCGGCCAGCGCGTGCGCTTCCGCGGCCCGGCCACCACCTTGCAAGTGTTCGAAGACAATGCCCTTGTGCGCAGCACCCTGGAAACGCCGGGCCAGGGCCATGTGCTGGTGATCGATGGCGGCGGCAGCCTGCGCCGCGCGCTGGTGGGCGGCCAGCTGGGCGTGCTGGCCGAAAGCAACGGCTGGGCCGGCATCGTCGTCGATGGATGCATCCGTGACAGCGAGGAAATCAATGTCTGCCAGATCGGCGTGCGTGCACTGGCCACGCATCCGCGCAAGAGCAATAAAGCGGGTACGGGCCGGCGCGACGTGCGCGTGCAGATCAGCGGCGTGGCCGTGCATCCGGGCGACTGGATCTACGCCGATGCGGACGGCATCCTGGTGGCGCGGCAGGAACTCGATTGACGCTCCACCTCAGAGGGGGGGATCTGGAGGTGTTGCATATTATCCACGTTAAATATATTTTTGCAAAGTTCTTTGATTTTCATCATGGCTGAGATATGATTTCACTTAAGGTAACTTTAATATCAACAAAGCAAGGAAACCAGCTCATGAAAATCGCCACCATCGCAGCAGTTGTCGCCCTGTTTGCTGCAGGCTCCGCCAGCGCCAGCCCCGTCAACCTGATCACGAATGGCAATTTTGAAACGGTCGCTTCCGGCTACACCATCGACAGCGGTTTTAAAGTCGTCAACAGCGGTTCGTCGGCCATTACGGGCTGGACCGTTGGCGCCAGTTCTGTCGACCTGATCCGCAATGCCTACAATGCCATCAATGGCTACAGCATCGATATGCTGGGCACGCCTGGTCCGGGTTTCCTCTCGCAAAGTTTCAATGTCGTTGCCGGCCAGACGTATAAGCTGAGCTTTGACATGGCGCGCAATTCCGGCGGCCCCGCAGGTCAGGGCGTGGCGGTCAGTTTCGGTGGCGTGGCAGGCGATTTCTACTCGACGGCTGCCGCCTCGAACACCTTGTACAGCAATACCCTGAGTTTCACGGCTGCCACCACCGGCCTGGCGACCCTGTCGTTTGCCAGCGCCGCCAAGGCCGGCACGCCGCTCGACAACTACTCGGGCGCCGTGATCGACAACGTGTCCGTGATGACCGCCGTGCCGGAACCGGAAACCTACGCCATGCTGCTCGCTGGCCTGGGCCTGATGGGTTTCCTGCGCCGCCGCAAGGCCGCCAAGTAAGCCTGGCTTTGTCCGAGATCAAACCGCCTGCTGCCATGCACAGGCGGTTTTTTTACGCCAGGTTTAGTTGAGCTGCATCGGCCTCTCCCCGTAACGGACACGCCGCCGCTTGCGGCTCCAGCCGCCGCGCCAGTTCTCCGCGCAACTGCGTCAATCCCGCGATGCGCGCATCGATGTCAAGCAGCTTGCGCGCCAGCGCCGCGCGCAGCAATTGCGCCGTGGCGGCGTGCCGTTGCCCCTCTTCGAACCGTTTCATCTGTTCATCAGCAGCTTGCTGGGCAGCGTGGTCATGGTCTGGTCGGTGCCGCGCCTGCTCGACCCGCAGCCGCGCTTCGGCCGCTATGACGCGGCGGCGCGCTACCTGTTTTCCCTGTGGATGGCATGGGCGCTGCTGGTCACGGGCCAGCCCGTGCTGTGGCTGTTCATCGTGCCGGAACTGGCCTGGGGCCTGGCGCAAAGCCTGCCTCTGCGCGGCGCCGGAGGCGGGCGGGAAGGGCGCGCGCACGAATCGCTGTTGAGATGAATATAACGAAATGCAATAATGGCCGTGCTTTACAGCAATAAACGACTATTAAAGGAATGACTATGCAGCAGGATGCCGCAGGAAAAAACATGGCGTTGCTCGATCCGGTGGTGGCGCCGCGCATCGCGGTGACGCGCCTGATGACGGGCCTGCTGCAAGGCTTGCTGCTGTACTGGCTGTACAGCACGGCGCAAGACAAGGTGTGGCCCGCCACGGAAGCCTACCTGCTGGGGCCGTTGATGCTGATCAGCTTGCTGCTGCCGATCCTGCTGGTCTCCAGCCTGGGCCATATGTCGGTGAAGCGCATCGCCCTGTGGATGGCCGGTGCGGCCGTCGTGCTGGCCGTGCTGGCCTGGCATGACGTGGCGCGCGGCGCCGAACACGTGATCTGGGGTAACTACAAGCCCGGTGCGCCGCTGCGGGTGATTTCGGCCCAGCTGTTCGGTTTTTGCGTGGTGGGCTTGTATATCGCCCATGCGCTGGTGCTGGCCAGCGCCCAGGATGGCCGGCGCATCGCCCGCTACCCCACGTATTTTGAAATCGCCTGGAAGCTGGGCATCCAGTTGCTGTTCTCGCTGCTGTTCGTGCTGGGCCTGTGGCTGGTGCTGTGGCTGGGCGGGCAACTGTTCCTGCTGATCAAGCTCAGTTTCCTGAAAAAGCTGCTGGGCCAGGCCTGGTTCGTGATTCCCGTCATCTGCTTCGCGTTTTCGTTCGCCATCCATATCACGGACGTGCGCCCGTCCATCGTGCGCGGCATCCGCACCCTGCTGCTGGTGTTGCTGTCGTGGCTGATGCCGATCGCCGCCGTGCTCGTTTCCGGCTTCCTGCTGACCCTGCCATTCATCGGCTTCGAGCGCCTGTGGGCCACGCGCCATGCGGCCTCCGTGCTGCTGGGCATGGCCGGCGTGCTGGTGGTGCTGATCAATGCCGCCTTCCAGAATGGCGAAGTGGGCCATGGCGTGGCGCGCGGCATCCGCCTGGGCACGCGCCTGGCCTGTCTGCTGCTGCCATGGGTGGTGGGCATCGCCATCTATGCGCTGACCTTACGCGTGATGTCGCATGGCTGGACGGCCGACCGCCTGATCGCTGCCGCCTGCCTGCTGGTTGCCACCTGCTACGCCGCCGGCTATGCCTGGGCGGCCAGCAAGTATGGCGACTGGCTGCACCTGATCGCCAACGTCAACGTGGCCACCGCCTTTGTCACCCTGCTGGTGCTGTTCGCCCTGTTCTCGCCGCTGGCGGACCCGGCGCGCATTTCCGTGGCCAGCCAGATGGCGCGCCTGGACAGCGGTAAAGTAAGCGTGGACAAGTTCGATTTCGAATACCTGCGCTTCCAGGGCGCCCGCTATGGCCAGGCGGCCTTGCAGGAATTGAGCAAACGCACGACCGGCCCGGATGCGGCCATCGTGCGGGCCCGCGCCGAGGCCATGCTCAAGCGCCAGAACCGCCTCGACGAGACGGGCGCGCTGAGCGACGTGTCGATCAACCTGACCCTGCGCCCGGCCACGGCGAAGCTGCCGGACAGTTTCCTGCGCCAGGACTGGACGCAAGTGAGCCCGGCCTGGCGCCTGCCCGCCTGTTTGAAGCGGGCAGGGCCGCAGTGCGATGCCTACCTGCTCGATTTCGATGGCGATGGTAAAGAGGACGTGCTGCTGATCAGCAATGACCCGCGCGCCTCGTCGGTCTTGCTGGCGGAAAAGGAAGACGGCAGCTGGACCGCGCGCGGGCAAATCCCCGTGGATGCCCTGCGCTGCAAGCCCCTGCGCGAGAAGTTGCAGGCAGGCGAGTTCCAGCTGGTACCGCCGAAGGTGCGCGAGCTGGAAGTCGATGGCCAGCGCGTGCCGATGACTTTATATACGCCAGAGGACGAGGTCAGCTGCCCGGATGAAACGGTGCCGGGCCAGTAAATGGCGGGGAGGACTTGGCGAACTGAATAACACCTCTTGCTTGTCATGAAGGCAATAACTTCGTACGCTGAGTCATTCCGACCGTCCGTTCTCGGCCAGGAGCACACCTACTGCGAGGCTACGCAGTAACTCGTCGATGGCCCGCGTAGCTTCACGGTCGATCTCCACCGTGATCGACGGGACCGCAGTACGCTATCCTCAGTTCGATTGGCGACACTTGCTTCTCGTCGGGCACTCCCTTGGTGGCGACAGTTCGGCTCAGTTTGCCGCTGACAACCCGAGCCGCGTATCCAGCTTTATCAGCCTCGACAGCCGTCGGGTCGCGTTGCCCCGCTCAGCTGGTATCCACGTCCTGACAATTCGTGCCAGTGACACCACTGCCGACCGCGGTGTACTGCCGAATGAGGAAGAGCGCGGTCACTACGGTACATGCGTGGTCCACATCAAAGGCTCGCGCCACAAGGATATGCAAGATGCTGGCAGTGAACAATTGAAGGCCAAAATTGTATCCGCCATCGATACTTTCCTCACTCCAGCGCAGCACCCTAAATACGCTTGTGACCGAGACTCAAAGCTTGAATAATGTTCAGGCGATCATTTTGATATTGCAAAGTCCGCTATGGGGGGGAATCTGCCAACTACGGCAAGCGGCCACAAGCGAGCGTTGCGAGAATGAGGACAGCTGCTGATGCTTCCAGCTATACAGATCATCACAGTTACCATCAGCGCAGCGTGCGCCGTAATGATCGCCTTGTATGCAACGTGGTTATTGATGCATCGGCTGAGGCAACGCGAGTCCAAACGCCTCGCGTTTAGCGAGTGGGTTCGTCATCTCTTCGAGGCTGTTATGGGCATCTAAGACTCATAGTGCCTGCAACGAGAGGAATGTCGGTAATTGGGCGGGACCTGGCAAGGACGGCAACCGGCCAATTGCAGATGGAGGCGCCATCCGGAAACCGTGCTAAATGCAAGTGGTAAGCTACGGGACTTTCTCAACCTAAATTTGGAGACCGCATGCCGCAAACTATCGTACATATAACGCTAGTCGTACGCGACTATGACGAAGCAATCAATTTTTACGTCAATAAACTTGGTTTCGAGCTACTCGAAGATATCTATCAGGTGGAGCAGGATAAACGATGGGTTGTGGTAGCCCCACCAGGCGGGGTCGGTACCACACTGTTGTTGGCAAAAGCATCTAAGCCTGAACAAGAGCCGTATGTTGGAAATCAAACTGGTGGACGCGTATTTCTGTTCCTTAACACTGATGACTTCTGGCGCGACTATGAGCGTTTGCGTGCTCATGACATCACGTTCATTCGGGAGCCCAAGGATGCCGAGTATGGCATGGTGGCGGTGTTCGAGGACCTGTATGGCAATCTATGGGACCTCCTACAACTGCGTGCTGAACACCCAATTGCAGCGCGCCTTCGTCCTCGTTGATTACATCTTCGCTTCCTGCGGAGAGCTCTCGACCCACCGATCCAACTCCGCAATACTGATGAAAATACGGCTATCGCGTGCTTTTTTCAGATCTGCCACTGTGCCCAGGTGCCGTTTTATCTGCTTATCAAGGAGTCAAACATGCAAACTTTGATGGTGGTCTCCCGACTTTTCCCAGACTTGCTAAATGGAAACAAGAGGTCAACGATCCGCTTCGGCGAATTGCACATAGAACCTGGCTATTTGCGTTATGAGTGCGAAGGAAAGCCTGGCCAAACGACTGTCGTATGGGTCACCCGCTGCACGTATATGCCTTTAAACAAGGCCGCCGCGTTCTGCGGCATGGAGGCCATGTGGCCGCCAATGGTCATGCTCGAGGGGATGCGGGAACACTACCCTCTTCTTCAATTATCCGACACGGTTCAAGTCGTTGAGCATTACACACCTGAGCAGACGAAGAACCTTATCTGTAGAAAACAACCAAGAGGTTAGGGGGCCACTCATTGGGAACAGGGCAAGGCTACCAAATCTGTTCATCGTTGAACGCGTGATGACCGAGAGCCTCCTCGCCGTCAAAGCGGATCCTCAACGACAGCAGCAAGGCAGCAGCGGCGAATCCTGCGGCGAGCCAGAGGTTGGCGCAGAGGCCCAGCCTGTCGACGGCCTGTCCACCGGTCCATGCCCCGAGCGCAATGGCAACATTGAATACACTTACATACAGCGCGGCGACGATCTCCACGGCCCGAGGCGCCGCCTTCATCATCAAGGTCATCAGGCCGACCGATACACCGCCGTAGGCCAGTCCCCAAACCAGCAACACCACGCCGCCGCCGATGCTGGAGTCGCCGACCGCCAGGAACAGCAGCGGCGTGAGCAGCAGGCCGCCCGAGATGGCGATGATGGTTGGCGCCGTGCGCCGCACCGCGACGACACCGGCCAGGAAGTTGCCAATGATGCCCGCGAAGCCATAGCAAAACAGCAGTGCGCCCAGCCATTGCGCATCAAACCCCGACACTGACAGCAGCAACGGACGCACAAAGGTGAAGGCCGCGAAATGGCTCGTCACCAGCAACAGGGTCAGAAGCAGCCCCGCTTGCAATTGCCGGTTGCGCAACTGCTTGCCGAATTGGCGCAAGGTCGCCGAACCGGCAGCGGGCAGGGCAGGAATGACAGCCAGATGCAGCGCCAGTACCAGGCCGCTGAACAGCGCCATGGCGCCAAAGGCCCAGCGCCATCCTGCAAAGTCGCCGATTTGTGCGCCAAGCGGCACGCCCAGCACGGAAGCGATCGCTACTCCGCCGAAGATAATCGACGTTGCCAGGCCGATTGAGGGCGCGGGAACAAGGCGGGACGCCAGGCCACCGGCAATGGCCCAGATTCCGCCCATGCAAAAACCGACAAGAACACGTGCAGCCAGCATCCACGCCATGTTTTGTGCCAATGCCGAGGCAATGTTCGCGATCACTAACAGACTCAGCAAACCACAGAGAATTTTGCGCCGGTCCAGGCTTCCCGATGCGATCACCAGCAGCGGAGCGAACAAGGCCGCCAGTAATGCTGGCAGCGAGATCATCAGGCCGGCGGTTCCGGTGGAGCTGTCCAGGGTGTCACCAATCGGCGTCAACAGGCCGACCGGCAGCATTTCCGTCGTCACGACCGAGAAGGTGGCCATGCCTATGGCGGTGACCGCCAGCCACGGGTGACGGACAGCGGTTTCTGTTGCAGCGTTGGGAGATGTACTCATGGTTCATATCCTTCATGATCAATCGATAAATGGCGTGTGCCGGCATCCGGCGGCGTCGGGTCGCTGTGATGCAAGCGCATGCCCTGCTTGCAATGGCGACACGTCGCAGTGATAATACATACAGCACGTATGAATAAATTATATATTCATACGCACTGTATGTAAACAATCATACGCTACGTATGTAAGGAAGAAGCAATGGTTCGCCGCACCCGTGCCGAAATGGAAGAAACCCGTGCATCGTTGCTGACCACGGCCCGCAAAGTGTTCAGCGAGCGCGGTTATGCCGACACATCAATGGATGACCTCACCGCGCAGGCAGGGCTGACGCGTGGTGCGCTGTATCACCACTTTGGCGACAAGAAGGGCTTGCTGCTCGCGGTGGTAGAACAGATCGACGCGGAAATGGATGAGCGCCTGCAAACCATCTCCGAACGCGCCGACGATCTGTGGGACGGTTTTCGCAGTCGCTGCCGTGCCTATCTGGAGATGGCCCTGGAGCCGGAAATTCAGCGCATCGTTTTACGCGATGCCAGGGCGGTCCTCGGTGGTGCCTCACCGGACTCGCAGCGCCATTGCGTCGAGTCGATGCAGGGCATTATCCAGGAGCTGATTCATCAAGGCATCGTGGCAGACGCCAGCCCAAGGGCACTGGCTTCGCTGATTTACGGCAGTCTGGCAGAAGCGGCGTTCTGGATCGCAGACGGTGACGAAGGCACGGCGCGCTTGATCGAGGGAGTTGCTGCCTTGGAATTGCTGTTACGCGGGCTGTTGCTTACAAGGTCATCGCGCCCATGACAGCAAGCCGCCAGAAGCGCGCTGGCGTATCCGCTGCCGTCGCCGGAAGCCTGACGCGCCGGGCAAGTGAAACAGGCCGTATCAGTTCTTCGTGCGCACCTGGCGCACGTGGTTTTCCAGTTCGCTGAACGAGGGGCGTTCCGTGGCGGAAATGACCTTGCGGCCGAATTCCACGGCCAGCGCCGGCGCATAGCCGTTCAGGCTGGCCAGCAAGGTCACTTTTACGCACTGGTACATCTTTGCCGTTTCATGGTGCTTGCGGCGCAGCAGGCTGGCCAGCGGCGCGATGAAGCCGTAGGCCAGCAGGATGCCGATGAAGGTGCCCACCAGCGCCTGCGCGATCAGCACGCCCAGCTCGGCCGGCGGCAAGCCGACGGAGGCCATGGTATGCACCACGCCCATCACGGCGGCCACGATGCCGAAGGCGGGCATGGCGTCGGCCAGCTGCGAAATCGTCTGGATCGGCATTTCCGCATCTTCGTGGTGCGTCTCGATCTCGTTATCCATCAGGTTTTCGATCTGGTAAGCGTCCATATTGCCCGACACCATCAGCCGCAAATAATCGGTGATGAATTCCAGGATGTGCTCGTCACCGAGCGTGTACGGGTATTTCACGAAGATGGCGCTGCGGTACGGGTCGTCGATATCGTCCTCGACCGACATCAAGCCTTCCTTGCGGATCTTGCTGAGGATTTCATACATCAGCCCCATCAGTTCCATATAGCGCGCCTTCGTGTACTGCGAACCGTGGAACAGGGTGGGCAGGGCGGCGAACGTGGCGCGGATGGCCTTGGCGTCATTGCCGACAAAGAAGGTGCCCAGCGCGGCGCCGCCGATCATCAGCAGTTCCAGCGGCTGGAACAGGGCCGCCAGGTGGCCGCCCTGCATGGCGAAGCCGCCGAAGACGGAAAACAGCACGACGAGAAATCCGAGTATGACTAGCAAAACTTACTCCTTCATAATATTGCCATATCGCAATATTGTAGTTTAACCTGATTCGGCCGCCGTGGCCGCTTCCGGCTGCAATTGCTGGATGAGAAAATTGATAAAAGCGCGCACTTTGGCGGGTAGCTGGTGGCGGCTCGGGTAGTAGGCGTACAGGTCGGCCGGCGCCAGCGTATAGTCGGCCAGCACCACGCGCAGGCGGCCGCTGTCGAGGTAGCGCGCCAGGTCCCATTCCGAACGCAACAGGATGCCGTGCCCGTCCAGCGCCCAGCCCAGCACCACGTCGCCATCGTTGCTGGCCACCGTGCCGCGCACCTTCACCGTGTGGCTGGCGCGGCCACGGCTCAAACGCCAGATGCCGTAGGCGTCGTCGTTCTGCCGGTGCACGATGCAGCGGTGCTGCGCCAGGTCGTCGGGTGTGCGCGGCGTGCCGTGCGCCTGCAGGTAGGCGGGCGAGGCGCACAGGAAGCGCCGGTTCGACATGATGCGCCGCGCCGACAGGCGCGTGTCGGGCAAATCGCCGAAGCGGATGCCCAGGTCGTACGCCTGCTCGACCAGGTTGATGGGGCTGTCCGTCAGCTGCAGCTGCACTTCCAGCTGCGGGTGGCGCAGCGCGAATTGCGACAGCAGGGGCGCGATCACCGTGCGCCCGAAACCCAAGGTGGCATTCACGCGCAGCAGTCCGCGCGGCTCCGCGCCGCCGCTGGCCAGCGACTCCTCCATGGCGCGGATATCGTCGAGGATCTGCCGCGCCTGTCGCAGATAGCTTTCGCCGTCGCCCGTCAGGCTGATGCGCCGCGTGCTGCGGTTGAGCAAACGCACGCCCAGGCGCTGCTCCATCAGCACCAATCGCTTGCTGACGGCGGGCGGCGTGATGCCCAGCTCGCGCGCCGTGGCCGACAGGCTGCCCAGCTTGGCCAGCAGCACAAAGAAGGCCATTTCCGTTGTGGCGTCCGTTTTCATGGTTCATCTTTCACTTCAAGTGAATAATGCTTTAAATTATTATCGATTATATGGCTTTGTATCGCGGGTAAGCTGGCGTCATTGTTTTCACCCACAGGAGAGCCGCATGAAAATCGTCGAGATCCGCGAAAAGACCATCCCCATCTCTTCCCCCATCCGCAACGCCTACATCGATTTCACGAAGATGACCTTGAGCCTGGTGGCCGTCGTCACGGACGTGATGCGCGACGGCAAGCCCGTCGTCGGCTACGGCTTCAATTCGAACGGCCGCTACGGCCAGGGCATGCTGATGCGCGAGCGCTTCATCCCCCGCATCCTCGACGCAGATCCCGCTTCGCTCGTCACGGACGACGGCGCCAATCTCGATCCGCACAAGGTGTGGGATTGCATGTACACCAATGAAAAGCCGGGCGGCCACGGCGAACGCTCGGTGGCCATCGGCACCATCGACATGGCCATCTGGGATGCCGTGGCGAAGATCGAGAACAAACCGCTGTTCCAGCTGCTGGCCGAGCGCCACGGCACGGGCGTGCCCGACAAAAAAGTCTTCGTGTATGCGGCGGGCGGCTATTACTACCCGGGCCAGAGCCTGTCCGCCCTGCAGGACGAGATGCGCAGCTATGTCGACCGCGGCTACACGGTGGTCAAGAAAAAGATCGGCGGCGCCTCGCTCGATGAAGACTTGCGCCGCATCGACGCCATCATGGAGGTGCTGCAGGATGGGCAGAAGCTGTGCGTGGACGCCAACGGCCGCTTCGATCTCGATACCTCGATCGCCTACGCCAAGGCGCTGCGCCAGTACGATCTGTTCTGGTATGAAGAGGCGGGCGATCCGCTCGACTTCGAGCTGCAAGCGACCTTGCGCAGCTATTACGACAAGCCCATGGCGACGGGCGAGAACCTGTTTTCCATGCAGGATGCGCGCAACCTGATCCGCTACGGCGGCATGCGCGCCGACCGCGACTGGCTGCAGTTCGACTGCGCCCTCAGCTACGGCCTGGTGGAATACCTGCGCACCTTGGACATGCTGCACCAGCACGGCTGGTCGCGCAGCCGCTGCATCCCGCACGGCGGTCATCAGATGTCCTTGAATATCGCGGCGGGCCTGGGCCTGGGCGGCAATGAATCGTATCCTGATTTATTCCAGCCGTTCGGCGGTTTCCCCGATGGCGTGCGCGTGGAAAACGGCCACATCACGATGCCGGACCTGGTCGGCATCGGCTTCGAGGGCAAGGCGAACCTGTATGCGGAAATGCGTGCGCTGAGCGGGCAATGACTTTACTCGCTGCGCTGCCAGAAGCGCAGCCGGTTGCCGAACGGGTCCGCCACTTCCAGGATGCGGCCCCAGTCCTCGTCGCGGATGCCGGGTCGCGCATACGGGTAATCCTTGGCCTGCAGCTCCGCGTGCAGGGCGGCGATGTCATCGACGGGGATCAGCAGCGCCGACCCCGGCGTGGCGTCGCCGTGGTGCTCGGACAGGTGCAGCACGAGTTCGCCCCGCGTCACCTGCAGGTACAGCGGCGCCGTGGACTCGAAGCGATGTTCCCAGTCCAGGGTAAAGCCGAGGAAACCGAGGTAAAACTCGCGCGCCTTGGCTTCGGAAAAGCTGCGCAGGATGGGAATGGGAGCATGCATGGCGGCGCTTTCAACATGGTGGCGATGCCGCCATTCTAGCCTCAGGCCGGCGCCTGGCGTTTGATCTGCGCGGCGGAACTGATCTTCTCCCAGCGGAACAGCCACATGATGGCAAGCTTGGTCGTGGCGCTGACGCTGGCTAGCAGCAGCAATGGCCAGCCTGTTTTCAGCCCCATGACACAGGCAAAGAAGATGGTGCTGACATCCATCGCCAGGATGAACTGGCTCATCTTCAGCGACACGGCGCCCGTCTTGCCCGAGCGCCAGATCAAGCGGATCTGGTGCGCATAGCCCTGCGCCAGCAGCACGGTGACGGTGACGATCAGGCTTTGCGAGATCACGCGCTTTTCATCGCTGAAGGTGGGGCCAAAGGCCAGCCCCGCCACACCCGCGCACAGCA
This sequence comes from Janthinobacterium sp. PAMC25594, assembly GCF_019443505.1. Lineage (NCBI taxonomy): Bacteria > Pseudomonadati > Pseudomonadota > Betaproteobacteria > Burkholderiales > Oxalobacteraceae > Janthinobacterium > Janthinobacterium sp. PAMC25594. The sequence continues at coordinate 6,044,851 of NZ_CP080377.1, forward strand.
GCAGAGCGCAGGCCAGCAGCGCATTGCGCGATGCCAGGCTGCGGCGGTCTCGGTCGATTTCATACAGGATGGCCAGCGCGATCAAGGACGCGAGCAAGCGGGGCCAGACGATGTAATGGTTGAACGGCGTGATCGAATAGCCGTACACAAAGAACGCGCAATACGCGAGGAAGCTGACGCTGAACTGGTTGAGCGACAGGATGTTCGTCGTCTGGCCGGCACCGATGCCGGCATCGCGCTTGCGCCGCCAGATCTTTTGCAGCTGCGACCACAGGCCGTACAAGCTGACGACGATGAAAAGGGAGTTGAGGCTGCCGGCGAGGGCGTAGAGGGAAAGGGGCTGCAAGCTATCTCCTGGAATGGCCAAAGCATCGCTGTGGTAACAGGGCGCCTTGCCTATACAATTTATTTGGACAACATGCTCTCATGAAATAAATTGACAGGCAAGCAATGCTTTTTCTGCCACAGCCTGTTACACCAGTACTTGCCAGGACGCACCTGTTCCAGCGCTTGCCCTTATAATCGGGGCATGACTTTCTTATCACTGCGTGCCCGCTCCGTGCTGGCCACCCTCGGCAAAATGGCCGTTTCCCTGATTCTCCTGTTGACCGCACTGTGGGGCGCGCTGGCGCTGTGGTACCAGTTGTCCGGCGGCACGGCGGCGCAAGCCATCGGCGCGCTGCTGTGGGGCGCGCTGGGCGTGGCCAGCGTGGTGCTGTGGTGGACGCGCGGCGATGTGCGCGTGCTGCTGCCGTATGCGGCCGGTTTTGTCCTGCTGCTCCTGTGGTGGAGCCTGATCACGCCGAAGCAGCAGCGCGTGTGGGCCGACGACGTGGCGCGCAATGTCACGGGCAAGGTGGCGGGCAATCTCGTCACGCTGGACAATGTGCGCAATTTCGACTGGCGCAGCGACGACGATTACACGGTCAAGTGGGAGCGGCGCAGCTACGACCTCGACGAGCTGCGCACGGTGGACACGGCGCTGTCGTACTGGACGGGGCCGTACATCGCGCACACCCTGATCTCGTTCGGCTTTGCCGACGGGCGATTTTTGACGTTTTCCATCGAGATCCGCAAGGAAAAGGGCGAGAGCTTTTCCACCATCGGCGGCTTTTTCAAGCATTTCGAAATGAGCCTGATCGCCGCCGACGAGCGCGACATCCTGCGCGTGCGCACGAATGCGCGGGGCGAGGACATGTATCTGTACCGCGTGATGATGCCGAAAGCGGCCATGCGCTCGTTGTTCCTCGCCTATCTGGACGAGGCGCAGGCGCTGAAGGCCCAGCCGCAGTTCTACAACACGCTGACGGCCAACTGCACCACCATCGTCTTCGAGATGGTGCGCCGTATCGTGCCGGGCCTGCCGTTCGACTACCGGCTGATGGCCTCGGGCTACCTGGACCGCTATCTGTTCGACGTCAAGGGCCTGGTGCCCGGCCAGAGCTTCCAGCAGCTGCGCGAGGGCGGCCATGTCACGGCGCGCGCGCGGGCGGCTAACGACGACGCGGACTTTTCGCACGCGATCCGGCGCGGCATGCCGGGCTACGATGAAGCGGGCTTTCCGGCGCTGCAAATGCCCAAGCAGTAGCCGCCTGCTTTATACTGTCGCATATCCCGACCGGCCGCCTTTCGCGGCCGGTCTCACTTTACGAATAAAGAAGGCCCGCTATGCCATTTTCCTCACTGGGTCTGATTCCCGCCCTGGTCCGCGCCGTCGACAAGGCCGGCTATGCCGCGCCGACGGCCATCCAGGCGGCCGCCATTCCCGCCATCCTGCGCGGCAGCGACGTGCTGGGCGCGGCGCAGACGGGCTCCGGCAAGACGGCCGCCTACGCGCTGCCGCTGCTGCAGGCGCTGATGGCGCCCGCTTCCGGTCCGCGCCAGGTGCGCGCGCTGATCCTCGTGCCCACGCGCGAGCTGGCGGCGCAGGTGGGGCAGACGGTGCACGCGCTGGCCAAGCCGTTACCGATCAAACTGAAGATTTCCGTGCTGTTCGGCGGCGTCTCGATCAATCCGCAGATGATGGACTTGCGCGGCGGCGCCGATATCGTCGTCGCCACGCCGGGCCGCTTGCTGGACCTGGTGCGGCAAAACGCCGTGAAACTGGGCGGCGTGTCGCTGTGCGTGCTCGATGAAGCGGACCGTTTGCTCGACATGGGTTTTAGCGAAGAAATCAACGCCATCCTGGCGCTGCTGCCGGGCAAGCGGCAAAACCTGTTTTTCTCTGCCACCTTCCCCGACAGCGTGCAGGCGCTGGCCGACAGCCTGCTCCAGGAACCCGTGCGCATCGAAGTGGCGTCCGAACCGCAGGACAAGCCCGACATCGTGCAGCGCGCCATCACGGTCGACGTGCCGCGCCGCACGCAGCTGCTGCGCTACCTGATCCTGCAGCAGCAGTGGGACCGGGTGCTGGTGTTCGTCGCCACCAAGTATGCGGCCGAACATGTGGCCGACAAGCTGCAGCGCGCGGGCCTGCACGTGGGCGCCTTCCACGGCGAGTTCAGCCAGGGCACGCGCAGCCAGTTGCTGGCCGACTTCAAGGCGGGGCGCCTGCAGGTGCTGGTGGCCACCGACGTGGCCGCGCGCGGCATCGACATCGCCGGCTTGCCGGCCGTCGTCAACTACGACTTGCCCCGCTCGGCCGTCGACTACACGCACCGCATCGGGCGCACGGGCCGCGCCGGCGAAAGCGGTACGGCCATCAGTTTCGTCACGGCCGATACGGAAGCGCATTTCCGCCTGATCGAAAACCGCAACGACTTGCGCATCGTGCGCGAAGTGGTGGCCGGTTTCGAGCCGACGGAACTGCCCGCGCCCGTGCATCCCGTCACGGATACGCTGAACGGCGGCGTGAAGGGCGCGCGCAAAAGCAAAAAGGATAAATTGCGCGAAGCTGCTGCCATGGCTGCGAAGGCGGCCGGGGACAAATAAATCCGCCTTATGTGCGCTGGCCGTTTGAACGGCCAGGTTTCCCGGACTAAGATTGTGTTTCTATAAAGCAAGGGGATGGGGATGCACATGACATTCATCACACGCGCGGTCGCTGTGGCTGGCGCGCTGGCGCTGGCCGGTTGCGCCGGCATGGGCGGGAACAATGGCACGAGCGGCATGCCGATGCCGGGCAAGACGCCGGCCGATGCCGCCGTGGCCGCCACCTGGTACAACCCGCCCAGCGAATTTCCCGGCATTTGCCTGACCCAGTTCAAGGATGGCAGCCTGCGTTTCGACGGCGGCTTCGCCTTCTTCAACCCGGGCCGCTGGGCGTATGATGCGGCCACGTCCGAACTGCGTTTGCAGCTGGCGCCGACGCCATCGTTGGCCCTGTCGCACGCGCAAACGGTGCTGCACAAGAATCTGCTGAGAGTCGAGGCGGCCACGAACACGCTGGTGTACGCCGTGAAGGCCGATACGCAAGCCATCGGCCTGGGCGGCTTTGTGTTTTACCGTGACACGCCTTGCCCGGCACGGCGCGGATAAGTGCCGGATAAGTGTTATAACGGAATATTTAGTCGTATAATTTCAGCGCAAGCTGATTGCCGCGCAAGATGATGCCGTGCGGCAGATTCCCGCTCCAGGCAAGCGTCCATATCGCCGTGGCGATGAGAGGATGGTCCGATGGATTTGCACGACGAGCATGGTATGCCGGGTACTGCGGTGCTGGCGGCGGACGCCGTACAGCAGCCTGCGGCGCAGCGGCGCACCTTGCTGCTGGTCGATGACGAGCCGAATATCCTCGCCTCCCTCAAGCGCCTGCTGCGGCGCGATGGCTACCATATCCTCACGGCCAACAGCGGCCAGGAAGGACTGGACGTGCTGGCCAGCCATGCGGTCGACGTGATTGTGTCGGACCAGCGCATGCCCGGCATGCTGGGCGCCGACTTCCTGCGCAAGGCCAAGCTGCTGTGTCCGCAAACCATCCGCATCATGTTGTCGGGCTATACCGAGCTGCAGGCCGTCACGGATGCCGTCAACGAGGGCGCCATCTTCAAGTTCCTCACCAAGCCCTGGGAAGACCATCAGCTGCGCGAGCATATCGCCGAAGCCTTTCGTCTGAAGGGCATCGACGACGACAATGTGCGCCTGAATGCGCAGCTGCGCGACGCCAACCAGGCGCTGGCGGCGGCGAATGCCGCCATGCAGGCGCTGGTGCACCAGCAGCAGCACCAGATCAGCCGCGATGAAGTCAGCCTGGGCATCGCGCGCGAAGTACTGCAATTTCTGCCGCTGCCCGTGATCGGGCTCGACGACGAAGGCATGATCGCCTTCATCAACGCGGCGGCGGCCAATCTGTTCGAGCGGGGCGCGGCCCTGCTGGGCAACGAGGCGGCGCTGGTCTTGCCGCAACTGTTCGATGGGCAGGACACGCCCCGCCTGGCCGCCATCGACGGCCAGCCGTATGTCGTGGCAGTCCATCCCATGGGCTTGCATTCGCGCTCGCGCGGCAGCCTGGTCACCCTGAGTCGTCATGGAGCGGATACATGAATGCAAGCGTGAGTGAAAGCGGACGCGAGATTTCCATGGAGCAGGCGCAGGAAGGCATGGTGCTGGCGCAGGCCTTGAGCGACGCCAGCGGCGCCGTGCTGCTGGCCCAAGGCGCCACCCTGACGGCGGCCAGCCTGACGGCCTTGCGCAGGCGCAATGTGGAGCGCTGCCATGTCGTCATGGACGAGGCGCCGGACCCCGCCGCGCAGGCGCATGCCGAGCAGGAACGCTTGCGCCGCCTGGAACGGCTGGCCGTGCTGTTCCGCGCCACGCCGCCCGATTCCGCCGGGGCGGAACTGCTGGCGCTGCTGCAGCGCTACCGGCAAGGGGGCGCGGCATGACACGGCTCAGTTTTGAACATATCATCCGCCAGATACAGGAACTGCCTTCGCTGCCGGTGGTGGTGCTGGAGCTGCTGTCGAGCATGGACCAGGACGATACGGACGTGCATGTATTGGCGCAAAAGATCGAGCTGGACCAGGCCCTGGCGGCAAAGACCTTGCGCATCGCCAACTCCTCGTTCTACGGCATGCAATCGAAGGTCACCAGCATTCCGCAAGCCGTTTCCGTGCTGGGCTTTCACAGCATCCGCACCGTCGTCACGGCCTGCGCCCTGACGGGCAGCTTCGCGCCCGTCAGCGGCGGTTTCGATTTCAAGGCGTTCTGGCGCCACTCGCTGGCCACGGCCATCGCCGCGCGCCTGCTGGCGCCGCACCTGCGCGTCAATCCCGAGACGGCGTTCACGGCCGGCCTGCTGCACGACCTGGGCACCCTGGTGCTGGTGACGCGCTTCCCGGCCGAGCACGCGCTCGTGCGCAGCTACCGCCAGGCGCATGACTGCCAGATGGTCGAGGCGGAACTGGCCGTCATCGGCATCGATCACGCGCAAGTGGGCAGCGCCCTGGCCGCCTACTGGAAGTTCCCCGAGGCGATACAGCAGGCGGTGGCCGACCACCACGCCATCGACCGGCTGGAAGCGGGCGGCTTGCCGCTGGCCGTGCACCTGGCCAACGCCGTCGCCCTGGCGCTCGACCTGGCCGGCGTCGACGATGCGCTGGTGCCGGCCCTGTCGCCCACGGGCTGGCGCAGCGTCGCGCTGGACGAGCAAGCGTGGCTGGCGCTGCTGGGGCAAACGGAACACACCTTCGATGAAATGTCGCGGATCATGCTGGCATGAACAAGAAAGAGGCCATGGAAACAGACGCAGGGCAGGCGCTGCCCGCCACGCCGGAACGCCGCCAGGGCGACACCATCGCGCTCTCGGCATTTTTCGATGGCCATCCCGTGGCCACCTTCGCCATCGACACGGACCATGTGGTGACGCACTGGAACAGCGCCTGTGAACAGTTGCTGGGCTTTACGGCCGCCGAGATGGTCGGCACGCGCGACTACTGGAAGGCGTTTTATCCGCAGCCGCGCGCCTGCCTGGCCGACCTGCTGGTGGCCGACGATATCGCGCTCGGTGAAAATGACCTTTACCTTGGCAAGCTGAAGCGTTCACCAGTCATCCCCGGCGCCTTCGAGGCCGAGGATTTCTTTGCCGATATCGGCCCTGACGGCCACTGGCTGCATTTCACGGCGGCGCCCCTGCGCGACCGCCAGGGACGTCTGGTGGGCGCCATCGAAACGCTGCGCGACGTGAGCGAGCGGCGCCTGGCCGAACTGGCGCTGCGCAAGGCGCATGACAACCTGGAACACCTGGTGGCCAAGCGCACGGCCCAGCTGGCCGAAATGAACGAGCGCCTGGCCGACGATATCCGCCAGCGCCAGATCGCCGATCTCGAATTGCGCGAACGTAACCTGGCCCTGACGGAATTGAACAGCAAGCTGTCGCTGGCCCAGCAAAAGCTGCTGCAGTCGGAAAAGCTGGCCTCGATCGGCCAGCTGGCCGCCGGCGTGGCGCACGAGATCAACAATCCCATCGGCTATGTGTTTTCGAATGTCGGCACCTTGGAAGGCTACCTGGATGACCTGTTCAGCATGCTCGACGCCTACGAGGAAGCCGAGCCGGCCGTCGCCGACGCCGTGGTGGCGGCGCGCCTGCGCGCGCTGCGCGAACAGATCGACCTGGACTTCCTGCGCACCGACATACCGATGCTGATGGGCGAGTCGAAGGAAGGCATTTCGCGCGTGCGCCGCATCGTGCAGGATCTGAAGGATTTTTCGCGCACGGATGCGCACCAGGAGTGGGTCTGGGCCGACCTGCGCCAGGGCATCGATACCACGCTCAATATCGTGAATAACGAGGTCAAGTACAAGGCCGACGTGGTGCGCGAATATGGCGACATTCCCGATATCGAATGCCAGCCTTCCGAACTGAACCAGGTGATCATGAACCTGGTCGTCAACGCGGCCCACGCCATGGGCGAGGTGCACGGACGCATCACCCTGCGCACGGGCAGCGACAACGCGGCGGAAGTGTGGATCGAGGTCGAGGACACGGGCGGCGGCATCGCGCCCGAACACCTGTCGCGCATCTTCGACCCGTTCTTTACCACCAAGGCCGTCGGCAAGGGCACGGGGCTGGGCCTGTCGCTGGCCTACACGACGGTGCAAAAACATCACGGCCGCATCGACGTGCGCAGCATCATCGGCCGCGGCACCACTTTCCGCATCACCTTGCCCGTGCGCCAGGCGCAGGCCGTGGCACCATGACCGAACAGGACAGCATGAGCATGAGTACCAGTACCAGCGCCAGCACCGCGGCCGCGCCGCCGACCATCCTGTGCGTCGACGACGAACCGAATATCCTCTCGTCGCTGCGGCGGCTGTTCCGCCCGCACGGCTACCGCGTGCTGACGGCCGACGGCGGCGCGGCGGGCCTGGCCCTGCTCGAGAGCGAGACGGTGGACCTGGTCATCTCCGACATGCGCATGCCGCACATGGATGGCGCGCAATTCCTGGCCCAGGTGCGCCAGCGCTGGCCCGGCACCATACGGCTGCTGCTGACGGGCTATGCCGATATCCAGTCCATCCTCGACGCCATCAACCAGGGCGAGATCTACCGCTACGTGACCAAGCCGTGGGACGAGAACGATATCGTGCTGGTGGTGCGCCACGCGCTGGAACGGCGCGCGCTGGAGCAGGAAAAACTGCGCCTGGAAGCGCTGACGGCCAGCCAGAACGTGCAGCTGCAGGCGCTCAACGCCAGCCTGGAAGCGAAAGTGGCCACGCGCACGCAGCAGCTGAAACAGTCGCACGACGAGGTGCAGGCGGCCAACGAACGCCTGAAGGCCACGTTCGTGACGACCATCAAGGTGTTTTCCAACCTGATCGAGATGCGCGGCGGCAAGCTGGCCGGCCATGCGCGGCGGGTGGCCGAGCTGTCGCGCAAGCTGGCGCAGGCGCTGGGCCTGGAAGGGCAGGAGGCGCGCGACGTGTTCATCGCGGCCCTGCTCAAGGATGTCGGCAAGCTCAGCTTGAGTGACGACGTGCTGGAACTGCCGGCCAGCGCCTGGACGGGCGAGCAGCTGGCCGCGTTCCGCAAGCATCCGCTGCGCGCCGAACAATTATTGATGGCGCTCGACGAGCTGCGCGCCGTCTCCGTCATGCTGCGCTCGCAGCTGGAGCGCTTCGACGGCGGCGGCTTTCCCGATGGCCTGGTGGGCCTGGCCATTCCCATGGGCGCGCGCATCCTGGCGCTGGCGTCCGACTACGACGGCTTGCAGATCGGCGCCATGGTGCAGCGCAGCTTGCGCGCCGACGAAGCCCGCACCCTGATCTACGACAGCGTCGGCAAGCGCTATGACCCGGCCGTGGTGGCCGCTTTCCGCGGCATCATGGAGGAGACGGAGCCGCCGGCGCGCGACCTGACCGTGCTGTCGGGCCAGCTGGAGCCGGGCATGACGCTGTCGCGCGACCTGATCAGCCGCGACGGCCTGATGCTGCTGGCGGCCGAACACGTGCTGACGGCCCGCGTGATCGCCCAGTTGCTCGATTTTGAAGGCAAGAATGGCGGGCGCCTGAGCATCCGCGTGTACGCGCCCGTGAAGGAAGCCTAGGCGTTCGCGGTGGTGGGCGGCTGCAGCGGCAGGTGCACGGTAAAGCGCGTGCCGTGGCCCACTTCCGAGGCCACCTCGATGCGTCCGCCGTGCTTGTTGACGATGCCGTACGACAGCGACAGCCCCAGGCCCGTGCCGCTGCCCACGGCCTTGGTGGTGAAGAACGGTTCGAAGATGCGGTTCAGGTGCTCGGGTGGGATGCCGGCGCCCGTGTCGCCGATCTCCACCCACACCCAGTCGCCCGCGTGGCCCGTGCGGATGCTGATCACGCCGTCGCTGCTGATGGCCTGGCCCGCGTTGACGAGCAGGTTCATGAACACCTGGTTCAGCTGCGAGGCCAGGCACAGTATCGGCGGCAGTTCGCCATACTGTTTCTCGATGCGCGCCTTGTATTTCAATTCGTTGGCGACGATATTGAGGGTGCTGTCCAGGCCCGCATGCAGGCTGGCCACTTGCCAGTCCGTCTCGCCCACATGGGAAAAATCCTTCAGCGCCTGCACGATGTCGCGCACGCGCTTCAAGCCATCCATCGATTCGCGCACCAGGTCCACCATGTCGTCCTGCAGGAAGGCCAGGTCGGCCTGCGCGCGCACCTCGGCCACGCGGGCGGCCAGGGCCGGGCCGTCGGGCGTCTCGCGCATCGCCGTTTCATATTGCCCGATCACGCCGAACAGGGTGCCGACATAGCCTTGCAGCGAACTCATGTTGGAATTGACGAAGCCGATCGGGTTGTTGATTTCATGCGCGATGCCGGCCGCCAGCTGACCGATGGAGGCCATTTTTTCCGATTGCAGCAGCTGGTCGTGCGCTTCCTGCAACTTGCTGATCAGTAGTTGCTGTTCTTCGCCGCGCGCCTGCAGCATCGCTTCCATGCGCTTGCGTTCCGTGATGTCCGTCAGCGAGCCGATCACCTCGAACGGCACGCCATGCTCATCGCGCACCAGGCGCAGGCTGTCGTGCATCCACAGATAGCTGCCGTCGCGCACGCGGAAACGGTATTCATAGGCGCGCGCGCCTTCGACGAAGATCTGCGCCAGGCTGGAAAAAATGCCGGGCGCATCGTCGGGGTGGATGTGGTCGAACCAGAAGTTGGGGTCGGCCACCATCTCTTCGGGCTGGTAGCCCAGCACGTTCAAGGCATTGTTGCTGACAAAGGTCATCTTGAAGTCGCCGCTGGGCACGGTGCAATAGATGATGGACGGTGTATTGTCGAGCAGGTATTGCAGGCGTACTGCCGTGGCGGCCGGTGCGCCATCGCCAGACGGCCCCTCGCCGTGCTTGCCGGCCTCGGGGGTGGAAAAGTCGAAATCCTCGAACTGCATCGTCACACCTCGCTGCCTGCACGGCATTGCTGTCATCCTGGCTTGATTATGCCTGATTCTGCCTGCCTTGGGCCGCCATCGGCACGTTCAGGGGGCCAGTGGCTGCTCGACGATCGCCATGCGCCGCGCGATGCGCTGCGCCGCTTGCGTGTCGCCCGCCTGTTCGGCGCGCAGGCGCTGCACGCCCAGCCACGCCAGCAGCGGGCGGCGCCAGCCCTGGTCCGAGGCGGTGGCGACGGCCGTGTCGAGCAGTGCCGGCGTGGCGCGGCCCGAGCGCAGCAGCACGCCGGCCGCCACCAGCTGCGATAGCGGGTCATCAATGGCCGCCACGGCGCTGGCGGCGGCCGTGTCGGAGCCGGCGCCGGCGGCCGCCCGCTGCGTCTCGGGCAGCAGGGCGATGTCGGCCGCCTTCGCCTTGCCGGCCAGATAAGCCGCATACGCGCGGTCGGCGTCATTCGCGTCCGCTTGCAGGGCGTCGAAGCCGGCACAGTCCTCGAAGGCCAGGCTGGCCACGCGCGCGGCGCAGCGCAGCAGTTCGATGCGCGCCACGAGATCGAGCTTGCCCGTGCCGGCCACCTGGTTGCGGGCACGGCGGAATTCCGTCTGCTCGACCAGGGCGTTGCCGCTCAGGTAAGCGGCCTGGAAGCGCTCGACGGAACTTTGCGCATTCATTTTCCAGTCGGGCACGGGCGGGCCGCTGGAACACGCGGCAAGTGCTGCCATGGCCAGGGCGGACAGGACGATATGGATATTTCTCATGGCAGTTTGATCTCCGGATTGCGCTTGAACGGCCATTTGCGGTTGATGTCATTGACCAGCTGCTCGACCTTGCGCAGATTGCTTTCCACGTCCGCGCGCAGCGGGCCCAGGTCGGCTGTCGCCGCCCTGGCGTTGGCGCCCACGGCTTGCGCCTCGACCAGCACGGCGTCGACTTTTTTCAGGCTGGCGCGCGTGTCGGCCAGCAGCGCGTTCAGCTGCACGATGGTGGCCTGCGCATCCGTCATCACGCCCTTGTCGCCAAACACGCGCGTGTCGGCATTGGCGACCAGGCCATCCGTGCGGCGCGCCAGCTGGTCCGCCGTGACGAGCAGGGCGTTGGCCCGCTCGACCAGCAGGCGCGACTGCTTGTCGTCGCCCGTCAGCAAGCCCATGGCGCCGCCCGGGCCGCTCAATTTGCCCGTCACGGCCTGCACATTGCGCAGGGTGCCGTCGAGCGGAGAATCGGTGCCCGTCAGACTGCCCAGGTTGTTCAGCAAGTCTTTCGCGGCAGCCAGCAGGCGGGGGATTTCCGCCGCCATGTCGCCCACCAGCAGGTCGCGCGTGGCGTCGTCGGGCAGCGGCGGGTCCGTCAGGATGCCGCTGTAGGCGCGCAGCTTGGCGCCACCCACGATGCCCCGCTCCAGCGTGAAGATGGAGCTGCTGCGCAGCCAGTGCGCGTCTTTGCGCGGCACGTCGATGATGACGCGCGCGCGGCCGTCCGGCGCCAGTTCGATCCGTTGCACGCGGCCGATGGGAAAGCCGGAAAAGGTCAGGTCGGCGCCCACGCCCACGCCGTCCGAATCGTCGGCCGTCAGCACCAGCGTTTGCGTGGCTTCGAATGCGCCGCGCGCATACATCAGGTAGACGACGGAACCGACCACCAGCACGAACATGAAGACGAGCAGGATGGCCGCCTTCAGTTCGGCATGGCGCACGGGCGGCGGGGCGGGCAGCACGGCATCTTGCGTGAGACCGGCTGGCGCCGTGACGTCGACCTGGTCGGGATTGGGGGGCTGGCTCTGGCTCATGGATTCTGGCTCTCGTATGGGTGGTTCGGGGATCGCTGGCGGTGGCGGCGGGGCATCAGTAGTAATTGCCCATCAGCGAAGCCACTTCGATCAGCAGGATGACGGAAAACAGGCGCAGCATTTCGGACAGGCCGTGCGCGGCCCACAGGCGGTTGCGCCGGCCGTGCGGCTCTTCCGGGTAGTACGAGGAGGCCAGCGGGATCAGGGCCACGGCAAAGCTGAAGAAGATGACCTTGAGCATCAGAATCAGGGCCACGGCCGGATTGAAGATCTGCCCCACCACGCGCGTGTAGCCTTGCAGCGCCCACGGGGTGAAACCGTAGATGGTGACATACGCGAGGATCAGCGAGGTGACGCAGCTGACGATGGCCAGCATCCACACGGCGAAGATGCCAGACATGACGCGTGGAAAGTATTCACGGCGCAGCAGGTCGACGCCCTGGCGCTGCATGGTGTCGAGCATGCCGGACGAGCGCATTTGCGCGAACGCAATGCCGTCGGGCAGGGTCAGGCGCAGCGCGACGAACAGGGCGGCCGTCAGCGGTATCAGTTCCAGCACCAGCACGCGCACCACCATTTCCAGCGCATAGCGCGACAGGCCGTAGCTTTGCGCGCTGACGACGACGATGCGTATCAGTACCAGGCTGACCAGCGCGCAGGCCACGCTGAACCACACGAGATTGGGCGCCGTGTTCGTCACCAGGCGGTGCGCGAGGATGGGGCGGTTGTCGCGGTTATAGCTCGACGGCGACAGGGCCAGCGAAAACACGAGGGTGGCGAAATGCAGCATGCGCCACCAGCTGACCAGCCAGGCCATGGTGGCCCGGTGCAGGCGGCGCAGGCTGATGATGAGGGAGACGGATAGGGTCATCATGGCATCTTAACATTGGATGCGTTCGATACAAGCGATTGTCCTGCCGTGCGGCCGTGCCTGGCCGCCTCGCTATTGGCCGGCCACGCTGGCGACGCTGTGGATAATCGCGTCGGCCGCCGCGCGCACGCGGGCCGAGCGGTTCAGGTCCGCATGCATGACCAGCCATACGTCGTACGCTTCCGCCCGCTCGGGCCAGATGCGCACGAGCTGCGGGTCGATATCGCCTAAATGAGTAGCCAGCTCGGCCACGCCCAGGCCCGCGCGCGTGGCTTCCTGCAGCATCGCCGCTGAATTGACTTCCATGGCGACGCGGGCGTTGGCGACGGATTCTCCCGCGATTTTTTCCCCGTGACGGGGCGTCACGGACTGGTGGTAGATGACGATGTCGTGCCCGTCCAGCGCCGTGCCGCGCACGGGTTCGCCCCGTTCGGCCAGGTAGCTTTTTGAGGCGTACAGGCCCAGGCTGCGCCTGACCAGGTGGCGGGAAATGAGGTCCGGGTCGGTGGGGCGCACGCCGCGCACGGCCAGGTCCGCTTCGCGCCGCGTCAGGCTGGCCAGCGCGGGCGCCACGTTGAGCACGATGCGGATGTCGGGGTGGGCCGCGTGCAGCCGCTGCATGGCGCGGATGACGAAATGGCTGGCCATGGTGTCGGTGGTGGCCACGCGCACCAGGCCGGACAGGCGCTTGTCGACGCCCTGCATCTCGCGCTGCAGCTTGTCGGCCGCCCGTTCCATCGCTTCGGCGGCCGTCAGCGCCAGTTCGCCGGCCGGCGTGGGCACATAGCCCGACGGCGTGCGCAGGAACAGGGTGGCGCCCAGCGAGCTTTCCAGCGCGGCCAGGCGGCGCCCGCAGGTGGCCTGGTCGATGCGCAGCAGGGCCGCCGCGCCGCGCAGGGTGCCGGCCCGGCCGATGGCCAGAAAGATGCGCGCGTTGTCCCAGTCCATGTTGCAGTCCTCTTTGGTGATGCATTTTTGCATCAAGGTGCCGATTTTATGCCTGTTTACCGCATCAGGCAACGCTCGCATAATGGCTGCCCCGCTGTCCCTGCAAGGAAATATCATGTCTGTCACTCCCCAGGGCCGCGCCAGCGGCTTGATCCTGCTCACCTTGGCCTTCGGCTTCGTCATGGCCATGCTCGACGTCACGGCCGTCAACGTGGCGCTGTCCGATATCGCCCTGGACTTGCGTATCCCGCTGACGGGCCTGGTGTGGGTGGTCGACGGCTACACCTTGACGTTTGCCGCGCTGCTGCTGGCCGGCGGCGCGCTGGCCGACCGCTACGGGCCGAAAGCCGTGTACCAGGGCGGCCTCGGTATCTTCATCCTCGGCTCGGTGTTGTGCGGCGCGGCGCCCGACGGGCATTTTTTGACGGCCGCGCGCCTGTTGCAGGGCGCGGGCGCGGCCCTGTTCATGCCCAGTTCGCTCAGCCTGCTGACGCACAGCTTCGACGACGAGCGCGAACGCACGCGCATGCTGGGCGCCTGGTCGGCGCTGGTGGGCGTGGCCGGCGCGTCCGGCCCGTTGATCGGCGGCATCCTCGTGCACCAGTTCGGCTGGCGCAGCGTGTTCTGGGTCAACGTGCCGCTGGGCGTGCTGGCCATCGTCATGGCGCAGCTGCTGCTGGCCGCGCCGGCGCGCCAGCCGCGCGATTTATCGCTGTTCAGCCATGCACTCGGTGTGGCGGCGCTGGCGGGCCTCAGTTTTACCTTGATCGAAGGCCCCATGCTGGGCTGGCTGTCGCCGGGCGTGCTGGCGGCGGGCGCCTTGACGGTGCTGTCGGCCGGGCAACTGCTGCGGCGCGAGCGCAGCGGCAGCCATCCGCTGTTGCCGCGTGAACTGTTTCACAGCAGCAGCTTTGGCGCGGCCAATGGCGTGGGTTTTTTGATCAATTTCTGCGTATTCGGCCAGCTGTTCTTATTGAGTCTGTTCCTGCAGCAGTCGGGCGGCGCCGATGCCCTGCAGTCGGGCTTGCGCTTGCTGCCCATGATGGCGGCCTATACGGTGGGGAATTTCATGGCAGGCGGTATCGCGGCGCGTCATGGCACGGGCCTGCCCATGCTGGCGGGCTTACTGGTGGGCGCCGTGATGGCCTTGCTGCTGATGGGCTTGCGTCCGGGCACGCCGTATGGCTGGCTGGCGCTGGGCACGGCCGTCATGAACGTGGCCATCGGCATCGCCATTCCCGCCATGACGGCCACCGTGATGCGGGTGGCCGGCAAGCGGCATGCGAACAGCGCGGCGGCGGCCCTGAATGCGAACCGGCAAATCGGCGCGCTGGTGGGTGTGGCCCTGATCGGCAGCATCCTGCACATGCTGCCCGACTGGTCGCTGCGCTTGCCGCTGGCCTACGCGACGATTGCCGCCGCGTATGGCCTGGCGGCGGGCCTCGTGTACCGGCACGTGCATCTGCCGAAGGCCGTGGCCGCCTGATGCTTTACTGTTCGCGCGTGCTGCGCCATTCCACCAGTTCCTCGATGGTCAGGATCGGCATGCCGTGCAATTCGGCGAAGCGCTCAATATCGTCGCCGCGCATCATGCTGCCATCCGGGTTCATCAGCTCGCACAGCACGGCGGCCGGGTTCAGGCCCGCCATGCGCGACAGGTCGACGGAGCCTTCCGTGTGGCCACGGCGTTCCAGCACGCCACCGGGCGCGGCGCGCAGGGGGAAGACGTGGCCGGGGCGCACCAGGTCGGCCGGCTTGGCATCCTTGGCGATGGCGGCGCGGATGGTGGTCACGCGGTCGGCGGCCGACACGCCCGTCGTGACGCCGTCGCGCGCCTCGATGGAGACGGTGAACGGCGTGCCGTAGCGGCTGCCGTTGTCGGGCGACATGGGGGGCAATTCCAGCGCGCTGACGACGTCCGTGGGCAGGCACAGGCAGACGATGCCGCTGCATTCGCGGATCAGCAAAGCCATGGTTTCGTGCGTGAGTTTCTCGGCCGACAGGATCAGGTCGGCTTCGTTTTCGCGGTCGAAATCGTCGAGCAGGATGACGGGAATGCCGGCGCGCATGGCGGCCAGGGCGGATTGGATGCGACCTTCCAGGTCGTTGGAAAGCAGGGTATAGCTGTTGACTAACATGGTGAAACGCTCCTCGCATAGGCGAAAAACGCTGCAGGGCAAGCGAATAGACGCAGACAGCCGCATCGACAGGTCGATGGGACAATCGCGTTTACTGCACATCTTCTTTCATCCGGACTATACCGTCGGCTCTGGAGTCACACCAGATCTGCTGACCTCATCAGGCGAAACCTGACAAGCGCTCGCGGGCTTGACCGTTGCCGGTCTTACCGCCGGTGGGGAATCGCACCCCGCCCCGAAGACGTATTGTTGTGCCGATCCACATGACCGGCGGCAATACTTTAGCACAGATGAAAAAAAGGGGCAGGTCACTGTTGAGTTTGTCATTCGGCAAAGTTGCCTGGGCAAAGCCGTTTTTCCTAAGCTGTTTTTAATGGCAGAAAGACGATTTCAGTGTAAGGTATGTCTACTGAATCTTACCGTCGAGAATACATGAAGCTGAGTAAATTACGCCTGATCTCGGGCGCCGTCTTGCTGGCCTGCGCCTGCATGGCCCAGGCGGAAATCCGTTTGAGCGATCCCCTGCCGCTGGCACCAGAAGTTACTGTAGGAAAATTGCCGAATGGCTTGACCTACTACATCAAGAAAAATGCCCGTCCCGCGCAGAAAGTGGAATTGCGCCTGGTGGTGAAAGCCGGCTCCATCCTGGAAGATGACGACCAGCAAGGCCTGGCGCATTTCACGGAACACATGGCCTTCAATGGCTCCACGCATTTCAAGCGCAATGAACTCATTTCCTATTTGCAATCGATCGGCGTGAAGTTCGGTGCCGACCTGAACGCCTACACGAGCTTTGATGAAACCGTGTACGTGCTGCCGATTCCGACGAACAAGAAGGAAAACCTGGAAAAGGGATTTCTTGTGCTGGAAGACTGGGCGCATGGCTTGAAATTCAATCCGGCCGACATCAACAGCGAGCGCGGCATCGTGCTGGAAGAGGCGCGCCTGGGCAAGGGCGCCAGCGACCGCATGAACAAGGTGCTGTATCCGAAGCTGCTGAACGGTTCGCGCTATGCGCAGCGCATGCCGATCGGCAAGGAATCCGTCTTGAAAACGTTCAAGCCGGAAGCCATCAAGCGTTTCTACAAGGATTGGTACCGGCCCGACCTGATGGCCGTGATGGTGGTCGGTGACGTGGAGCCGAAACAGGCTGAAAAACTGATCCAGCAGCATTTCGGCAAGCTGAAAAACCCCGCGCAACCACGCCCGCGCCTGTATGCGGAAGTGCCGCAGCGCTCGCAGACGGAAGCGCTGGTGATCACGGACAAGGAAGCGCCCGACGACAGCGTCTTCATCCGCTATCCGATCCGCGCCGCGCAGGAGCCCGTCACGATTGCCGATTACCGCCGCCAGATGATCGAAAACCTGTATGGCCAGATGCTCAGCGCGCGCATGCAGGAATTGACGCAGCAGGCGAATCCCCCGTTCATCCAGGGCGGCAGCAGCATGGGCAAGCTGGTGCGTGGCTACGAATCGTTCAGCGCGTATGCCTTGCTGGGCAAGGGCGGCGTGCAGCCGGCCGTCGACGCGCTGGTGCAGGAAGATGAGCGGGCGCGCCGCTTCGGTTTCAGCCAGGATGAGCTGGACCGCGCGCGCAAGAACATGCTGCGCAATTACGAGCGCGCGCACAGCGAACGCGACAAGTCCGATTCCTCCGGTTTCGTGGCCGAGTATTCGCGCCACTTCCTGGAGCAGGAAGCCATTCCCGGCATCGCCAATGAATTGCTGTACGCGCAGGAACTCTTGCCGCAGGTGACCTTGCAGGAAATCAATGAGACGGTGGCCAAGGTGATTCCCGACCAGCAAAAGAAACTCGTCGTCTTCATGGGCGCCGAGCCGACAGCGGGCGATACCGCCTCGGCTGTACCGACGCAGCAGCAATTGCTCGACGCCGTGGCGCAAGCGGAACGGCAAAAGGTCGAGCCGCGCACGGAAAAAGTGCTGGCCAGCACGCTGATGGATGGCCCGCCGGCCGGCGGCAGCATCGTCGCTGAAAAGCTCAACAGCGCCATCGGCGTGACGGAGCTAACCCTGGGCAATGGCGTGCGCGTGCTGCTCAAACCGACGGATTTCAAGAATGACCAGGTGCTGATGGGCTCGACCCGCTTCGGCGGCCAGTCGCTGTTTGGCGACGCCGATATCTACAGCGCCCGCTATGCCAGCGCCGTGGTCGGCAGCATGGGTCTGAAAGACCTGGCGCCGCTGGACTTGCAAAAAGTGTTGGCCGGCAAGACGGTCAATGTGGGCGCCTCGCTGGGCGAACTGAGCGAAGGCTTTGGCGGCTCGGCCAGCAGCGCCGACGTGGAAACCATGCTGCAACTGGTGAGCCTGTATTTCCATGACGTGCGCAAGGATGCGGGCCTGTACCAATCCTTCATCGGCAAGCAGCAGGACCTGGCGAAAAACAGCATGGCGCAGCCGGAAGCCGTGTTTTACGATGCCATCCAGCACGCCATGTTTGGCGACAACCCGCGTGTCGATGGTGTGCCGCGCGCGGCCGATTTCGACAAGGTGGGCCTGGACCGCTCGCTGGACATCTTCCGCCAGCGCTTTTCCAGCGCGCGCGACATGACCTTCATCTTTGCGGGCAGCTTTGAGCTCGACAAGATCAAGCCCCTGATCGCCAGCTACCTGGGCACCTTGCCCGTGGCGGAGGTGCCGCACGCCTACCGCGACGTGGGCATGCGCCCGGTGGCAGGGATCGTCAAGAAGGATATCTACATGGGCAGCGAGCCCAAAAGCACGATTTCCATCACCTTCAATGGCGACGCGGCGTATTCGGACGAGCAAAAGCTGACCTTGCAGGCGCTGGGCGAGGTGTTGAACCTGAAAGTCATCGAAGTGCTGCGCGAAAAGATGAGCATGATCTATGGCGGCGGCTTCGAAACTTCCATGGGCCAGCATCCGTATGGCCATTATTCGGTGGCGCTGAACTTGCCGACGGGGCCGGAAAACGTGGACAAGGTGATCGCCGCCGCGTTTGCCGAAATCAACAAGATGAAGGCCGAGGGACCGTCCGTGGCCGACCTGGGAAAGGTCAAGCTGAACTGGATCACACGCCAGCAAAAATCCTTGCGGGAAAATAATTACTGGATGAACCAACTGATGGGTTCGGTGACGCAGGGGCGCGATCCCGCGCAGATCCTGCGCTACGAGCAGCGCGTGCGCGCCATCACGCCGCAAGCCGTCAAACAGGCGGCGCAGCGCTACCTGGACATGCACAATTACGTGCAGGTGGTGCTGTATCCGGAACGTAAAAACGTTGCAGTCAAGTAATCTTCATTGTTGAACCGCAGGGGCGGCAGGGCGGCGAAGCTGTTAAACTGCTGCTTGGTGATGTGATCGCAATTTGACAAGCAAGGACATACGATGGCTAAGAAAGAAGAACTCGATCCGGAAACCCTGGAATTGATCAACTGGTGTATCGAGGTTGAAGGCTTCCTCGTGGCCGGCGGCGCCACCGTGGCACAGGCGCAAGACCACATCGAAGAGCAGGTCGAGTGG
Organism: Janthinobacterium sp. PAMC25594; assembly: GCF_019443505.1. Taxonomy (NCBI): domain Bacteria; kingdom Pseudomonadati; phylum Pseudomonadota; class Betaproteobacteria; order Burkholderiales; family Oxalobacteraceae; genus Janthinobacterium; species Janthinobacterium sp. PAMC25594. Next base: position 6,063,904 of record NZ_CP080377.1, read on the forward strand.
TTTACCGACCAGTTCTACGACGGCTTGACGCCGGAAGAGGCGGCCAAGGAAGCGCTGGCGTGATGCGTCAGTAACAAGCGAGCAGTAACGAAGCGGGCGGTGCCTGCCGGGCATCAGCCTGGTAGCGCCGCCCGCTTTGCGTTTGCAAAAAGATTTCCATCAGGAAATTGTTTATAATTCCATGCTTTATTTTCTACCCAGGCTCCCATGACACTCCGTTCGCGCATTCTTCTATTGTGTTTCAGCACCTTGCTCGGCATCGTCCTCATCGCTTCATTCTCCCTGTATTCCTTGCGCCAGACCATGATGGCCGAAAGGGTCGAGCAATTGACGGTGCTGGTGGAATTGGCCAATGCCTCGGTGGAAAAGGCGTATGCGCTGGAACAGTCGGGCAAGCTCACGCGTGAACAGGCCCAGCAGCAGGCCAAGCTGGCCATCGGCAGTTTCGTCAAGGACGAGATGTATTACTTTGTGCGCGACTTCAGTACCGACTTGCTGTACGTGCATCCGAATCCCGCGCGCATCGGTACGCCGCAAAAGAACATGCAGCAGGCGGGCGACCGCTACCGGGCCGCGCTGGCCAACAGCCGCATCGGCCTGGTGCAGGCGGACGGCACGCGTCCCGGCGTGCCCGACCCGGTGGCGAAGATGTATGCGGTGGTGAAATTTGCGCCGTGGGACTGGCTGATCGGCACGGGCACCTACATCGATGACATCAACCACAAATTCTGGGCCCAGGCCGGTGTGCTGCTGGCCATCGGCGGCGCGCTGATGCTGGTGGTGGGTGGCCTGGCGGCCCTGATGCTGCGCCGTATCCTGGCCCAGCTCGGTGGCGAACCCGACTATGCAGCCGCCATCGTGGCGCAGATCGCCAAGGGCGACCTCACCACGCACATCGACACGCGCCCCGGCGACACGGACAGCCTGTTGATGGCGATCAAGGCCATGCGCGACAACCTGGCGCACCTGGTGAGCCAGGTGCGCAACGATGCGGAATCCATTTCCACGGCGTCGGGCGAGATCGCTTCCGGCAACCACGACCTGTCGGCGCGCACGGAACAGCAGGCGGGATCGCTGGAAGAAACGGCATCGACCATGGAAGAGATGACCTCGACCGTGCGGCAGAATGCGGACAATGCGCGCCAGGCCAACCAGCTGGCCATTTCCGCCTCGCAAGTGGCGACCCAGGCGGGCGGCGTGGTGGGGCAGGTGGTCGAGACCATGGGCGCCATCAATGCCTCGTCGAAAAAGATCGGCGACATCATCGCCGTCATCGACGGCATCGCCTTCCAGACGAATATCCTGGCCCTGAACGCGGCCGTGGAAGCGGCGCGCGCGGGCGAGCAGGGGCGTGGCTTTGCCGTCGTGGCCAGCGAGGTGCGCAATCTGGCGCAGCGTTCGGCTGCGGCCGCCAAGGAAATCAAGCAATTGATCGACAGTTCCGCCGAGCAAGTCGGCGCCGGTGAAAAACTCGTGGCGCTGGCGGGCGAGACGATGGAAAAGGTCGTTTCCAGCGTGCAGCATGTGACCGATATCGTGGCCGAGATTTCCTCGGCCAGCGCGGAGCAGAGCGCCGGCATCGAGCAGATCAATCAGGCCATCGTCGAGATGGATAACATGACGCAGCAAAACTCGGCCCTGGTCGAGCAGGCGTCGGCGGCGGCGCAGGCCATGAACGAGCAGGCGGCCGGGCTGGCGCAGATCGTCAGCGTGTTCAAGGTCGGTGCGGTGGCGCCGGCAGCGGCAGCGCGACAGCGCAGCGTGCCTGCGACGCGGCGCCTGACGCGCTAAGCGGTTTTTTCTGTCGTGCGGGGAACTTATCCCCGGCTCACCTGTCCAAACTTTTTCGTCCGCAAGGGACGCACAGAAGAGGTGAGCATGACAGACGGTTTTTCGTATCACGCGGCATTTGCCCGCAACCTGGGCTGGGTCACGCAGGCGGAGCAGGACAGTTTGCGCGGCAAGCGCGTGGCCATTGCCGGCATGGGCGGCGTGGGCGGCGTGCATTTGCTGACCCTGGCGCGGCTGGGTATCGGCGCTTTTCACATCGCCGATTTCGACACTTTCGATATCGCCAACTTCAATCGCCAGGCCGGCGCCATGATGTCCACCCTGGGCCAGCCCAAGGTGGCCGTGCTGGCGCAGATGGCGACGGACATCAATCCAGAACTGGAGATTAAACAATTTCCTGACGGCATACACGACAGCAACCTGGCGGAGTTTTTTGCCGGTGTCGACCTGTATGTGGACGGCCTGGATTTCTTTGCCTTCCCCGCGCGCCAGGCCACCTTCGCCACCTGCGCGCGCCTGGGTATCCCCGCCATCACGGCCGCGCCGCTGGGCATGGGCACGGCCGTGCTCAGCTTCATGCCGGGCGGCATGACGTTCGAAGAGTATTTTGGCTGGGGCGACTTGCCCGAGGAAGAAAAAGCCCTGCGCTTTCTCGTCGGGCTGGCGCCGGCCGGCTTGCACGGCCCCTACCTGGTCGACCCGTCGGCCATCAACCTGAAGGAGCGGCGTGGACCGTCGACCATCATGGGTTGCCAGTTGTGCGCGGGCGCGGCCGCCACGGAAGCCTTGAAGATCCTGTTAAAACGCGGCAAGGTGATGGCGGCGCCGCACGGCATGCATTTCGACGCCTACCGCAACAAGCTCGTGCGTACCTGGCGTCCCGGCGGCAACCGTCATCCGCTGCAACGCCTGACGATGGCCATCATCAAGCGGCGCCGCGCGGCGCAGGGGGCATAAATGGCACAGGCACCGCTGATGATCGATCCCGTACTGGAAAACATTCTCGACCAGGCGCGCTGGGCACCCAGCGGCGACAACACGCAGCCGTGGCGCTTTGAAGTCGTGGACCCGCGCCATGTCGTCGTGCATGGCTTCGATACGCGCAGCCACTGCGTGTACGACCTTGACGGCCATCCCAGCCAGCTGTCGCTGGGCGCCTTGCTTGAAAGTATGGCGCTGGCGGCCAGCAGCCATGGCTTGCGCATGGAAGCGCGCCGGCGCGGCGGCTTGCCCGACACCTTGCCCACGTTTGACGTGCGCTTTGTCGACAGCCCCGGCATGCTGCCCGACCCGCTGGCGGCCTTCCTGCCGCAGCGCAGCGTGCAGCGGCGACGGCTCAGCACGCGCCGCCTGCGCGCCAGCGAAAAGGCGGCCTTGGCGGCCAGCTTGCCGCCCGGCTACAGCGTGCAGTGGTTTGAAGGCTGGCGCATGCGCCTGGCCTGCGCGCGCCTGATGTTCGACAATGCGAAGCTGCGCCTGACCATGCCCGAAGCGCACAAGGTACACCGCGACGTCATCGAGTGGGGGGCGCGCTTCAGCAGCGACCGCATCCCGGAACAGGCGCTGGGCGTGGACCCGATGACGGCGCGGCTGATGCGCTGGGTCATGCACAGCTGGCGCCGCGTGGATTTTTTCAATACCTGGCTGGGAGGCACCATTGCCCCGCGTCTGCAGATGGACTTGCTGCCGGGCCTGTATTGCGCCGCGCATTTCGTGCTGCTGGCCGAGGCGCCGCCGCGTCACATCGACGATTACGTGGCGGCGGGCAGGGCCATGCAGCGCTTCTGGCTGACGGCCACGCAGCTGGGCCTGCAATTACAGCCGGAACTGACGCCGCTGATCTTCGCCCGTTATGTGCGCGAACGGCGGGCTTTTTCGCGCACCGACGGCATGCTGGAACTGGCGCAGGAACTGGCGCTGCAATGCCAGGCCGTGCTGGGTGCGGTGGCGTTTGATCGGGCCGTGTTCCTTGGTCGCATCGGCGCCGGCCCGGCGGCCCAGGCGCGCTCCTTGCGCCGGCCGCTGCACGACTTGCTGGTGGCGCCGGTCAACGGGAGGACGCTTGCATGAACGGCATGGGTTTGCCGCTTGCCACAGCGAAAAAAGCCGCTGAGGACCTCAGCGGCTTTCAGGCGCGATGATCGCATGTCAAGCCTGGCGTTGCCCGCCTTGCTGGCGGCGCGCAGTCATGCCCAGGCCAAACAGGCCGATACCGAGCAGGGCGATGGTGCCTAGTTCAGGTACAGCGGCCTGGAATAATTCCAGGCCGCCACCGTCGGCCATCGCGACAAAACTGTTGGTCAAGCTGCCGCCGATGAAGCTGTTCGTATTCCCGCTGAGGGACTCCAGCGGGAAGAATGGGTTAGGATTGACGAAGAACAACTGTCCTTGCGGCGTCAGCGTGGCGTTAAGCAAGGCCTTGAAGTCGCCTTGGGCCAGGCCGGCGAAAATGTGTGCTTCGCCCAGATCGAGCGTGTAGGTCACGATCGCATAGTCATCCCCGGAGGCTCCAACATTCACCGGCGAGCCTGCCACGTTACTGACCGACAGTGACGTGTCCTGGTTGGGGTCGATGTACAAGGTCATGCTCAGGGTTTGAAAGTTGGCGTGGATCCCGCCAGCCAGCGTATCGGATTGGCCGGTGATGGTGAACAGGCCATACATGCCATAGCCATTGAGGGCGTTCAGTTGCGATGGCACGCTGCCGCCAGTGGGGCTGCCGAAAGCGGCCTTGGTCAGAAAGCCTGTTTCAACGAAGGGATCGTTGCCACCGCCCAAACCGCCAACGATGGTTTGTTCGACGCGCGCGTGATATTCAAAGCTGATGCGGTCGGCCACAACCAGATTGGCTGCGGTACCGGGGACGGAACCTTCGTTGACGGTAAATAAAGGACCAGCGAATGCGGGAGCACTGATCAGCGCGGCGCCGATGGTGGCCGCGGAGAGAGCGAGACGCAGGAATGAGGACAGCGTTTTCATGGCATTTCCTTCAGCGTGAGGGGTGATCGGACCAGGTCACTGTGGCGGCTGCCTCAGATAACCTCATACGCCCTTGAAGCAGAATTCGTACCATCTAATATTTGCATTTGAATTCAACAGCTTATAAAAACAGGGGTGCCATTTTTCGCGCGTGTGTAAAAAAAATCGACGTTTTACCCGGCCTATGGCGCGGCTCGCGGGCGCCAGTCTTTCCTGTCATCGGCTACAGTGGGGCAAAGGAGGTCACCATGCAACTACCATCCCGTCATGCCCCGCTGCGTGCGCACAGCACGCCTGAACCGGATATTCCGCCGCCGCCCGAAGGCGATCCGCTGATGCCGCCGCCAGAAAAGCCGCCGCACACGGATCCCGTGCCCGTCGAGGAACCGACGCCGCCGCAGCCGCCCGTCAAGATGGGCTGAGCAAGTCGTCGCGCACCTGAGTGGACCTGAGCGGCGAGGCCACTGCCGCGCGCTGTTTATTTCTGGTCGGAAATGGATTGCGCGGGCGGCCGGATTGCCACGCCAATTAAACAACAAAAATGCCAATAAACGTTGCCGAGTGGATACAAATCAAGCGCTAACTGCTGTGTGTCATGTGGCCGTCACGATTCTGTTCTTATAATGAGACATCATAAAAATTCTTGTACAGGAGGCCATCATGGGCAATTCCTTGCATAACAAAATCTACCTGGGCCGGCGCCCTGTGATCACCAGCAAAAACCTCGCAGCGCTGGCGCTGGCGGGCGCCGTGGCTGGTTGCGGCCTGGCGTGGCTGCTGCTGCGCAGCTACAAATAAGCGCGCTTCACGCGCATTTTCGGTACGCCATCCGCAGGGTGGGCGGCGACTGAATCACGTTGCCTGTTGCCGATGCGCAGCGGGGCGCGTACCATGGGGGCCGAACACCTGGCCTTTTATGGAAAAGTAATGAAGAACGAGAAATTAACAACCGATGAATATGACGCGCTGGAGCAAGTTGCACGCGGCATCAAGACCGAGCGCCCCAGTGCTTGCGTTGCCCGCAATGCCAAGCGCCTGTCCGGCCTGAAGCTGCTCAGCTATGCACGCGATGGCCGTTTGTCCATCACCGAGAAAGCACAACAGTTGCTGTTCCTGCGCCGCTGCATCATGGGGCTGCGCGCCGTCGCCGCCGATCCGCTGACCAAGCTGGAATCGGACGTGGCCTATTTCCTGGGCAAGAAAGCCCACATCGTGGCGCGCGCGGAAGGCGAGGGCCACGACATTTCCGACAAGGGCCGCGACTCGCTGGTCGACATCGACACCCTGGGCCTTTAAGGTCTCTACACCGGCCCCTGGGGCCGGTTTTTACATCCCCCTCACTTTTATTCCCCCTTGGAGAACACTTTGGACAGCGCGATGAACTGGTCGGCCCATGAACTGACGATGACGGTCCTGATGACGCCCGATATGGCCAACTTTTCCGGCAATGTGCACGGCGGCACCATCCTGAAATACCTCGACAGCGTCGCCTACGCCTGCGCCAGCCGCTATTCGGGCAGCTATGTGGTCACCTTGTCGGTGGACCAGGTGATGTTCTTGCAGCCTATCCACGTGGGTGAGCTGGTGACCTTCCTGGCCTCGATCAATTACACGGGCACGACCTCGATGGAGGTGGGCATCCGCGTGGTGACGGAAAACATCCAGCAGCGCCTGGTGCGCCACGCCAACAGCTGCTATTTCACGATGGTGGCCGTGGACGCCAACCGCAAGCCCGTGGCCGTGCCGCCGCTGGTACTGGAAACGCCGGAGCAGCAGGTGCGCTTCGAGCAAGCCAAGCTGCGCAAGCTGTCGCGCCAGAAGGTGTCGAAGAAATAAATGCAGCGGACATGAAAAAACGGCCACCAGAGCGATCTGGTGGCCGTTTTTTTATTGCCTGCCGCCTGCTGGCGGCATGGCGCCGTGATTAACGGTCGCCGTAGCTGCGGCGTGCGCCGTCGGTGCTGCGCGGGTTGGAACCCTTGTAGCCGCCGCCGGTGCTAGGTGCGCCGTCTTTGCGTGGTGCGCCTGGCTTGCTGAACGTGCGTTGCGCTGGCTTCGCGCCGCCACGGTTGTCGCCTGGTTTCCAGCCGCCTGGACGGGCGCTCGAACGTGGTGCCGACGCCGTTTTCTTAGGCTCGAAACCTTCGATGACATTGACCGGGATCAATTGCTTGGTGAAGCGTTCGATGCGCTTGACGTTCATGCCTTCAGCGTGGTTCACCAGCGAGATGGCCAGGCCATTGCGGCCAGCGCGGCCGGTACGACCGATGCGGTGGACGTAGTCTTCCGGGAACTTCGGCAGATCGTAGTTGAACACGTGGGTGATCGTCGGTACGTCGATACCGCGGGCGGCAACGTCGGTGGCGACCAGTACTTTGACCTGGCCGCGACGCATGCCGTCCAGGGTGCGGTTACGCGCGCCCTGATGCATGTCGCCGTGCAAGGCGGCAGCGGAGAAACCGGCGATGTTCAGACGGTCGGCGATGGTGTCGGCGTCACGCTTGGTGGCGGTAAACACAACAGCCTGGTCCAAGGTTTCGTCGCGCAGCAGGTGGTCCAGCAGGCGATTCTTGTGCGACAGATCGTCGACGAAGTGGACGCGCTGGGTGATGTTTTCATGCTTGTTCGACGAACCGGCGATCTGGATGACCAGCGGGTTTTTCGTGATGCGGCGGGCCATGTTGCCAACCACGCCGTCCAGCGTTGCCGAGAACAGCATGGTTTGACGGCCTTCTGGCGTCGCGTCCACGATTTTTTCGATGTCGTCGATGAAACCCATGTCCAGCATGCGGTCGGCTTCGTCCAGCACCAGGATTTCCAGTTGCGAGAAGTCGATCTTGCCCGAGTCCATGTGGTCGATCAGACGGCCAGGAGTGGCGACCAGAATCTCAGGATTCTTGGCCAGCAATTGCATCTGTTTAGGGTAAGGCATGCCACCCAGGATCGACACAGCCTTGATGCGGCGGATGCCGGTGCTGTACTTGTCGGTGTTGGTGGTCACTTGCAGGGCCAGTTCGCGCGTTGGCGTCAGCACCAGCATTTTTGGCTGGGCAGCCTTGAAGCGTGGACGCTCGCCGCGGGCGCGCGATGCTTGCATTTCCTGGTTCGGCGTCTTGCTGGCGGCGCTTTGTTCGGCGCTGGCCAGTTTGTGCAGCGACGGCAGCATGAAAGCTGCGGTCTTGCCCGAACCGGTCTGCGACGAGACCAGCAGGTCACGGCCTTCGATCGCGGCTGGAATCGCTTGCGACTGTACCGCGGTTGGCGCGGTGTAGCCCGATTCGGTCAGAGCGGCGATGATGGACGGATGCAGGCCTAAGGATTCAAATGTCATTCTTTTCTTTCGTAAAAATCAGCGTTCTTGCAAAAAGCAGAACGCAAAATAGCAACGCCAACCAAAACGAAATGACTCAACTAGAAAGAAATTTCGGCACAAAAGCTTTGCGCCGGGACGGTGTCAGGTGCGACACACAAGGCGGGAGGGCTTTATAAGCGGCATCCTGTGGATGCGCTAAGGCTTGCGAAGCTGCTAAGTTTGTAGTGCATGACTGCGGTGTTGCCATCGCTTCAAGGGAACATATTGCAGCGCACAACGACACTATACCGTATTTGCCGTCGTTTTGCACGGCCTAAATGGGGGGAAAGGAAAGTCCTACCACGTTTTGAACATGTTTCCTATGTGAAATCAGTAAGAATACGTAGTTTTCGTTGATTTAGAGCCTATCCCAGTAGGGAGCGTCTTCTGCTGGCAGTTCATCAGGAGCGCGGACAAGGCGTGAGGAGGACGCGTGGCGAGCCACGCGACGACGATCAACGCAGTCCCCGCTTCTGAGGGGCGCCAGCAGGGGATGTATTCATCTATTGGGATAGACTCTTAATTGCACCCCTTTAAAGGTGTACATTGACAGCACCGTCTTTTAATACCCGTGCCGTTGATACGTGGCGTCGCGCAACAGCGCCGGCCACGTAGCCTTTTTTTACTGTTTTTTTCGGGCCGCGAGGGTGTTTGCGCAGCGTTTTTGGTTTGGCGTAAGCGGCAATCTGAAGCAGTAATTTGCTCAGCTCTGATGCACACATGGCGTCGTAGCGCCGCCATGCTTTGGTTGGCACAGCCATCACCATGCCGGCATAGTGCGCCCGTACCTCCACGGCCACATAAAACGGCGATAGCTCAATGCCGCTGGCAACCAAGTCGTGCGCGGTGCTTACCGCGCGCTGCAAGACAGTCAGCACGTTATAGGCCAGGATCGCGATACCGAACGCGAACAAGGCTGCGCGCGGGTGTCCGAGAGTCTTGACTTCACTGTGCAAGACCGATTCGAGCCGCTGGAACATTGTCTCGATCCGCCAGCGCTTGCTGTATAGGCGAGCAATGGCGCGTGCACTGAAATGCTCTTTTGGTAGATTCGTCAGTAATCGGAGAATCATTTCGCCATCGTCAGTGGGCTTGTAAAGTTGCAGTTCAATGCGACGTGATGCTACCTTCTGTCCTGTAGCTCCAGGGATGGCAACGCACTGTTCAAAGACGGCGCCGGTCGCGATTCTCCCTCGATATGTCAGCTCGTCGAGCGGTGCCGGATTGGGCGTACGACCGTGCTCACGCACGATGAAGGCACACCCACGGCGATCCCATTCGGACAGGATCATGCGCGTGCTGAAGTTGCGATCAGCAATCCACAGGTCGCCCGGATGCGAACGCTCTAGTAACGGCGGCATTACGGCGCGTTCCTGCGAGTGTGCATCTTCGCAAGGCTCCATATCGACGACCAGGCCCGAATCAGGGTCATACACCACAAGGGACTGGCCAGGCATTGCGGCGCCGCGAAAGGCGCGTAAAGGCTTCAACCGCTTTTCGCTTGCAGGCAAATGGTTACCGTCCACGATTCGGGTGCGGTAACCCGGAACCAGCGGTGCATTCCCCTGCAAAAATGGCGTGATCACATCTCCAAGGCGCTCGACGCTGCCGGTGACCAGAGCCCGTACCAGGTTCGGCTCGGTATGCTTGACCTTGTCATATAAAGCTTGCACCGAAACAGGCAAATCAGGGTAAGCCTGCGCTGCAGCGTGAAGCGATGGCCGCAGCCCAACTGCGACCACGGACATCAGTTCGACTGTCGTCGAGAACAGTAGCTCCCTCTGGTATTGGGCGCCACGTTCACGCTCGAACAGTGCATCGACCCAAGCAGGATCGAGGGCACGTTGCAGCACCAGCCTTGCCATTACAGTCAGCGGGCTGATTTTTGCGCAGTGCGATACCACAGCATTCATCATCATGGCAGTTTCCTCCTGCCCCAGTTAGATGATGTTTGCTACAAAGAGTGCAGGTTTTATTTCATCTGTGGCGACGCACCTTTAAAGGGGTGACTCTTAATTGAGCATGGCCGCGATGTCGGCGGGCAGCGGCGGCGCCTGTTGCGTTTCCCTGGCCAGATTGATTTGCCGGGTGACCTGCGCCAGTTCGACCATGCTGCGTTCCAGCCGATACGTTCCCTTGGCATGCAGCCACGCCAGCACGTCGGCCAGGTGCCAGATGGTGGCGCTGCCCTCATGCACGGGCACGGGGAAGCTGTGGCGGTGCTTGTTCATCAGCTTGTGCAGGTTTTGCCGGGACAGGCCCAGTACCTGCGCCACATCCGTCAAACCCACGAAGTCGGGCGCGGCCTCGACCAGCACGGCATCGGGCACGATGGCCTTGACGTCGGCCAGGGCGTTGAGCAGCGCTGCGTTGGCATTGCTGGCTTCGCGCGTGAATTCCAGCGCCAGGCGTCCCGCTTGCCCGATGCCGGCCAGGGCGTCGTCGCAGCCGCCACTGCCCAGACGCTCGGCCAGCGCGTCGAGATTGGTTTCGTGGTCGGGCAAGCGGTACTTGAGAGTAAAGATGTAATCCATAATTGTTACCCCCTGGGTTTGCGTTGCATGCAGTCGTGCATCAGTTTATTGAAAGCGCAATTGTCGACCACTCGCCGGATCGCCCGCGCGTGGTTGCCGGGATTTTTCGGCGTGCTCCAGATGCAGGCGATGCAGAATTCGCCGCAGCGGCAGCCGCCGTCATTGTAGGGACAATATATCTTGCCCCAGGCATGGCTGCCGCCCGTTTCCACGCGCCAGCCCTGGCTTTCCGCGTGGCGCAGCGCCGCTTCGATTTCCTTCTTCGGATGCGAGGAGCGCGCCATGCGATGCCTCCAATGTAGGTCGATAATTCACGGTTGTCAAGTGACAACCGCAGAATATCGGCCATCACCGCCTTACTCTACTTCGGGATTGACGGCCATCACTTGCGAAAAGCCGCCATCGACGTAGGTAATCTCGCCCGTGATGCCGGACGCGAGGTCGGACAGCAGGAAGGCGGCCGTGTTGCCGACCTCTTCGATGGTGACGTTGCGGCGCAGCGGGGCGTGCTCGGCCACAAAACCCAGCAGTTTGCTGAAATCCTTGATGCCGGAGGCGGCCAGGGTCTTGATGGGGCCGGCGGAGATGCCGTTGGCGCGGATGCCGCGCGGGCCCAGCGATTCGGCCAGGTAGCGCACGGACGCTTCCAGCGACGCCTTGGCCAGGCCCATGGTGTTGTAGTAGGGCACGGCGCGCACGGCGCCCAGGTAAGTCAGGGTCAGCACCGAGGCGCCCGGATGCAGCAGGGGCAGGGCGGCCTTGGCCATGGCAGGAAAACTATAGGCGGAAATATCGTGCGCGATGCGGAAGCTGTCGCGCGACAGGCCGTCGAGGAAGTCGCCGGCGATCGCCTCGCGCGGCGCGAAACCGATGGCGTGCACCAGGCCATCGAGGTGTTCCCAATGCTGCGCCAGGTCGCTGAAGACGGCGCTGATCTGTTCATCGCTGGAAACGTCGCAGTCGAATACCAGTTCGCTGCCGAATTCGGCCGCAAATTCCGTGATGCGTTCCTTGAAGCGCTCGCCTACATACGTGAAGGCGAGGGTCGCGCCTTCGCGGTGGCAAGCCTTGGCAATGCCGTAGGCGATCGAGCGGTTCGACAGCAGGCCCGTGATGAGGATTTTTTTGCCTTGCAAGAAAGCCATGACGACTCCTGTCTGGGTGGGTGGGCGGATGTGCAACCGGCCGCGACAGCAATGCTGTGGCGGCCGGCGAGGTGGCTCTATACAGATCAGATGATCAGTGACGGGCCTTGGCGCGACTGTTGCCGCCGCCGCGCTGGATGCGTGGTTTCACCAGGGAAATTGGCGCGGCTTGCACCTTGCCGCCCTTGGCGGCGCGGCGCAGTGCCTTGGCGGCCCGTTCCGGACGGTCCGCTTCCAGCAGCATGGTGGCGCTGTCGGCGATTTCTTGCGTGATGTCCATGTTCATCGTGGCCGAAGTCTTCGGCACGAGGATGGTGGAGCCGGCGCGCAGGCTGGTGCGCTGGGGAATGTTGTTGGCCTGGCGCAGCACGTCGGCCGTGGTGCCGAATTTCGACGCCAGGGTTTCGATGCGCTCGCGCGCATTGGTGATCTTGTGCGTGGTCCAGCTCGACAAGGCATGGCCCCATTGCGCCAGGTTGGTGGTGAACTTGGCGGCGTTTTCCTGCGGCAGCAGAATCTTGGTCTTTTCGCCGCCGATGATGACGGGGCGGTTAAATTGCGGATTCAAGGCCTTGAATTCATCCATCGACAGTTCGGCCAGCTGGGCGGCGACGGTGATGTCGATGTCGCTGGTCTTGTCGATGGCCGTGAAATACGGCTGGTTGTCGACCACGGGCAGGGTCAGGCCGAACTGGGCCGGATTGGCGATGATGTTTTTCACCGCTTGCAGCTTGGGTACGTAATTGCGCGTTTCGGCCGGCATCAGGTCGGCCAGGCTTTCGAAGTCCGTCGGTTTGCCCAGCGCCTGGTTTTTCTTGATGGCGCGCTGCACCGAGCCTTCGCCCCAGTTGTAGGCGGCCAGCGCCAGTTGCCAGTCGCCAAACATGTCATACAGGCGCTGCAGATACGTCAGGGCCGCGTCGGTCGAGGCCAGCACGCCGCGGCGTTCGTCCTTGAACATGTTTTGCTTGAGGTTGAAATCGCGTCCCGTGGCAGGCACGAATTGCCACATGCCGGCCGCATTGGCGCTGGAGAATGCCTGCGGGTTGAAGGCGGACTCGATGAACGGCAGCAAGGCCAGTTCCGTCGGCATGCCGCGCTTTTCCAGCTCCTGCACCACGTGGAAGATGTAGCGCGAGGCGCGCGCCGTGGTGCGGGCGATGTAGTCGGGGCGGGTGGCGTACCAGTTGACGTGGTTGGCCACCAGTTGGTTGTTGATGTCGGGAATCGCATAGCCGCTGCGGATGCGGCCCCAGACGTCGGCTTCGCGCAGCGGATCGGAATTGTCGCTGAGGTTTTTCAGCAGACGGTCGGTCTTTTGCAGGCGGTTATCGAGGGTGGGGAGTTTTGCTGTGACCTGGGCGGTCATCGGGATCAGGGCCGGTGCGGTGGCGGCGGCGACTGGCGCGTTATCGCTCTCAACACCGGCTTCGTACGCCTGGCTGAGGGCGGGCGCGAGCGCCAGGGCCAACGCCGCCAGGACGGTAGATTTAAAGGAGTTTTCGTGCATAGTGTTCCATTGTTGTCGTCGGAGAAACATCGGACAGACCCATGATCAAGCTGCGAGTGTACGTATATCCACATGCCGGAGTCAAGAATTATGTCAGCATGATGACAGGAAATAAGCGGCAATAAGCGGGAAGCGGCTGAGTTTCCATTCGCAAATGCTGTCATTATTGCAAATTTAATTTGCCCGATGCGTGATTCGGCCGCTGTTATAGCATACATGGCGAGGACGATGGCGCAAGCCTGGCAGTCGTCCAGTATGAGACTGCGCAAAGAGTGCGTACAATTTGGCTTTGGCCGGCCATTGGGCTGCCGGCCGCCCTATTGATAGAGAGTCATGCATATGAACACCCCGCCGCGCCACGACGACGACAACGCCGTCATCATCGCCAATACCGTTGCCTGGTTGGAAAAGGCCGTGATCGGCCTGAACCTGTGCCCGTTCGCCAAGGCCGTGCACGTCAAGAATCAGATCCGTTACGTGGTGTGCGAATCGAGCAATCCGGAAGATCTGCTGGCAATGCTGATGGACGAGCTGCAAACCCTGGCCGACACGGACCCCGAGCAGATCGACACGACCTTGCTGATTCATCCGTACACGCTGAACGATTTCCTCGACTACAACGAGTTTCTCGATGTGGCCGACGCGGCCGTGGAAGACATGCACCTGGCCGGCGAACTGCAAGTGGCCAGTTTCCACCCGAATTACCAGTTTGCCGAGACGTTCGAGGACGACATCAGCAACTACACCAACCGCTCGCCCTATCCGACATTGCACCTGCTGCGCGAAGACAGCATAGCGCGCGCCGTCGAGGCGCTCCCGGAAGCGTCGGACATCTTTGACAAGAATATCGCCACCTTGGAAGCGCTGGGCGTCGAAGGCTGGGAAAAGCTCGGCTTGCCGAAGGTATCCTGATGGCTGACAAGGAATTGCCGCCGCGTCCCGATACGCCCTGCGTGGCCGTCTGCTCGACCACCTTCGACGAAATCTGCCGCGGCTGCGGCCGCAGCGTGGTGGAAGTGGCCCACTGGGTGTCGATGACGGATGAAGAGAAGGAAGTGGTGTGGGTGCGGATTCTTTCGCAAGGGTATCCGCGCCGGAATACTTAAATAAGCCAATGCAACTGCCGGGGTCGGACCTTCAAGGTCCGACCCCAGTACTTTAAGGGCTAACGATTAATAGCTGCCGATAAAATCTTTTTTACCGACTTCAATACCATTGTGGCGCAGGATGTCGTACGCCGTCGTCGCGTGGAAGAAGAAGTGCGGCAGCGCGTAGTGGAACAGGTAGGTCTGGCCCGTGAAGTGCTTGGTCTTTTCGCCGCTGCCGGTGGTGATGGCGCGCGTTTCGCTGCCGTCGATGTCCGCTTGCGGCAGGCTTTCCAGGAAGGCGATGGTTTTCACGATGCGCGCTTTCAGTTCCGCAAAGCTTTGTTCGCTGTCTTCATACGGTGGCACGGCCACGCCGGCCAGGCGCGCGCCGCAGCCCTTGGCGAAGTCGGTGGCGATCTGGATCTGGCGCACGAAGGGCAGCATGTCCGGGAACAAACGGAATTGCAGCAGGGCGTTCGGGTCGATTTTCTTGTCTTGCGCGTGCGTTTCCGCCTTGTCCAGGATGGCGGCCAGGCTGCCCAGGATCTGTTTGAAGACGGGGATGGAAGCGGAGTAGATGGAGAAGGTCATGATGGTTCCTCGAGGTAAAGTGGCGCGATGATAGCAAGCTGCGCGTTTTTCTGCTGGCGCTGGCCCGGCGTACCGGCCCGCGTGTGGTTTTTCAGCCCTGTGTATATGGCATGGGGTCGTCGTTGGCGCGTGTTTATTGGTGACTTCCCCCGCTTTTTCCATGCATAATTGCTCCTGAAAAAGTTTCTTCCCGCCTTATCACCCGTATTCCCCTGTAAAGTTCCATGACCGCCTGCCTGATCCCTGTTGTCCTGTTGCCGCATGTTTAATTCGCCCTATCAGCGCTTGCGCGCCAGCCTGCGTGTACTGTACGGCTCGTCGATCTATGGCGCCTTGCTGCTGGTGGTGTTTGGCGGCCTGGTCGTGCCGGCCATCTTCGGCAGCTATCTGCTGGTCGGCGTGCATGAACGCCAGTCGGCGCGCACCAGCCTGAACGAAGCCTTGCAGCGCAATGCCGACATCCTGGCGCTGGGCATGCAGGAATCGCTGTGGAACATGAATGCGGAATCGGCCCATTCTCTGGTCGAATCGGTGATGCGCGACCGTTCCGTGCTGCTGGTGAAGGTGCTGGGACAGGGCGACACGGAATTCATCCGCCTGCAGGCGCCGCAGCGGCCCGTGGGCAATCTGTACCGCGCCGAGCGCGACATCCTCGTGCGCGGCGAGCGCATCGGCCACGTCGTCGTTGAGATGGACGATGCGCGCAGCCAGCAGGAGCTGCGCGAAAAGCAGATGGCCTATATTTTCGTGCTGGGCGCACAGCTGGCCGTGTCGATGGCGCTGATCGTGCTGTTCCTGAACCGCCGCCTGCTGAAACCCCTGCGCCGCCTGACGCGCTTTTCCGACCGCCTGTCGCACGGCGATTTTGATACGCCGCTGGCCTCGCACAGCAATGACGAGCTGGGTCGCCTGACGGCCCAGCTCGAGCAAATGCGCGCGGCCATTCGCCAGCTGTTCGAGGATGTGGGCCAGCGCGAAGAGCGTTTCCGCACCATCGTCACGCAAGTGCCGGGCGCCGTCTTCCGCTACCGGCCCGACGGCCCCATCGATTTCGTCAGCGATGCCATCGAAGACATCGCCGGCTATTCGGCGCGCCAGTTCATGCGCGGCAGCACGCACGCCTGGGCCGACCTGATCTGCCCGGAAGACCGCCGCGAGCACCGCCGCGCCGTGCGCCAGGCGGTGCTTGAGGTGCGACCGTATGCGCTGGAGTACCGCATCATCGACGCCTTCGGCATCGAGCGCTGGGTGGCCGAGAATGGCCAGCCGCAGGCGGGTGAACAGGGCGTCGTCTGGGTTGACGGCATCATTGCCGACATCAGCCAGCGCAAGCACCACGAGATGCGCATCGAGGCGCTGCTGACGGAGCAAAGCGCCATCCTCGACAATGTGATGTTCGGCGTGATGTTCGTGCGCCACCGCCGCATCATTTCCGTCAACCGCCGCTGCGAGGAGCTGTTCGGCTACGGGCATAGCGAAATGACGGGCAATTCCACCGCCATCGTGTTTACCAGCGCCTACGATTTCGAGGAGGCGGGAGAGCGCCAGTATCCGGCCCTGGCGGCCGGCGGCGACTTCAGCGAGGAGCGCCACTACCTGCGCCAGGACGGCAGCCAGTTCTGGGCCCTGGTCAGCGGTTGCGCGCTCGATCCGCTGCACCCCAACGACGGCAGCATCTGGGTCTATGCCGACATCACCTCGCGCAAGGAAGCCGAGGAAAAGCTGCGCCTGTCGGCCACCGTGTTCGAACATATCGCCGATGGCGTGATGGTGGTCGACGCGAACGGAATCATCGTCACCGTCAATCCCGCCTTCACGCAGATCACCGGCTACAGCGAAGCGGAGGCGCTGGGCCGGCATTCGTCGCTGAACCGCTCGGCGCGCCACGACGCGGCGTTCTACCAGGCCCTGTGGGACGAGCTGATCGCCAGCGGCTTCTGGCGCGGCGAAGTCTGGCACCAGCGCAAGAACGGTGAAGTCTACCTCGAGTGGCTGACCATCAGCGCCGTGCGCGACACGCGCGCCGTCACCACCCATTACGTGGGCGTGTTCAGCGACATCACCCTGATCAAGGAGTCGCAGGAAAAGCTCGACCACATGGCGCACCACGACCCGCTGACGGCACTGCCGAACCGCCTGCTGTTCCACGACCGCCTGCAGCACGCGCTGCTGCGCGCCGCGCGCGACCAGGAGCAGCTGGCCGTGCTGTTCATCGACCTGGACCGCTTCAAGAACGTCAACGACACGCTGGGCCACCATGTGGGCGACGAGTTGCTGCAAAAGGTGGCCGGCCAGCTGGCGGCCCGCCTGCGCGAAGGCGACACCCTGGCGCGCCTGGGCGGCGACGAATTCATCGTGCTGCTCGAGCGCGTCGATGGCGAGTACGGCGCCACGCAGGTGGCGGAAAAGCTGATGACCATGTTCGAGCAGCCGTTCACGGTGGCCGACCATGAATTGTTCGTCACGTGCAGCGTGGGCATCAGCCTGTATCCGGATGACGCGCTGGACTTGAACATGCTGATCCGCAATGCCGACGTGGCCATGTACCAGGCCAAGGCGCGCGGGCGCAACGGCTACCGCTTCTATGCGCCGTCGATGACGGGCGAGGGCGTCGAGCGCCTGCGCCTGGAAACCTTCCTGCGCCGCTCGCTGGAAAAGAACGAGATGTTCCTGAATTACCAGCCGCAGGTGGAAATCGACACGGGCCGCCTGGTCGGCGTGGAGGCGCTGGTGCGCTGGAATCACCCGGAACTGGGGCTGGTGCCGCCGGTGCGCTTCATTCCGCTGGCCGAGGACAGCGGCTTCATCAACCAGCTGGGCAAATGGGTGCTCGACGAAGCGTGCCGCCAGATGATGCGCTGGCAGGCGCAGGGCTTGCGCGTGCCGAAGATGGCCGTCAACCTGTCGGTGAAACAGTTCGAGCGGGGCAGCATCGCCGGCATGGTGGCCGATATATTGAAGGAAACGGGCCTGGAGCCGCAGCGCCTGCAGCTGGAAGTGACGGAATCGGTGATCATGAACACGGGCGACGCGCTCGGTTTCATCAACGATCTGCACGCCATCGGCGTGGGACTGGCCATCGACGACTTCGGCACCGGGTATTCTTCGCTGGCCTATTTGAAGCAGTTGCCCGTGCAGACCCTGAAGATCGACCGCTCCTTCATCAAGGATATCTCGACGGACGTCAATGATGAAGCGATTGCCATTGCCATCATCCAGCTGGGCAAGAGCATGCACTTGTCGGTGATCGCCGAGGGCGTGGAGACGGAAGAGCAGGCCGCTTTCCTGCTGCGCCATGGCTGCACGCTGGCGCAAGGTTATTTTTATAGCCGCCCGGTGCTGGCACAGGATATGCTGGAGCGCTGGCTCGACCCGCTGCAACCACCATTAACTAATTAAAGGGTATCCCATGGCCGGAGAAAAAAACACCTCGCGTCGCCGTTTCCTGCTCGGCGGCCTGGGCCTCGGCGTGGCCGGCGTGGGCGCCCTGGTGCTGGGCTGGGGCGTGCTGCCGCCGCGCCAGCGCCTGCATGGCGGCGCGCCGCTGCCGCTGCAGGATGGCGCCGTGGCGCTGAACGGCTGGCTGGCCATCGGCACGGACGGTACGGTGACCCTGGCCATGCCGCGCAGCGAGATGGGGCAGGGCGTGCATACGGCCTTGCCGATGCTGGTGGCCGAGGAACTCGACGTCCCCCTGGCCAGCGTCAGATTGATCCAGGCGCCCATGGATAAAATCTTCGGCAATGTGGCCATGCTCAAGGATAGCCTGCCGTTCCACCCGGACGACCAGGGCCGCCTGAAGGCGCTGGCGCAGTGGACGGTGGCCAAGGCGGCGCGCGAACTGGGCGTGATCGTCACGGGCGGCTCATCCAGCGTGAAGGATGGCTGGGGGCCCATGCGCGAAGCGGGGGCGTCCGCGCGCGCCATGCTGGTGGCCGCCGCCGCCGCGCAGTGGCAGGTGCCGGCCGCGCAATGCCGCACGCAGGATGGTGAAGTGCTGCACCCGGATGGCCGGCGCGCCAGCTACGCCAGCCTGGCGCAGCGCGCCGCCGCCATCGATCCGGGCACGCCTGTGCTGAAACTGCCCAAGGATTTTAAATTGATCGGCCAGCCCGCGCCGCGCCGCGACACGCCGTCCAAAGTGAATGGCAGCGCGCGCTTCGGCATCGATGCGCGCCCGCCCGGCATGCTGTACGCGGCCCTGCAGTTGCCGCCGCGCCTCGGCGATGCCGTCGCCGCGTTCGACGCGGCGCCCATCCTGGCCATGCCCGGCGTGAAAAAGGTGGCGGATCTGACGCCGAGCCTTGGCAAGCGCGGTGTATCTTGCGTGGCCGTGGTGGCCGACACGTACTGGCGCGCGAAGACGGCGGCCGCCGCGCTGGCCGTGCAGTGGACGGCGGGGCCGCAGGCGGGCCTGTCCAGCGAGAGCGTCGTTGCCGAATTTTCCCGCCTGCTCGATGGCGACGCGGGTTTTACCTATTATTCCATCGGCGTGGTCGAGGGCAAGGCCGTGCAGGATTTGCGCAGCGTCAAGGCCGAGTATCGCGCGCCGTTCCTCGCGCACGCCGCCATGGAGCCCGTCAACTGCACCGCGCAGGTGAAAAATGGCAAGGTGATGCTGTGGGTCTCGACGCAGGCGCCCGGCATCGCCGTCGACGTGGCGGCGAAGGTGGCCGGCGTCGACGCGAACGATGTCAGCATCGAGGTGCTGCTGCTCGGTGGCGGTTTCGGCCGCCGCCTGGAGGTGGACATGGTGGCGCAAGCCGTGGCCATCGCCATGCAGTGCGCGGGCGCCCCGGTGCAGCTGGTGTGGACGCGCGAGCAGGACACGCAGCACGATATGTACCGTCCCGCCGCGCTGGCCCGCTTTGCGGCACGCCTGGACGAGCACGGCCGCATCGCTTCCTGGGACAACAAATCCGTCAGTGGTTCCATCACGCACCAGTTTTTGCAGCGCAACTTCGGCTTGCCCGGCGCGGGGCCGGACAAGACCACGGCCGAAGGCGAATTCGACATGCCGTATGAAATCGCCAACCAGCGCATCGCCCACGTGATCGCCGACAGTGCCGTTCCCATCGGTTATTGGCGCTCCGTGGGGCATTCGCACAATGCGTTCTTCAAGGAAAGTTTTATCGATGAGCTGGCGCATGCGGCCGGTCAGGACGGCATCGCTTTCCGCCGCGCCATGTTATTGAAACATCCGCGCCACCTGGCCGTGCTCGATGCGGCAGTCGCCAGGGCGGGCAGTGCGCCGCCCGGCCATGCGCACGGCGTGGCCTTGCACCAGTCGTTCGGCAGCATCGTGGCGCAGGTGGCGCAGGTATCCGTGGAAAACGGCGAGATTCGCGTGCAGCGCGTGGTGTGCGCCATCGATTGCGGCATCGCCGTCAATCCGAACATCATCGCCCAGCAGATGGAGTCGGCCGTGTTGTTCGGCCTGTCGGCGGCGCTGGGCGGCGAGATCACCTTCAAGGATGGCAAAGTCGAGCAGAGCAATTTCCACGACTATCCCGTGTTGCGCATGGGCCAGACGCCCGAGGTGGAAACCATCATCATCGCCAGCGCGGAACATCCCGAAGGCGTGGGCGAACCGGGTACGCCGCCGATCGCGCCGGCCGTGGCCAACGCCGTATTCAGTTTGACGGGAAAGCGGCTGCGCAGCCTGCCGCTGCGGCTGGCTTGATGTTTACTGCGCCAGGGTGGCGGCCAGCAGGTTGCGCAGATTGCAATCGCGCTGCCAGTCGCGCCGCTCCTGCGTGCTGCCGGCCAGCGCCGCCAGTTCGTCCCCGCTGAGCGCCTGCTGCGCCTGCACCATGCGGTGCGCCAGGCCGCCGTCGGGCAGCACCGTGCCGAAAAAGGCGACATGGTCTTCGCGCTGGATCAGCAGCGTGGGGAAGTTGTCGATGTCGAGGTCGCCCACCACGTCGGCCTGGTCTTCGATGTCGATCCAGACGAAGACGGTGTCCGGGTGGCGCGCGGCCAGTTCCTCGAACGTGGCGCGGTAGCTGCCGCAGGTGCCGCACCACAGCGCGCACAGGCAGGCCACCGTCCAGCGCGGGCCGGCCAGGGCTGCCGCGACGTCGGCGCGGTTATCGGTCGTGAGGGTCAGGCTGTGCATGGTCGTATGTATAGTAGGGCGGATGGGCGCGGGGCGCCCGATGCGCGTATTCTACCGCGCCCGGCCACGCCAGTCCTGAGAATGCATGGGCTTGTTTATCGGTGTTTTTTGATGCAATCGCCCTTTCTGGTGGATAATGCTGATAATTGCGCGCTGATTACGCTGGTCCATGCTGTTTCCTGGCCCCGCAGCCTGACCCCCTCCAGTCTGTTTTCATGCCCTGCCCGGTGTCAGCGCTCCCGCCTTTGTTTATTTTTATTATGGAATTAGCCAGCTTATGTTGAGTTACCGCCACGCCTTTCACGCGGGTAATCACGCCGATGTGTTGAAGCATTATGTGCAGATTCAGTTGTTGCAATATCTGAATCAAAAAGATACCGCCTATAGTTATATCGATACCCACTCCGGCGCGGGCGTGTATGCGCTCGACGGTGGTTATGCCGCGAAAAACGCGGAATACGAAACGGGCATCGCGCCCCTGTGGGACCGCACGGACTTGCCGGCCTCGCTGGCCGAGTACATGAAGCTGATCAAGGAAATGAATCCGAGTGGCAAGATGCGCTACTACCCGGGTTCGCCGTACTGCGCCGACAAGGTGAGCCGCGAGCAAGACCGTCTGCGCCTGTTCGAGCTGCATCCGGCCGATGCAAAAATTCTGGCTGACAACTTCCGCAAGGTCGAGGCGCATGCGCTGGCCCAAGGCGAGCGTCCTACCGTGCGCGGCAAGCGCGTGCTCATCACCAAGGCGGATGGCTTCCAGAGCCTGAAAGCCCTGCTGCCGCCGCCATCGCGCCGCGCGCTGGTGTTGATCGACCCGCCATATGAAGACAAGATGGATTACCGCAAGGTCAAGGACACCCTGGCCGACGCCCTCGTGCGCTTCCCGTCGGGCATCTACGCCGTCTGGTACCCGGTGCTGCAGCGCATGGAATCGCGCCAGTTCGCCGACAAGCTCAAGCAACTGCCCAGCTCGGACTGGCTGCACGTGACCTTGACGGTCAACACGCCGTCGCCGGACGGCTTCGGTTTGCACAGTAGTGGCATGTTCATCCTGAACCCGCCGTACACCCTGGAGCCGATGTTGCGCGAAGTCATGCCGTATCTGGTCAAAGTGCTGGGCCGCGACGATGGCGCCAAGTTTGTGTTGGAAACGGGCAAGGGCGGACAGAAAAACACCGGTACCCGTCGCGTGTAGTGTCTGTTGTAGTGGGGTAATGCAAACGCCACGGGTAATTGCCCGTGGCGTTTGTCGTTTACTGTCCCAGCAGCAAGAACACGGTCGGTTTCTTGTGGAAATCAGGCGCCTTGCCGGCGGCCAATTGTTTCTTCCACTGCGCGCCATTCCACGTCTGCACGCTTTCCGTGTCCAGGCTCAGGTCGGTGGCGACGCAGATCAGGGTCGACGGCGCGCATTGCGCCACCAGCGCTTCAAGCATGGCGGCGTTGCGGTACGGTGTTTCGATAAACAGCTGGGTCTGCTTTTCCGTGCGCGAACGCACTTCCAGTTCCTTGATGCGCTTGGCGCGCAAGGCCGCATCGGTGGGCAGGTAGCCGTTGAAGGCGAAGCTCTGGCCGTTCAAGCCGCTGGCCATCACGGCCAGCAGGATCGACGACGGGCCCACCAGCGGGCGCACTTTGATGCCGTGCTGATGTGCCAGGCGCACCAGGTCGGCGCCGGGATCGGCCACGGCCGGCACGCCCGCTTCCGAGACGAGGCCCGCATCGCGGCCCGCCAGCAGCGGTGCCAGCAAGCCGGCCAGCGCTTGCGCCGGGGTATTCACGTTGAGTTCGGAAATCGTGATTTCTTGCAGCGGCCTGGCCAGCGGATGCTGGTTGCCGATCAATTTCAAAAAGGCGCGCGCCGTCTTGGCGTTTTCCGCGACGAAATAATCGAGTTGCGAGGTGATCTGGCGCACCTGCTCTGGAATGATGCGGGACAACGGGTCGATGGCGCCTTCGGACAGGCCGAGGTGGTTGGGGATCAGGTACAGGGTGCCGGTCATATTCTTCTTGTCGGTAAATTAAATGGTAAAAAACGTGACGCCCGCCTTGCGCAGCATGCTGGTGAGGGCGATCAGCGGCAAGCCGGTGAGGGCGGTGGGGTCAACGCTGTCGATGCGTTCGAGCAGGGCGATGCCCAGGCCCTCGTTCTTGGCGCTGCCGGCGCAATCATATGGTTGCTCGATGCGCAGGTAGGCGTCCAGCTCGGCATCGGGCAAATCGCGCACGGTGACGAGGGTCTGGATATCTTCCACCTGCGCCACGGGCGGATTCTGGCGGCCGTCGAGCAGACACAGGGCCGTATGGAACACGGTCTCGCGCCCGCGCATGGTTTGCAGCTGCAGCAGGGCGTAGTCATGGTTGCCCGGCTTGCCGATCTGCGCGCCATCCAGAGTGGCGACCTGGTCGGAGCCGATGACGAGGCTGCCAGGGTAGCGGTCGAGCACGGCCTGCGCCTTGGCCTGGGCCAGGCGCAGGGCCGTGGCGCTGGGGCTTTCGCCGGGCAGGGGGCTTTCGTCGAGATCGGGCACGGCGACCTCGAACGGCAGGCGCAGGCGTTGCAGCAATTCCTTGCGGTAGGTCGAACTCGATGCAAGAATCAAGCGCAAGGGGGCGGAAGTTGGTATCATTCGGTAGTGGATGGCGGCCGGCATGGCCGCGCTGGTCGGTGTCAGTGGAATTTCACATAAATTCCAGGGCACAGAACCCCTAACTGAGGCTCCATGCGGCATGACGGTGTTGATGAAGTTGTCATGTTTATGGCAATGATTGCGTCAAAAAAGATGCTTAGCCTTTGACTCGGTGCTCAAAACCCTGTTATTATCGCAGGTTTTCCGGGGAAATTTTCTACCAATGAATGCTTTTGTGATCGACGCCTTTGATTTTTGTCGTATCAGCGGGAGCCGCGAGGGTGTAACTCCTGTCGCTGAAATGACCCGGTTGACCAAGGATTGTGCAGATGCTTCCGGCGATATCGCCTGGAAGGTCGTCGGCGGCACCAGCAAGCTGGGCTACCCACAACTGACCTTGTCGGTCAACGGCACCGTTCAGCTGGTTTGCCAGCGCTGCCTGACTCCGTATGCTTACGTAATTGATTCGACGACCACTCTGATGCTGGGCAAGGATGACGAGCAGGCGGACGAGATCGAAGAAATCATCAACGATGAAACGATCGACGTGATCGTCGGCAGCCGCAGCATGGATGCCGCGGCCCTGATCGAAGATGAAGCCTTGCTGGCCCTGCCGCAGGTACCCAAACACGACGTCTGCCCCGATACGGCGCAGCTCGATGCTCTCAAGACTGAAAAGAAGTCGCCGTTCGCGGTACTGAAAGACTTGAAGCCAGAATAATTTTTTGTATTTTGTAGTACGTAAAAGACGTGTCAAACGCGTGTGGTAATCGAGTATGGCAAGTGTAGTGAAATGTAATTGTAATAAACGATGTCGGCCCGGGCTATTTTCGGGTAGTCTTTGCCGCTGGGATACTCGATTCGCATGTATTTGCCAATCGATTGTGCTAAAATTTTAGAACTTATGTATTAGGAGTCATCATGGCAGTTCAACAGAACAAGAAAACCCCTTCCAAGCGCGGCATGCACCGTTCGCACGACTTCCTGGTCGCGCCGCAATTGAGCGTCGAGCCAGTTACCGGCGAAACACACCTGCGTCACCATATCAGCCCTAACGGCTTCTATCGTGGCCGTAAAGTGTTGAAGACCAAAAACGACGAGTAATCGACGTTTTTGTTGGGTAAGATGAAAGCGGTGTTGCGTGGTTATTCGGCGTGGCGCCGCTTCTTCTTTTTTATCGGCTGCAATTCATCTTGCGCACCCGTCATTTTGAATCAAGCTTGCTCAGGCGGTGCATGACATGCTGCGCCCTGCATATGCTCCAGTCCGATTCACATCTTGCCGCACGCCCGCAGCGGTATTGAATCAACACAAATGACAATCAAAATTTCTATCGACTGCATGGGCGGAGATCATGGTCCCTCAGTCACTATCCCCGCAGCAATTTCCTTCGTAAAACATGAGCCTGAAGCCGAACTGATCCTTGTTGGATTGGAAGACGTGATTCGTGCCGAACTGAAAAAACATAAAGCCGACACGCATCCGCGCCTGTCGGTATTGCATGCCTCCGAACAAGTTACCATGGACGATCCCCTGGAAGTGGCCCTGCGCCGCAAGAAGGATTCCTCCATGCGCGTGGCCATCGAACAGGTCAAGAGCGGCGCGGCGCAAGCCTCCGTTTCCGCCGGTAATACGGCAGCCCTGATGGCCGTGTCGCGCTATGTCTTGAAAACCATGTCCGGCGTCGACCGCCCGGCCATCTGCAGCATCTTGCCGAATCAAAAGAACGGCCCCACCTACATGCTGGACCTGGGCGCGAATGTCGATTGCGAACCGCATCACTTGCACCAGTTCGCCATCATGGGTTCCGTGCTGGTTTCCGCCATGGAAGGCATCGCACGCCCGACGATCGGCTTGCTGAACGTGGGCACGGAAGATATCAAGGGCAATGAAGTGGTGAAGCTCACTTCGAAGCTGCTGCAGGCCGACCACGAACGTGGCGCGCTGAACTTCTACGGCAACGTGGAAGGCAACGATATCTTCAAGGGCACCACCGATATCGTCGTCTGCGACGGTTTTGTCGGCAATGTCACCCTGAAAGCCATCGAAGGCCTGGCGCGCCTCATGAAGGACGTGCTCACTACCGAATTCAAGCGCAACCCGATCACCATGCTGGGCGCGCTGATTGCCCGCGGGGCCCTGAAAGCCATCGGCAACCGTTTGAATCCATCGCGTTACAACGGCGCCAGCCTGCTGGGCTTGCGTGGCCTCGTCTTCAAGAGCCATGGCAGCGCCGATGCCTATTCGTTTGAATGGGCCTTGCGCCGCGCCTTTGATGCGGCAAAAAATGACGTGCAAGCACAGCTGGCCAGCCTGATCGCCGAGCTGATGCCGCGCACGCCAGTACCGGACGAACCTACTTCAACAAGCTCTACCATTTAGTGGACGGGTACTTGCATGACTGTTTTTAGCAAAATTTACAGCAAAATTATCGGCACCGGCAGCTACTTGCCGGAGAAGCGCGTCACCAACCAGGACTTGACCGAACAGCTCGCCGCCAAGGGCATCGAGACGTCGGATGAATGGATCGTCTCGCGCAGCGGCATCTCGGCGCGCCATTACGCGGCACCGTCGCAAAACTCCTCGGACCTGGGCGTGGAAGCGGCCAAGAAGGCCCTGGAGATGGCGGGCCTGAGCGGCAACGACCTGGACCTGATCATCGTCGCCAGCTCGACCCCCGATTTCTTCGGCAGCTTCCCCAGCACCGCCTGCATCGTGCAGAGCAAGCTGGGCATCACGAATCACTGCGCCGCCGTCGACGTGCAAGCCGTCTGCAGCGGTTTTGTCTACGCAGTCGCCACCGCCGATAGTTTTATTCAGTCGGGCATGCATAAAAACGTGCTGGTGATCGGCGCCGAAGTGTTTTCGCGCATCCTCAATTTCGACGACCGCGGCACCTGCGTGCTGTTCGGCGACGGCGCCGGCGCCATCGTCATGACGGCTTCCACCGAGCCGGGCATCCTGGCCACCAAGCTGCACGCGGACGGGCGCCACTCGAATATCCTCAGCGTGCCGGGCAGCGTGGCTGGCGGCGCGCTGGCCGGCAGTGCCTTCCTGTACATGGACGGTCCGGCCGTGTTCAAGCTGGCCGTGTCCGTGCTGGAAAAGGTCGCGCATGAAGCATTGGCGCACGCCAACATGACGGCGGACCAGATCGACTGGCTGATCCCGCACCAGGCGAACATCCGCATCATGAACAGCACGGCCAAGAAACTTGGCTTGCCGCTCAACAAGATGGTCGTCACCGTCGACCAGCATGGCAACACCTCTGCCGCCTCGATCCCGCTGGCGCTCGACATCGCCGTGCGCGACGGCCGAGTAAAAAAGGGCGACAACGTCATGATGGAAGGCGTGGGCGGCGGCTTTACCTGGGGCGCCGTGCTGGCAAGGATGTGATAGCCGAAGGCTGACTTCGGGGTCCGACCCGTCGGGTCGTACCCCAGCAGTTGCCTTTGGGTCTCTGATTCTCTAAATAGTAAAAAAAACGGAGTCGACATGACACAATTTGCTTTTGTTTTTCCAGGCCAAGGCTCGCAAGCGATTGCGATGCTCGACGGCTTCGCCGGCAACCCCGTGGTGGCGCAAACCGTGGCCGAAGCGTCGGACGCCCTGCAATTCGACCTGGGCAAGCTGATCGCCGAAGGTCCGAAGGAAGAGCTGGATCTCACCACCAACACGCAACCGGTGATGCTGACGGCGGCCGTGGCCTTTTATCGCGCCTGGCTGGCGGCGGGTGGCCCCGTGCCGAACGTCGTGGCCGGCCATAGCCTCGGTGAATACTCGGCGCTGGTCGCCGCCGGCGTCATCTCGTTCAAGGATGCCGTGCCACTCGTGCGCTTCCGCGCGCAAGCGATGCAGGAAGCCGTGCCCGTGGGGCAGGGCACGATGGCTGTCGTGCTGGGCCTGTCGGATGACGACGTGCGCGCCGCCTGTGCGGAAGCGACGGCGGAAAACCCGGCCATGGTGGTCGAGCCCGTCAATTTCAATGCGCCGGCGCAAGTGGTCATCGCCGGCCATACGGCTGCGGTCGAGCGCGCCTGCGAACTGGCCAAGGCCAAGGGCGCCAAGCGCGCCATGAAGCTGCCCGTCTCCGCGCCATTCCACTCGTCGCTGCTGAAGCCGGCTTCGGACCGTTTGCGCGAGTACATGGCCGGCCTGACGTTCGCCGCACCGCAGATCGCCCTGATCAACAACGTCGACGTAGCCATCGTCAACGATGTCGCCGGCATCAAGGATGCGCTGGTGCGCCAGGCGGCGAGCCCCGTGCGCTGGGTGGAAACCATGCGGAAAGTGGCTCTTGAGGGCATCACGCAAGTGATCGAATGCGGTCCGGGCAAGGTCCTGATGGGCCTGGCCAAGCGCATCGATCCCGTGCTGGTGGGCGACGCCATCGTCGACCAGGCCTCGCTGGAACGTATTTTGACGCAGCTCAAATAAACAGCAAACGGCAGTGCAGCTGTGGCTGCCGTCAGCCATCTTTAAGGATACTCATGAATTTAGCAAATCAAGTCGTGCTGGTCACGGGCGCCTCGCGCGGCATCGGCCGCGCCATCGCCACCGAACTGGGCAAGCAGGGCGCCACCGTGGTTGGCACCGCCACCTCGGAAAGCGGCGCGCAAGCGATCACCGATTACCTGGCCGCCGAAGGCGTGGCGGGCAAGGGCCTGGTCCTGAACGTGACCGATGCGGCGCGCTGCGCGCAAGTCGTCGACGAAGTGCAGAAAACCTACGGCAGCCTGTCTATCCTCGTCAACAATGCGGGCATCACGCAAGACCAGCTGGCCATGCGCATGAAGGATGACGAGTGGGACAGCGTGATTTCCACCAACCTGTCGGCCGTCGGCCGCCTGTCGCGCGCCGTACTGCGCGGCATGATGAAAGCCAAGGCTGGGCGTATCATCAATATCACGTCGGTGGTGGCGTCGTCGGGCAATCCGGGGCAAATGAATTACGCGGCGGCCAAGGCCGGCGTGGAAGGCATGAGCCGTGCCCTGGCGCGCGAAATCGGCAGCCGCA
Organism: Janthinobacterium sp. PAMC25594; assembly: GCF_019443505.1. Taxonomy (NCBI): domain Bacteria; kingdom Pseudomonadati; phylum Pseudomonadota; class Betaproteobacteria; order Burkholderiales; family Oxalobacteraceae; genus Janthinobacterium; species Janthinobacterium sp. PAMC25594. The sequence continues at coordinate 6,092,658 of NZ_CP080377.1, forward strand.
ACATTACCGTGAACTGCATCGCGCCGGGCTTCATCGATACCGACATGACCAAGGCCCTGAGCGAAGAGCAGCACGCGGCCCTGTTGACGCAAATTCCCCTGTCCCGCCTGGGCAAGCCGGAAGACGTGGCAGCGGCGGTGGCCTTTTTGGCCTCGCCGCAAGCGGCGTATATCACCGGCACGACCCTGCACGTGAACGGCGGAATGTACATGAATTGATGTGAAAGGTAGACAGGGCGGGCGTTTGTGGCATGATTCAACGGCCGTTTTTGTCTATAATCGCATCTTTTAGCAGCAGCTTCGGTCGAATTAGCAGCAGACACCGAAATTAGTATTCGGACGCGCAAACCTGATAAAATGCGCGCACTTTCCGTAACACACACTTTGGAGCCATAACATGTCGGATATCGAACAACGCGTTAAGAAAATCGTCGCTGAGCAACTGGGCGTTGCAGAAGCAGACATCAAAATCGAATCCTCTTTCGTCGACGATCTCGGCGCCGATTCCCTGGACACCGTGGAACTGGTCATGGCCCTGGAAGACGAATTCGAAATGGAAATCCCTGACGAACAAGCTGAAAAAATCACCACCGTGCAACAGGCGATCGACTACGCCACCGCACACGTCAAGGCCTAAGCCTGTTTGACCGACTTCAGGAGAATCGCTTGAGCCGTTCTAAAAACCGTCGTGTTGTTGTAACCGGCCTGGGCTGTGTTTCACCTGTCGGCAATACTATTGCCGAGGCGTGGAGCGCAATTACCGAAGGTAAATCCGGCATTGCCACGATTACCAAGTTTGATGCATTGCCCTTCACCACGCATTTTGCCGGTGAAGTCAAAGGTTTCAATATCGAAGAGTACATCTCCGGTAAGGAAGCCCGCCACATGGATACCTTTATCCATTACGGCATGGCTGCAGGCATCCAGGCGATGCAGGACTCCGGTCTGGAAGTGACCGAGGAAAACGCCGAGCGCATCGGCGTGATCATCGGTTCCGGTATCGGTGGCTTGCCGCTGATCGAGGAAACCAAATCCGAGTACGAAAAGCGCGGTCCGCGCCGTATCTCGCCATTTTTCGTGCCTGCCTCGATCATTAACATGATTTCTGGCAATCTTTCGATCAAATATGGTCTGAAGGGTCCGAACCTGGCGATCGTGACGGCGTGTACCACCGGTTTGCACAGCATCGGCGCTGCCGCGCGCATGATCGAGTACGGCGATGCCGACGTCATGATTGCCGGTGGTGCTGAATCGACCGTGTCGCCGCTGGGCCTGGGCGGTTTCGCCTCGGCACGTGCCTTGTCGACCCGCAACGACGATCCGGCAACGGCATCGCGTCCGTGGGATACCGACCGCGACGGCTTCGTGCTGGGCGAGGGTGCTGGCGTCATGGTGCTGGAAGAGTACGAGCACGCGGTGGCCCGTGGTGCCAAGATCTATGCCGAAGTGCATGGTTTCGGGATGAGTGCAGATGCTTATCACATGACCTCGCCGCTGGAAGATGGTAGCGGCGGCAGCAGATCGGTGATCGCGGCCCTCAACAACGCAGGTTTGAACCCGGATCAGATTCAGTACCTGAACGCGCACGGCACGTCGACCCCGCAAGGCGACGTGGCGGAAGTGATGGGCATCAAACGCACCTTCGGCGAGCATGCCAAGCATATGGTCGTCAACTCGACGAAGTCGATGACGGGCCATTTGCTGGGCGGCGCGGGCGGTCTGGAAGCGGTGTTTACGGTCCTGGCATTGCACCATCAGGTGTCGCCACCGACCATCAACATCTTCAACCAGGATCCCGCTTGCGATCTCGATTTCTGTGCCAACACGGCGCGGGACATGAAGATCGATTACGCAGTGAAGAATTCGTTCGGCTTCGGCGGAACGAATGGCACGCTGATTTTCGGTAAAGCGAAATAAGCAGGAACTTTCAAGCGCTCACTACGGTCAAACCGTAGTGAGCGCTGATTCGGTGCCAACGTTCGTTGGTGCCTGAATTTGCCCGGCATGGTGCCGGCGCGCCTGATGTTTTTCCCTTTGAGTTGGCAATATGTCGATCGCGGTAGCGGCTGTCATTCGCACGCCTGTCTGTTTGCGCCTGCTGCAAGCGGTGCTGGGACTGTGCGCGGTGCTGGCCGCCTGGCCCCTGAGCGGCGCGTGGCACGTTGCGGCCCTGTCTGGCTCTGGTTCCGGCCCCGGTCAGCTGGTGGGCGGCTATGCGCTGGGCTGGCCCGGTGCACTATCGAGTGCGGCTGGCGGCGTGTTTTTGCTGGCTTTGCTGCGCCAGCGCAGAAAGCCGCAGGTGCTTGATATTTCGCCGGTCGGCCAGTTGCGGCTGGCGGTATATCTGGAGCATGGCGGGGCGCCGTCCGGCGCGGCGCCGTTGGTGCCGCCGGTGCTGCGCCTGTTGCCGGGCTCGACCCTGTGGCCATCGCTGCTGGTGCTGTGCCTGGCCGATGCCGCGGGGCGACGCACGCAGGTGCTGGCGCAGCGTGGCAGCGCTTGCACCGCCTTCCGCCCGCTGGCCGTGGCGTGCCGGGCCATCGCGGCGCGCAGTGGGGAAGAATAAAAATGGGGCGAACACTGAACTTCTTGCAGCGGGCCAACTCTATATCCATACAGGCGCCCACGCTGCATGCGAACGGGGACATCGGGCGTGAGGACAGAGCGCGAGTATGATCAGTTGCTGGTCGAGCGGGTGCAGGCTGGCGACAAACGGGCATTCGATGTGCTGGTATCGAAATATCAGCGCCGCTTGATGCGCCTGGTGTCGCGACTTGTGCATGACCCGGCGGAGGCCGAAGATGTGGTGCAGGAAACCTTTATCAAGGCCTATCGGGCGCTGCGCCATTTTCGCGGCGATGCCGCCTTTTATACCTGGTTGTATCGCATCGGCATCAATACGGCCAAGAATTATCTCGTCACGCAGGGGCGGCGCGCCGCCACGTCCAGCGATGCCGACGCCGAGCACGCGGAGTCCTTCGATGACGGCAATAAATTGCGTGACAACAATACGCCCGAATCGGTGCTGGCCAGCAAGCAGATTGCAGCCACAGTCAACGCGGCCATGGAGGTGCTGCCCATCGAGCTGCGCACGGCCATCGTGCTGCGCGAGATCGAGGGCCTCAGCTATGAAGAGATTTCGGAGATCATGGCGTGCCCCATCGGCACCGTGCGCAGCCGCATTTTCCGCGCGCGCGAAGTGATCGCAGAGAAATTGAAACCGTTGTTGGATATGCCGATTGACAAGCGCTGGTAATCTGCGGAGTATGAGGTTGGCATGGCTGCGTCCGGTTTCCGCAACTATCCTCTTGAAATGGCAGGACCCATCATGGATACGCATACACGATTGCACGAGACGATTTCCGCCCTGGCCGATGGCGAGCTGGCGGCGAGCGAACTCGAACTGGCTTTTGCCGCCCTCGACACGGATGAGGGGCGGCAAGCCTGGGATGCCTATCGCCTGATCGGCGACGTGCTGCGCTCGGAGCAGTGCGGCCATGCCCTGAGTGCCCAATTCGACGCGTGCCTGGCCAGCCGGCTGGCCGCCGAGCCGGCGCCTGACGAGCCGGTTGTCCAGGCGGAGCCATTGCTGCCCATCGTGCCGCCGGGCGCCGCCGAGCCGCTGGAGGCGGGGCCGCTGGCGCAACGCTAGCGCGCGGCATCCGCGGCATCTTATGCCAGGCGGGTCTTGATACTTAGAGCCACCCCTTTAAAGGTGTACATTGACAGCACCGTCTTTTAATACCCGTGCCGTTGATACGTGGCGTCGCGCAACAGCGCCGGCCACGTAGCCTTTTTTTACTGTTTTTTTCGGGCCGCGAGGGTGTTTGCGCAGCGTTTTTGGTTTGGCGTAAGCGGCAATCTGAAGCAGTAATTTGCTCAGCTCTGATGCACACATGGCGTCGTAGCGCCGCCATGCTTTGGTTGGCACAGCCATCACCATGCCGGCATAGTGCGCCCGTACCTCCACGGCCACATAAAACGGCGATAGCTCAATGCCGCTGGCAACCAAGTCGTGCGCGGTGCTTACCGCGCGCTGCAAGACAGTCAGCACGTTATAGGCCAGGATCGCGATACCGAACGCGAACAAGGCTGCGCGCGGGTGTCCGAGAGTCTTGACTTCACTGTGCAAGACCGATTCGAGCCGCTGGAACATTGTCTCGATCCGCCAGCGCTTGCTGTATAGGCGAGCAATGGCGCGTGCGCTGAAATGCTCTTTTGGTAGATTCGTCAGTAATCGGAGAATCATTTCGCCATCGTTAGTGGGCTTGTAAAGTTGCAGTTCAATGCGACGTGATGCTACCTTCTGTCCTGTAGCTCCAGGGATGGCAACGCACTGTTCAAAGACGGCGCCGGTCGCGATTCTCCCTCGATATGTCAGCTCGTCGAGCGGTGCCGGATTGGGCGTACGACCGTGCTCACGCACGATGAAGGCACACCCACGGCGATCCCATTCGGACAGGATCATGCGCGTGCTGAAGTTGCGATCAGCAATCCACAGGTCGCCCGGATGCGAACGCTCTAGTAACGGCGGCATTACGGCGCGTTCCTGCGAGTGTGCATCTTCGCAAGGCTCCATATCGACGACCAGGCCCGAATCAGGGTCATACACCACAAGGGACTGGCCAGGCATTGCGGCGCCGCGAAAGGCGCGTAAAGGCTTCAACCGCTTTTCGCTTGCAGGCAAATGGTTACCGTCCACGATTCGGGTGCGGTAACCCGGAACCAGCGGTGCATTCCCCTGCAAAAATGGCGTGATCACATCTCCAAGGCGCTCGACGCTGCCGGTGACCAGAGCCCGTACCAGGTTCGGCTCGGTATGCTTGACCTTGTCATATAAAGCTTGCACCGAAACAGGCAAATCAGGGTAAGCCTGCGCTGCAGCGTGAAGCGATGGCCGCAGCCCAACTGCGACCACGGACATCAGTTCGACTGTCGTCGAGAACAGTAGCTCCCTCTGGTATTGGGCGCCACGTTCACGCTCGAACAGTGCATCGACCCAAGCAGGATCGAGGGCACGTTGCAGCGCCAGCCTTGCCATTACAGTCAGCGGGCTGATTTTTGCGCAGTGCGATACCACAGCATTCATCATCATGGCAGTTTCCTCCTGTCCCAGTTAGATGATGTTTGCTACAAAGAGTGCAGGTTTTATTTCATCTGTGGCGACGCACCTTTAAAGGGGTGATACTTAGAGCCTATCCCAGTAGTGAGCGTCTTCTGCTGGCAGTTCATCAGGAGCGCGGACAAGGCGTGAGGAGGACGCGTGGCGAGCCACGCGACGACGATCAACGCAGTCCCCGCTTCTGAGGGGCGCCAGCAGGGGATGTATTCATCTACTGGGATAGGCTCTTAAGCTGCTCCTGGCCCTCTTGACACCGGACTTCGGTACGATTGACACTGTGTGCAGGCAATATCTTGCTTTTGCGATATATTGTTGCTGCCATGCGCGCTACCAGGTGTATTTGCCCCCGGGGTGCCGTCATGACGGCCAATCATGCACGCAGGTAATCGCCTGATCCGCGTTTTGATCCGTTTATATACTCGAAAAGATCCTTTCCATGAAAAAAAACATATGTGCCGCCAGCAAGTCGTTTTCAGTGAAGACGCTTTCCGCTTTATTGTTCGGTACGGCTGGCGTTTTTTTTGCCCCGACCATGCTGGGCCTGGTGCCACAGGCGCAGGCCGCCGTGCCGGCCGTGAAACTGCCTGATTTCTCGGACCTGGTCGACGCCGTTGGCCCGGCCGTGGTGAATATCCGCACCACCGAGCGCCTGAAGATGACGGCGCCCGGCGCGGGCGGCCAGGATGAGCAGGAAATGCAGGAATTCCTGCGCCGCTTCTTTGGCGGCGCCATGCCGACGCCGCGCCAGCAGGCGCCGCGCGGCGGCCGTCGCGCCGTGCCGCAGGAGCAGGAAGTGCAGCGCGGTGTCGGTTCCGGCTTCATTATTTCGGCTGATGGCTACGTGCTGAGCAATGCCCACGTGGTCGACGGCGCCGATGAAGTCTATGTGACCCTGACGGACAAGCGCGAATTCAAGGCCAAGGTCATCGGCGCCGATGCGCGCACCGACGTGGCCCTGCTGAAAATCGAGGGCGCCAATCTGCCGCGCCTGACCATCGGCGACTCGAACAAGATCCGCGTGGGCGAGTGGGTGATCGCCATCGGCTCGCCATTCAACCTGGAAAACACGGTAACGGCCGGCATCATTTCCGCCAAATCCCGCGACACGGGCGACTACCTGCCCCTGATCCAGAGCGACGTGGCCGTCAACCCCGGCAATTCGGGCGGTCCCCTGATCAATATGCGCGGCGAAGTGATCGGCATCAATTCGCAGATCGCCACCTTGTCCGGCGCCTACAATGGCATTTCGTTTGCCGTGCCCATCGATGAAGCCATGCGCGTGGGCGAGCAGCTGAAAAAGACGGGTAAAGTGGTGCGCGGCCGTATCGGCGTGCAGATCGGCGAAGTGAGCAAGGATGTGGCGCAATCGCTGGGCTTGCCCAACGCCAAGGGCGCGCAAGTGTCGATGGTGGAAGAGGGCGGCCCTGCCGACAAGGCGGGCATCAAGCCGGGCGACATCATCCTGAAATTCAATGGCGCGCCCATCGAGCGTTCATCCGACCTGCCGCGCCTGGTAGGCTCCGCCGCCGTCAACGGCAAGGCCACTGTCACCGTCTGGCGCAAGGGCGCGCAGCAGGATATTCCCGTCACCGTCGTCGAGCTGGAAGCCGAGAAAACGGCCAAGAAGGGTGCCAGGGAGCCGGAAGCGCAAGCCGTCAATGCACTGGGACTGAAGGTCAGCGACGTGCCGGCCGCGAAGAAGCAGGAACTGAAGATCGACGCGGGTGTGCTGGTCGACGACGCGGATGGCGTGGCGGCCCTGGCCGGCCTGCAGCCTGGCGACGTGATCTTGCAATTGAACAACGTTGCCGTGAAAGATGCCAAGCAGTTCAATGCCCTGGTGGCCAAGCTCGATCCGAAGAAGTCGTCGGCCGTGCTGGTGCGTCGTGGCGACGTGGCGCAATTCGTTTCGCTGCGTCCATCGGCGAAGTAACTATGTGATCATCCCGCATTCCGGCCACAGCCGGGATGCGGTATCCTGCCCGCCATGCATTTCACTCTCTATTCCCGCAGTTATTGTCACCTTTGCCAGGACATGCTCGACGCCCTGCTCCTGTTGCAGCCGCCTGACAAACCGTTTACGGTGGACGTGATCGATATCGATGCGGCGCCCGATGCGAGCTTGCTGGCCCGCTTCGATGAGCTGGTGCCGGTGCTGTTCGGCGACCTGGCCCAACCCGAGCTATGCCATTATTTTCTGGACGAGGCCGCCGTGCTGCGCTGCCTGGTGTAGCTTTAATGCCAATATTGACACTGCATTGCAGCATTCCGCTGCCGGAAACAGCTGAAAATGTCGGCTTGCCCGCTGCCGGCCTCTGAAAGACGGGCTTTCCGCTCTGAAATCCGGTAAAATGGGGAGGTCGAAAAAGCTACTGTCCGAGGCAGCAGCTTCTGTCGCTTCAAAAGCGCTCGCCTGGGCATGCAGATGTCCTGCTCGGAGCGCTTTTTTCATCATGAGCGGGGCGCCTGGTTTTGGCCCTCTTTGGCCCGGACATGATCCCCTTGATTCCTGTTAAAGCAGTGTTGTCACTCGCACATATATTAGTTAATGAATAACATACGCAACTTCTCCATCATCGCCCATATTGACCACGGTAAATCGACCCTGGCTGACCGCATCATTCAATTGTGCGGCGGCTTGTCCGACCGCGAGATGGAGGCGCAGGTGCTCGATTCGATGGATCTGGAGCGCGAGCGCGGCATTACCATCAAGGCGCAAACGGCGGCCCTGCACTACAAGGCGCGCAATGGCCAGATCTACAACCTGAACCTGATCGATACGCCGGGCCACGTCGACTTCAGCTATGAAGTGTCGCGCTCGCTGTCGGCGTGCGAAGGCGCACTGCTGGTGGTGGACGCGTCGCAAGGCGTGGAAGCGCAAACGGTCGCCAACTGCTACACGGCGCTGGACCTGGGCGTGGAAGTGGTGCCCGTCCTGAACAAGATCGACTTGCCGAACGCGGATCCACCGAACGCCATTGCCGAGATCGAAGACGTGATCGGCATCGACGCGGCCGACGCCGTGCATTGCTCGGCCAAGACGGGCTTCGGCGTGCTGGACGTGCTCGAGCAACTGATCGTCAAGGTGCCGCCACCGAAGGGCGACCCCGATGCGCCGCTGCAGGCGCTGATCGTCGATTCCTGGTATGACGCCTATGTGGGCGTGGTGATGCTGGTGCGCGTGGTCAACGGCACCCTGAAACCGAAAGACAAGATCCGCTTGATGGCCACCGATTCGGTGCAGCTGGTGGAAGACATCGGCGTGTTCTCGCCCCGTTCGCAATCCTTGCCGCAACTCTCCGCTGGCCAGGTGGGCTTCATCATCGCCGGCATCAAGGAATTGAAAGCGGCGAAAGTGGGCGATACCGTCACCCTGGTCAGCCGTCCTGCCGCCGCGCCATTGCCGGGCTTCAAGGAAGTGCAGCCGCAAGTGTTCGCCGGCCTGTTCCCTGTGGAAGCGAACCAGTACGACGCGCTGCGCGACTCGCTGGAAAAGCTGAAACTGAATGACGCGGCCCTGATGTACGAGCCGGAAGTGTCGCAGGCGCTGGGCTTCGGCTTCCGCTGCGGCTTCCTGGGCTTGCTGCACATGGAAATCGTGCAGGAACGCCTCGAGCGCGAGTTCGACATGGACCTGATCACCACGGCGCCCACCGTGGTGTATGAAGTGATCCAGCGTGACGGCACCTTGATCAACGTCGACAATCCATCGAAGATGCCCGATCCGTCGCGCATCGAGGAAGTGCGCGAGCCTATCGTCACCGTCAATCTGTACATGCCGCAAGAATACGTGGGCTCCGTGATTACCCTGTGTATCGGCAAGCGCGGCATCCAGATGGACATGAGCTACCACGGCCGCCAGGTCAAGCTGGTCTACGAAATGCCGATGGCCGAGATCGTGCTGGACTTCTTCGACCGCCTGAAATCGACATCGCGCGGCTATGCCTCGATGGATTACGAGTTCAAGGAATACCGCGCCGCCGACGTGGTCAAGGTCGACATGCTGATCAACAGCGAAAAAGTCGATGCGCTGGCCATCATCGTCCACCGTTCGAACAGCCAGTACCGTGGCCGCCAGGTGGCTGCCAAGATGCGCGAACTGATTCCGCGCCAGATGTTCGACGTGGCGATTCAAGCGACCATCGGCGCCAACATCATTTCGCGCGAGAACGTGAAAGCCTTGCGCAAGAACGTCTTGGCCAAGTGCTATGGCGGCGACATCAGCCGCAAGAAAAAATTGCTGGAAAAACAAAAAGCGGGTAAGAAACGCATGAAGCAAGTGGGTTCCGTGGAGATCCCGCAAGAGGCATTCCTGGCAATTTTACAAGTGGATGGTTAATCAATGAACCTGCAAGTGATTTTAGGAAATTTTGCTTTAATCCTGTTCGTGCTGATGGTGTTGACGGGCCTGGTCTGGTGCCTGGATGTGTTTTATCTGTCCAAGCAGCGCCGCAAGGCGGCCGACCGCGCCCTGGCGGAGTTCGATGCGCGCCAGTCCAAGCTGGCCGCCGAGGGCATCAAGTCCGATGCGGGCGGCAGCCGCGCGACCATCGAGGCGGCGCTGTTGCGCCAGCCGACCTGGGTCGAGTATTCGGGCAGCTTCTTCCCCGTCATCGCCCTCGTGTTCTGCCTGCGTTCGTTCCTGTACGAGCCGTTCAAGATCCCGTCGAGCTCGATGGTGCCGACCTTGCTGGTCGGTGATTTGATCCTGGTCAACAAGTTCACCTATGGCATCCGTTTGCCGATCGTCAACAAGCGCATCATTGAAGTCAATGATCCGCAACGCGGCGACGTGATGGTGTTCAAGTATCCGAAAGATATGTCGCAAGACTACATCAAGCGCGTGATCGGCGTACCCGGTGATAAAATCACCTATGAAAACAAGCGCTTGACGGTCAACGGCAAGGAAGTGCAGTACACCCCGCTGGACGACTACCTCGACGATGAAAGCACGGTCTACCACAAGCAGCTGGAAGAAAATCTGACGGGCGTGAGCCACCGCATCCTCAACGACGAGCCTGCTCCCACGTTGAACTTGCGCGAAGTGAAGGATTTCCCGCACAAGGATGCGTGCAACTACAACGAAGATGGTTTTACGTGTGTGGTGCCACAAGGCAACTACTTCATGATGGGCGATAACCGCGACAATAGCGCGGACAGCCGCTACTGGGGCTTCGTGCCGAACGAGAACATCGTCGGCAAGGCTTTCCTGGTGTGGATGAACTTCAGCAACCCGAAACGCGTGGGCGGCATCCACTAGGCCGCCCCTATGGCCGCCGCGCCGATTCCCCGCGCGGCGGCCAGCCGAATTACTCAGATGATACAGAAACAACAATGAATCTTCAGCTATTGCAAACCCGTTTAGGCTATACGTTCCAGGATGCTGGCCTGTTGCAGCAAGCCTTGACGCATCGTAGCCACAGCAGTTTGCATAATGAGCGGCTGGAATTCCTCGGCGACTCCATTCTCAACTGCGTGGTCGCTTCCATCCTGTACGAACGCTTCAAGACCATCGACGAGGGCGACCTGTCGCGCTTGCGCGCGAATTTGGTGAAGCAGCAGTCGCTGTATGAAATCGCGCAAAAGCTGGAATTGTCGCAATTCCTGCGCCTCGGTGAAGGCGAGCTCAAATCGGGCGGTTTCCGCCGTCCCTCGATCCTCGCCGATACGCTGGAAGCCTTGCTGGGCGCGATTTTTCTCGATACGGGCTTCGATGCGGCCAGCACGGTGATCCGCGCCTTCTACATTCCCATCCTCGACTCGGTCGATCCGCAAACCCTGGGCAAGGATGCCAAGACCCTGCTGCAGGAGTTTTTGCAAAGCAAGAAAATTTCGCTGCCACAGTACAACGTGGTGGCCACCCATGGCGCCGCCCACAGCCAGGAATTCGAGATCGAATGCCTGGTGCCGAAATTGAATATCCAGGTCTACGGCCGTGGCGGAAGCCGCCGCGCCGGTGAGCAAGCCGCCGCCAAACTGGCGCTGGACGTGGCCGAGCAGGCGCTGTTGAAGTCGCCTGCCGCCAGCCGCAAGCCGAAACCGCGCGCCGCCCAGCTCAAACTGGCCGGCATTGCCACCATCCAGAGCGACGACGCGCAAGCTCCTGCAGCCCCGGCGATCGCCGCTCACACTAAACAGAATCGACACTAGCATGATAGCCACCAAAATGCCCGACAACTTCCGCTGTGGCTATATCGCCATCGTGGGCCGCCCCAACGTGGGCAAATCGACCCTGATGAACGTGCTGATCGGCGCGAAGGTCAGCATCACTTCGCGCAAGGCGCAAACCACGCGCCACCGCATCACGGGCATCCAGACGGTGCCGGACGCGCAGTTCATCTACGTCGACACGCCCGGTTTCCAGACGCGCCACTCGAACGCGCTGAACAAGACGCTGAACAAGACCGTCACGAACACGCTGATTTCCTCGGACGTGATTTTGTACGTGATCGAGGCGGGCACCTTCGGCCCGGCCGACCAGCAAGTGATGGACCTGCTGCCGAAGGAAGTGCCATGCATCCTCGTCATCAACAAATCCGACCGCGTCAAGGACAAGGCTGTATTGTTGCCGTTCGCGCAAAAGATCGCCGCCATGCGCGACTTCGCCGCCATCGTGCCCGTGTCCGCCAAGCTGCATTTCCAGCTGGAAGGCTTGCAGAACGAGATCAAGCGCTTCTTGCCGGAGAACCAGCCCATCTTTGGCCCGGACGACATCACGGACCGCAGCGAAAAATTCCTCGCCTCGGAAATCGTGCGCGAAAAACTGTTCCGCTTCGTGGGTGACGAACTGCCGTACACGAGCACCGTGCTGATCGAGAAATTCGAGCAGGAAGGCGATCTGCGCCGCGTGTTCGCCGCCATCCTGGTCGAGCGCGATACGCATAAATCCATGGTCATCGGCAACAAGGGCGCGCGCCTGAAGGAAGTCTCCACCCAGGCCCGCCTGGACATGGAAAAGCTGTTCGGCGGCCCCGTGTACCTGGAAATCTGGATCAAGGTCAAGTCGGGCTGGGCCGATAACGAGGCGGGCTTGCGCGCCTACGGCTACGAGTAATCCGCAACCCGGGGGCGACGCTACACGCATGAGCACCACCACGCCAGCGCAGCCTGACTTCGCGCCAGCTTCACTCGCCGTCCCCGCGCCGCCGGCCGCACCTTCCGCACCGCCTCCCCGGCGCAGCCGTCCGCCCGCGCGCGACGGCCGCATCACGGGCCAGCCAGCCTTCGTGCTGCACAGCTACCCGCATAAAGAAACCAGCCTCATCGTCGACGTGTTTACGCGCGAGTACGGCCGCATCGCGCTCGTCGCCAAGGGCGCCAAGCGGCCCCATTCGCAGTTGCGCGGCGTGCTGCAGACGTTCCAGCCGCTGCAGGCGGGCTGGACGGGCAAATCCGAGCTGCGCATTCTCACCGGTGCCGAATGGGTGGGCGGCATGTTGCCGCTGGAAAAGACCGCCTTGCTGTGCGGCTTCTATCTGAACGAATTGCTGGTCAAACTGCTGGCGCGCGACGACCCGCATCCCGTCCTGTTCGACCACTACGTTGCTACCTTGAATCAACTGGCGCACAATGAGCCGCCGCCCATCGTGCTGCGCAAGTTCGAGCGCGCCTTGCTCAAGGAAACGGGCGTGGCGGCCGACCTGACGCGCTGCACGGGCACGCGCCAGGCCGTCGAGGCGGGGCAGGTGTACGTGGTCGACCCGGAACGGGGGCCGCGCCCGGCACGCGCCAGCGATGCCTGGCCGAAGATCACGGGCAAGACCCTGCTCGACATGGAGCGCGAAGATTATGTTGACGTGGCCACGCAGGCGCAAAGCAAGCTGCTGATGCGCTTTTTGCTGGCCCATCAACTGGGTGGCGCCACCTTGAACACGCGCCAGATACTGATCGATTTAATGCAGCTGTAGCGCTGGATTGTTGCGCGACAGCACTTTACGGATACCATCACTATGAGCTTTTTGCAGCCTTCCGGCCCCGTCATCGACCTGGGCGTCAATATCGACCACGTGGCCACCTTGCGCAATGCGCGCGGCACGGCCTACCCGGACCCGATCCGCGCGGCCCTGCTGGCCGAACAGGCGGGCGCCGACGCCATCACCCTGCATTTGCGCGAAGACCGCCGCCACATCAAGGATGCGGACGTGATCGCCATCGCGCCGCAGTTGCTCACGCGCATGAACCTGGAAGCGGCCGTGACGCAGGAAATGATCGATTTCGCCTGCCGCATCCGCCCGGCAGATGTGTGCCTGGTGCCGGAAAAACGCACGGAAGTGACCACCGAAGGTGGGCTGGACGTGGTGCGCTACTTCAAGGAAGTGCAGGCTGCCGTCAAGCAATTGCAGGGCGAGGGCATCCGCGTGAGCCTGTTCATCGATGCCGACGAGCAGCAGATCGCCGCCGCCGCCGAACTCGGTGCGCCCGTGATCGAGCTGCACACGGGCCGCTACGCCGATACGGCGGGCGCCGAGCAATTGGCCGAGCTGGAACGCATCAAGGCGGGCGTGCTGTTCGGCGTGGGGCGTGGCTTGAAGGTCAATGCGGGCCACGGCTTGCATTACACCAACGTGCAGGCGATTGCCGCCATTCCTGACATTACCGAACTGAACATCGGCCACGCCATCGTCGCGCATGCCGTGTTTGTCGGCTGGGAAAACGCCGTGCGCGAAATGAAGGCCATCATGGTGGCTGCGCGCCTGGGCAACAAGGCATAGGACAAGCCCATGATCTACGGCATCGGCACCGACATCTGTAAGATTCCCCGCATCGAGGCGGCATTGGCGCGCCATGGCGAGCGTTTCGCGCAGAAAATACTGGGGCCGCAGGAGATGGAGAAATTCCGCGCCCGCAGCGCGAAAAACGCCGTGCGCGGCGTGCGTTTCCTGGCCACCCGCTTCGCGGCCAAGGAGGCGTTTTCCAAGGCCATCGGCCTGGGCCTGCGCATGCCGATGACGTGGCCCGCCGCGCAGATGCTGAATCACCCCAGCGGCAAGCCGATGATCGTCTGCAGCGGCGTGCTGGCGGACTTCATGGAGAAAAACCGGCTGAGCGCGCAAGTGACGATCAGCGATGAAGAAGAGTATGCGGTCGCGTTCGTGATCGTGGAGCAAGCAGCGCAAGAATGAGCCAGCAATGACCGAAGCAAGCCCAGAACCGAACTTGGCGGAAACGCCACCCGATCCCCGCGCGCAGGTGCTGGCCACCGTCGCCAAGCTGCCGAATTTGCCCGGCGTGTACCGCTATTTCGACGCCGCCGACAAGGTGTTGTACGTTGGCAAGGCGCGTGACCTGAAAAAGCGCGTGTCCAGCTACTTCCAGAAGAACCTGGCCAGCCCCCGCATCGCCATGATGGTCGAGCGCATCGCGCGCCTGGAAACCACCGTCACGCACAGCGAAGCGGAAGCCCTGATCCTGGAAAACAATCTGATCAAGGCGCTGCAGCCGCGCTACAACATCCTGTTCCGCGATGATAAATCGTATCCGTATCTGAAAATCACGAACGGGGATGCGCCGCGCATGGTGTATTACCGGGGCGCGGTGGACAAGAAAAATCAGTATTTCGGGCCGTTCCCCAGTTCCTGGGCCGTCAAGGAATCGATGCAGATCCTGCAAAAGGTGTTTCTCATCCGCACCTGCGAGGACAGCGTCTACGCCAACCGTACGCGTCCCTGCCTGCTGCACCAGATCGGCCGCTGCAGCGCGCCGTGCGTGGATCTGATCAGCAAGGAAGACTATAAAAACGACGTGGAAAACGCGGCGCGCTTCCTGCGCGGGCGCCAGAGCGAAGTGATGGCGGACCTGGAAAAGAAGATGCACGCGTTTGCCGCCGAGCTGAAATTCGAGCAGGCCGTGGTGGTGCGCAACCAGATCGCCTCGCTGTCGCGCGTGCTGCACCAGCAAAGCATGGAAACGACGGGCGACGCCGACGTCGATATCCTCGCCGTGCTGGTGCAGGGCGGACGCGCCTGCGTCAACCTGGCGATGGTGCGCGGCGGGCGCCACCTGGGCGACCGCGCCTACTTCCCCAGCCAGCTCAGCGATGCGGCGGCGATTGCCGAAGAGCCGATCGAGGTGGAAGTGCTGGCCGCCTTCCTGGCCCAGCATTACACGGAAAAATTCATCCCCGGCACCCTGATCCTGAATATCGAATTCGACCAGCCGGCCCTGATGGTGGCGCTGATGGAGCAGTGCGGCCACCGCATCAACCTGATCTTCCAGCCGCAGGGACAGCGCCGCCAGTGGCTGGAGATGGCGCAAAAGGGCGCCGAGATTTCGCTGGCGCGCTTGTTGTCGGAGCAGGGCTCGCAGCAGTCGCGCACGCGCGCGCTGGCCGAGGCGCTGCGCCTGGAAACGGAAGACCTCGACAGCCTGCGCGTCGAGTGTTTCGACATCAGCCACACGCAGGGCGAAGCGACGCAGGCATCGTGCGTGGTGTTCCACCATCACGCCATGCAGAATGGCGAATACCGGCGCTACAACATCAACGACATCACGCCCGGCGACGATTACGCGGCCATGCGCCAGGTCCTGATGCGCCGCTACGAAAAGGTGGCCAATGGCGACGGCGTGATGCCCGACGTGGTGCTGATCGATGGCGGCAAGGGACAGATCGAAATGGCGCGTCAGGTGTTTGCCGAGCTGGGACTCGATATCAGCTTGATTGTCGGCGTGGCCAAGGGAGAAGGGCGCAAGGTGGGCCTGGAAACCCTGCTGTTCGTCGATGGCCGCGCGGCGCAGGAACTGGGCAAGGAATCGGCGGCGCTGATGCTGATCGCGCAAATCCGCGACGAGGCGCACCGCTTCGCCATTACCGGCATGCGCGCCAAGCGGGCCAAGACGCGCCAGACCTCGCGCCTGGAAGAGATCGAAGGCATCGGCGCCAAGCGCCGCCAGAAACTGCTGTCGCGCTTTGGCGGCTTGCGCGGCGTGGTCGATGCCAGCGTCGAGGATCTGATGTCGGTGGAGGGGATTTCCACGCAGCTCGCGGAAGAAATTTACAAGCAGCTGCATTAATCAAGACAGGCCTGGTCCGGTGCCGCGGCAACCGGACTAGGCTAATACCGTGGGGCCATGTAGACTAGTGGCGCTTCTTCACGCTTTCTTCATGTTCAATTTACCCGTCGGCCGATTGCTTCCTTATGCCTTTTAATATTCCCATTCTTTTGACCTGGCTGCGCGTGGCCCTGATCCCGCTCGTCGTCGGCGTGTTTTACCTGCCGCCGTCGATGCTGCTGCATGGCGACCAGAACCTGGTTGCCACCCTGGTTTTCATTGTTGCCGCCGTGACCGACTGGTTCGATGGTTTTCTCGCGCGACGCTGGAACCAGACCTCGGCCTTTGGCGCCTTCCTCGACCCGGTCGCCGACAAGCTGATGGTGGCGGGCGCCTTGCTGGTGCTGGTGCAGCTGGACCGTGTCAATGCCGTGCTGGCCTTCATCATCATCGGCCGCGAAATCACCATTTCCGCTTTGCGCGAATGGATGGCGCAGATCGGCGCATCGAAATCGGTGGCCGTCAGCTCGATCGGCAAGATCAAGACGGCCGCGCAAATGACGGCCATTCCCTTGTTGCTGTACCACGAAGTGATCTTCGGCGCGGTCGACACGCACGTGTGGGGCGAGCGCCTGTTGTGGATCGCCTGCGTGCTGACGGTATGGTCGATGTTCTATTATTTGCGCCTGGCATGGCCGCTGATCAAGGAAAAGGCCGGCAACTTGCATTGAATTGTTTAGCCCAAACGCAAGAGCTGGGGTCAGACCCAAAGGGTCCGACCCCAAATATTTTGCAAAAGACCAGATATTGCCCGTTGACAGCCCCTGTAAATCCTTTACAATGCTGGCCTGTTGTTGATGACGCGGGAGTAGCTCAGTTGGTAGAGCGCAACCTTGCCAAGGTTGAGGTCGAGAGTTCGAGCCTCTTCTCCCGCTCCAGTTTTCTGGATCGTGTCATAGGTAAAAACAGCAGATGCAGCAAAAAGTAGTACTGGCGATGTGATAGAGCTTCTGATACAATGTGGTCCACTGCGGGAGTAGCTCAGTTGGTAGAGCGCAACCTTGCCAAGGTTGAGGTCGAGAGTTCGAGCCTCTTCTCCCGCTCCAGTGTATGCTGGTTCAGCAGTGCTCGAAGGTAGTAATGGCGCAGTAAAAAGAAGTAGAATGATGTTGCAAAGCGGGAGTAGCTCAGTTGGTAGAGCGCAACCTTGCCAAGGTTGAGGTCGAGAGTTCGAGCCTCTTCTCCCGCTCCAGTAAAAGCTCGAAGCAGTATAGTAATTGGCGTAATAACAGTAAATGAAAGCTCCATGCGGGAGTAGCTCAGTTGGTAGAGCGCAACCTTGCCAAGGTTGAGGTCGAGAGTTCGAGCCTCTTCTCCCGCTCCAGAATTCTAAGGGGAAGCTAAGCTGGCTTCCTTTTTTTATCCGCCGCAAAGCAGTCATGCGGCGTGATTAAGCGGTAAACAAGCTCCAATGCGGGAGTAGCTCAGTTGGTAGAGCGCAACCTTGCCAAGGTTGAGGTCGAGAGTTCGAGACTCTTCTCCCGCTCCAGTTTTCAAGGTGGGCCGCAAGGCGCATCCAAGCAGTTCCTCTGGCGAGGTAGCAAAGAGGTTATGCAGCGGCCTGCAAAGCCGTTTAGACGGGTTCGATTCCCGTCCTCGCCTCCAGATGAAAAAAAATAGCCCACTTTCGAGTGGGCTATTTTTTTGCCCGCTGTGCATCTTGTATAATGCCAGCAAGCTCAGCCGCGCCGCCTGGCGCCTTGATGAAACTTCCCCCTTTCCGCCATACCGATGTAGTCACTGACGACTTTTCTGTTCCGTTCAAGCTCAGCGCAGCTTTTCTGTGACGCCCGCTGGCATGGCTGCGCCCGATTATTTTCCATCAGGCCGGTATTTCCCCGTTCCGACCCTGGATTTGAATCAATGATCAACGCAACATTTCGGGAAGAGTGGTTCTCGAATCTACAAAAAAACGTCCTGGCTGGCCTGACCACCTCATTCGCCCTGGTGCCCGAATGCATCGCCTTCGCCCTGGTGGCGCAGTTGAATCCCCTGATGGGCCTGTATGGCGCCTTCATCATTTGCGCATTGACGGCCATCTTTGGCGGGCGCCCCGGCATGATTTCGGGCGCCGCAGGTTCCATGGCCGTCGTCATCGTGGCGCTGGTAGCGCAACATGGCGTGCAATACCTGCTGGCCACCGTGGTGCTCAGCGGCATCATCATGGCGCTGTTCGGCATCTTGCGCCTTGGGAAATTGATCCGCATGGTGCCCTACCCGGTGATGCTGGGCTTTGTGAATGGCCTGGCCATCGTCATCGCCATGGCGCAGCTGGAACACTTTCGCCAGGCCACGCCGCACGGCGAAACCTGGCTGCAAGGCACGCCCTTGCTCGTGATGGGCGCGCTGGTGGCGCTGACCATGGCCATCGTCTACGTGCTGCCGCGCATCACAAAGGCCGTGCCACCCGCGCTGGTGGCCATCCTGGGCGTGGGCCTGCTCAGCCATTTTTTGCACCTGCCCACGCGCACCCTGGGCGACCTCGCGCATATCGCCGGCGGCTTGCCGGCCCTGCATTGGCCCAGCGTGCCGCTGGACATGGCGACCCTGCACATCATTTTCCCGTATGCGGCGCTGATGGCCATGGTGGGCTTGCTGGAAACCTTGCTCACTTTCAATCTCACCGATGAGATAACGGAAACGCGGGGCCAGCCGAACCGCGAATGCATCGCCCTCGGTGCCTCGAATGTCGTGTCGGGACTGTTTGGCGGCATGGGCGGCTGCGCCATGATCGGGCAGACCATGATCAACCTGAGCTCGGGCGGGCGCTCGCGCCTGTCGGGCGTGACGGCCGGCGTGATGATTTTATTGTTCATCCTGTTCCTCTCGCCGCTGATCGAGCGCATCCCGCTGGCCGCGCTGGTGGGCGTGATGTTCGTGGTGGCGCAGCAGACGTTTGCCTGGGGTTCCTTGCGCGTGCTGGGCAAGGTACCGTTGCAGGATGCGCTGGTGATCGTCGCCGTGACGGTCATCACGGTGTTCACGGACCTGGCGATGGCCGTGCTGTGCGGCATCGTCATCGCCGCCTTGAATTTTGCCTGGCAACATGCACGCGACATGCGTGCCGACATCGATGACAGCAGTCCTGGCATGCGCGTCTACTTGCCGCACGGCACCCTGTTTTTCGCCTCGGCCACGCACTTCCAGGAGCTGTTCCAGCCGGCGGACGACCCGGCGCGCGTGACTCTCGATTGCCGGCATCTGCACATGGCCGATCACTCGGCCATCGCCGCCATCGAGGCGCTGTATGAGCGCTACGACAAGGCGGGCAAGTACCTGCAGGTGACGCAGTTGTCCGCCCGCAATGAGGCCTTGCTGCAGCGGGCCGGAGTGGATGTGAGCG
This sequence comes from Janthinobacterium sp. PAMC25594, assembly GCF_019443505.1. Taxonomy (NCBI): domain Bacteria; kingdom Pseudomonadati; phylum Pseudomonadota; class Betaproteobacteria; order Burkholderiales; family Oxalobacteraceae; genus Janthinobacterium; species Janthinobacterium sp. PAMC25594. The sequence continues at coordinate 6,112,171 of NZ_CP080377.1, forward strand.
TGGCGTAAAATAGGGGATTGCTGAATGTCTGTGGAGTGTGAATGCTGTCGAACGAACAAGAACAATTGCTGCAACAAAGCCAGGCGGGTTTCGATGCCTACTATGACGCGCTGGGCGCCTCGCTGGTGAACTTTGTCGAGCGCCTGGGCATCCAGCCGGCGCACGAAGTGTTGACGAACGCGGCCGAATACCTGCCGTACATCGATGCGGCCATGCGCACCATCGTCATCCGCGACGAGAGCTGGCAATGGGTGAAAACCATGCTCGGCTACTTTATCGGCGAATACTTCGTGCAAGGCCATGCGGGCTGCTGGTATGTGGAAACGCGGGTGGAATCACCGCATTTCTGTCGCATCATGGTGGGCGGCTTCGAGCATGGCTTGTCGCCGGACGCCGCCATCGATCCGGAACAATTGGCGCTCGATTTCCTGGCGCAGGCGGTGCCGCGCGAGCTGGCTACCCTGGTCGCGGATGCGCAAGCCCGCCTGAGCTGATTTGCTGTCGAGAAGGATGCTCGATGAAATGGATACCCTGTTTGCGGCTGGCGCGCTGGTGCATGCCAGCCATTGCCATTCTGTTCGTTGGTGCGGCACCCCTGGCTTTTGCGCAGGACGGCGGCCACGCCGCGTTTGATACCGATCACGCATTCGATGCCGGCTCGCGCATCGCGCTCGATGCCGTGACGCCAGCGCAAGTCGACAATCTCGCCGTGCTCGGCAAGGTATGGGGGTTCCTGAAATACCATCACCCCTTGATCACCGCAGGCGGGCGGCAGTGGGACTACGAACTCTTGCGTGTCATGCCCCGCATGCTGGCCGCGCCCGACAGGGCGGCGGGCGACGCCGTGCTGCGGGAATGGATCGCCGGTCTTGGGACACTTGCCGACTGCGACCCTTGTGCCGTCCCGGCGCAGGGCGAGCTGCATCTGCGTCCCGCACTGCAATGGCTGGACGATGCGAGCTTGCTCGGCGCCGGCCTGCGTGCCGATCTGCGGCACATTTATCTGCGCCGGCCGGCGTCGGCCAGCCAGTTTTATCTGCGCTTGCACGAGCAGCTGGGCAATCCCGTCTTTGAGCATGAGATCGCCTACGAGAATATAGCGCTGCCCGATGCCGGCTTTCAGTTGCTGGCCTTGTTTCGCTTCTGGAATATCATCGAATACTGGTCGCCCTACCGCGATATGACAGGCGAAAACTGGGATGACGTCCTGCGCCAGTCGCTGCCGCGTATCGCGCTGGCCAGGGACCGCGCCAGCTATCAGCTGGAAATGATGGCCGTGATCGCGCGCCTGCACGATACCCACAGCAATCTGTGGAGTTCGCTGCACGTGCGTCCGCCCGTGGGCGAGTGCCACTTGCCAGTCAAGCTGCGCTTCATCGACAACGGCGCCGTGGTGGTCGGCTACCGGGAAGCCGAAGCCGGGGCGGCGACGCGATTGCAGGTCGGCGACGTCATCGCCAGCGTCGATGGCGTGCCGGTGGCGCAACTGGTCGCCGCCTGGCGGCCCTACTATGCGGCATCGAATGAAGCGGCGCGGCTGCGCGACATGGCGGGCAAGCTGACGACTGGCGCTTGCGGTGAAACCCGGCTGCAGCTACGCCGCGAGCAGGGGGACGTGGAGTTGACGGTGCAGCGCGTGCCAGCCAGGCGGCAAGCGGGTGCGGATACGCATGACAGGGAAGGGGAAACGTTCCAGCGCCTGGGCGACGATATCGCCTACCTCAAGCTGTCGAACCTCAAGCGGGCCGACGTGGCGGCGCATATGGCAGCGGCGGCGGGCAGCCGCGGCCTGATTATCGATATACGCAACTACCCGCGCGAGTTTGTCGTCTTTGACCTGGGGGCCTACCTGGTCGAGCGGCCCACGGAGTTTGCCCGCTTTACCAAGGGCGACCTTGGCAACCCCGGCGCCTTCCACTGGACCGGGGCCGAGGTCTTGCGTCCGCAAGCGCCGCACTATGCGGGCAAGGTCATGCTGCTGGTCGATGAAGTCAGCCAGAGCCGGGCTGAGTACACGGCCATGGCCTTGCGCGTGGCGCCGCGCGCGAAGGTGGTCGGCAGCACCACGGCCGGCGCCGATGGCAATAGCTCGCGGTTTGCGCTGCCGGGCGGCTTGAGCACCCTGATCAGCGGCACCGGCGTGTTTTATCCGGACCGGCGCCCCACGCAGCGCGTGGGCATCATCCCCGATATCGAGGTCAGGCCCACGCTTGCCGGCATACGGGCCGGGCGCGACGAGGTGCTGGAGGCGGCTATTGCCGAGATACGCCGGCAATAGCTGTTCTTGCGGTTGATGCGGACTTAAAACTCTTCCCACTCGCCTTCGGCCGGCGCCGGCGCCTTGCCGCTCTTGCGCGTCACGGGCAGGCGCAGGGCAGGGGCCGAGGCCTTGCGGGCAGGCGCGGCCGGGGTTGCTGGCGCGGCCGGCGCGCTGCGCTGCGCCGCTTTCATGCTGAAACGGTCGGTCGCCGCCGCGTTGGCGTCCAGGCGGAACACGCTGACCACCTGCGCCAGTTCGCTCGCCTGTTCCTGCATCGCTTCGGCTGCGGCCGAGGCTTCTTCCACCAGCGCCGCATTTTGCTGGGTTACCTGGTCCATCTCGGAAATGGCCTGGTTGACTTGCTCGATGCCGGCGCTCTGCTCTTCGCTGGCGTTGCTGATCTCGCTCATGATGGAGGTGACGAAGCCGATGCTTTGCACGATTTCTTCCATCGTCTTGCCGGCCTTGTCGACCAGGTCCGTGCCCACGTCGACCTTTTGCACGGAGTCGTCGATCAAGCCCTTGATTTCTTTCGCCGCCGCCGCCGAGCGCTGCGCCAGGTTGCGCACCTCGGTTGCCACGACGGCGAAGCCGCGACCCTGTTCGCCGGCGCGGGCCGCTTCCACGGCCGCGTTCAGGGCCAGGATATTGGTCTGGAAGGCGATGCCGTCGATGACGGAAATGATGTCGACGATCTTCTTCGACGAGGTATTGATCTCGCCCATGGTGGCGACCACTTCGGCCACCACGGCGCCGCCGCGGCTGGCGATGCCGGCCGCGTCGCCGGCCAGTTTACTGGCCTGGCGCGCGTTGTCGGCATTCTGTTTCACGGTCGAGGTCAATTCTTCCATCGACGAGGCCGTTTCTTCCAGCGAGCTGGCTTGCTGTTCCGTGCGCGACGACAGGTCCTGGTTGCCGGCGGCAATTTCCGCGGACGCCGTGGCGATGGTGTCGGTGCCGCTGCGTACCTGGCCGACGATGCCGACCAGGCTGTCGTTCATGGTTTTCAGTGCATGCATCAGCTGGCCCGTTTCATCGCGGCCCTGCACCGTGATGACACTGCTCAGGTCGCCCGCTGCCACGGTTTCCGCGACTTTCACGGCGGCGCGGATGGGGCCGGTGATCGAACGCGTGATCCACCAGGCGAAACCGATGCCCATCAGCACGGCCAGCACGCCCATGGTGATCAGGAAGATGCGGGTGCTGCTGTAGGCCTCGATGATGCTGTTGCCGACGCCGTCGGCCGCCTTGATCTGCATGCCGGCAAAGCGTTTTACTTCGGCCAGGTAAGCCACGGTGATCGGCGCGACTTCCTTCTCGAACACTTCCTTGGCACCCGCCACGTCGCCGTCGGCCTTCATCTTGAAGGCGCGTGCGCGCGTCGTCACATAATCGGTGCGCACCTTGCGCACGACCTTGAACTGCTCGATCACGGCAGGGTTGAGCAGCGAGGCGATGATGTCGTCCTGCAGCTTGCTGGAGCGGTCCGCATCGACTTTCAAGTCTGCCTCGATCTTGGCGCGCACGACAGGATCGGTGATTTCAAACGAGGCCACGCCGCGCACGCTGTTCAATTCAATGATCTTCGACCATTCGGCCACCATGCGCTGGTTCTTGATGCTGGTATTGATGAGGCGGTAGGTCAGGTCGCTGGCCGTTTGCATGCGCACCAGGGCGGTGATGGTCAAGGCGGCAAGCAACAGCAATACGACAGCAAAGCCGACGCCAAGGCGGCTGCCGATGTTCAGGTTTTTCATGTAATTCCTAACAATTTAATAGTCATGATCGCCGCCGCCAGCAGGGGCGGACAGGCGCCGCAAGGCGCAGGGGATCGGGGTCTTCGGGTGCCGCGTGATTGCATTGCGGCGCGCCGCGCTGTGCACGGCGTTGGAGGTAAAGCAAGGGGTGTGGCGGCCTGGGATGCCGCTAACCAGCAACCGCAAGTATAGCATTGACGCACGGAAATAGTTTTTTACGGCAATTTTAATTACTTATTGATATTAACTCATTGTTGCTTTTTTACATCAAGTACCTGATTCATAAGTACTATCACTTACATTTCGCCTTACTTTTCGCCGCGCCGGCTGATAAAATACTAATGATAATCATTCGTATTAAATAATCGACCAGGGAATTGTATGCAGCAACAGCGCAAGCCAGGATGTAAACCGATCACCATCGCCGTACTGGGCGCCTTGACCTTTGGCGCCACGCCATTGGCGGCCTGGGCACAGGAAAGCTTGCCCGCCGTCACCGTGACGGCGTCGAAGGACAACAATGGCTATGTCGCCGCCACGTCCGCCAGCGGTACCAAGACGGAAATGGCCCTGCGCGACGTGCCGCAGACGATCAACGTGGTGCCGGCCGCCGTCATCCGCGACCAGAACGCCATGTCGATCCAGGACATCATGAAGAACATCCCCGGCGTGGGCTTGTCCACCGGCGATGGCCAGCGCGACCAGGTGTTCATCCGCGGCTTCACGGCCATCGGCGACCAGTTCGTCGACGGCTTCCGCGATGACGCCCTGTATTTCCGCGACCTGTCGAATGTGGAGCGACTGGAAGTGATCAAGGGGCCGGCCGCCGTGCTGTACGGCCGCGGCTCCTCGGGCGGCCTGGTGAACCGCATCACCAAAAAGCCCGGCATCGATATCACGGACGTGGCCCTGAGCCTGACGAATACAAAAGGGCGCCGCGGCGAAGTCGACGTGGGCAGAGTGGGCGAGACGGTGGACTGGCGCGTCACGGGCGCGCGCGAAGTGTCCGACAGCTACCGCGACCAGCAATTCATCAACCGCACGGCGATCGCGCCTTCCGTGGCCATCCGCCTGTCGAGCGCGACGAAACTGCTGCTGCAGGGCGACTATCTGGAAGACCGCCGCCTGACGGACTTCGGCATCCCGTCCTGGCATGGCCGTCCCGTCGCCGTCGATGCGGGCACCTATTATGGCGCCGCCAACGCCCGCGATGCGGACTTCAGCCAGTCGCGCGTGGTCTCCACGGCCGCCACCCTGACGCACAAGTTCAGCGAGTCCTTGTCGTTGCGCAATGCCTTCCGCTATTACGATTACCACCTGGACCGCAACAACACGAATATTTCCGGCAACGTCAACGAAGTCAAAGGCACGATGAACCTCGGTCACGCCAAGCTGAACCGCGACGAGAGCGGCTGGTTCAACCAGACGGAACTGACGCAAAAACTGGTCACGGGCAGCCTGCGCCACGAAGTGCTGTACGGCGCCGAGTTCGGCAAGCAAAACAAGGATGCCAACAGCTGGGCTTCGACCGTGGTGGCGACGAATGTGTCGATCTTCAATCCTGTCCTGCCCGTCGTCGATCGCAGCAAACTGGGCGCGCGCAGCGATACCTTCGGTACCTACGACACGGCCGCCGCCTACGTGCAGGATGCCATTGCGTTCAGCGACGAGTGGAAGGCGCTGGCCGGCCTGCGCTACGACCGGTATAAACAGCAGTCGCGCCTGGCCAATGCGCTTGGTGTGACGACGGCGGACCTGTCACGCACGGATGCGGCCTACAGCCCCCGCGCCGGCCTCGTCTGGCAACCGGGCGCGACGCAGTCGTACTACGCGTCGTGGAGCCGCTCGTTCCAGCCCAGTGGCGAGAATTTCGCCCTGGCCGCGAATAACGCCGACCTGGCGCCGGAAACCACGCGCAACACGGAAGTGGGCGCCAAGTACGAGCTGTGGGGCGGCCGCGCGAATGCCACCGTGTCGCTGTTCCGCCTGGAGCGCGACAACATCAAGACCAGCGACCCCATCACGAACCGCATCGTGCCCGTCGGCACGCAGCGCACGGACGGCCTGGAACTGACCTTCAACGCGGACTTGCATGACGGCTGGAAAATGATGGCCGGCTATGCTTGGCTGGACGCCACCATCACCGACTCCATCGCCGTCGACAAGAGCGTCAATGTGCCGGGCGGCATCATTGCCAGAGAAGTGCCGGTCAAAGGCAAGCGCGCCACCCTGACCGCGCGCAACACGGCCAATCTGTGGCTGACGAAAGACCTGGGCCACGGCTTCACGGTGGGCGGCGGCGCGAATGCCGTCGGCAGCCGTTTCGCCAATCCGGGCAACACGGTGGTCTTGCCCGGCTACGTGACGGCCGACGCCATGGCCGCATACCGCACGGGCCGCTATGAAGTGCAGTTGAACGTCAACAATATCGGCGACACGCGCTACATCGTGTCGGGCCACGGTTCCAGCCCGAACCTGAGCTTGCCGGGTGCGCCGCGCAACGTGGCGCTGACCTTGCGCTACAGCCTGTAAATTAGCTTGCAAGTTCGGTCTCGCCCATGAAAAACCCGCTTGCGAGCAGGTTTTTCATGGCGGGAGCTACGTCGGGCAGGCTGGGATTGTTTAGAGGAACTATTCAGTACCGCTCAAATAATGTTGACTATGTGCAATTTTCTCCGGCGGACTGAGCCTTGATGAGGTTTGAGGGGTAAAATACTGTCATACGGCATAGGCATGGTGCTTATATCTTGGTGATATGACACTACCACGACGCCGTATGACTTTTTATTTACTCACATCATAGAGGCCTGAATATGGTTCAGATGTCCAGGCGCCAGTTCCTTCGGGTAACTGGCGCGACCATTGCTGGTTCCAGCCTCGCCCTGCTCGGTTTCGCACCGGGCCAGGCGATGGCGGAAGTGCGGCAATACAAGCTGTCTCGCACCACCGAGACACGCAATACCTGTCCTTACTGTTCGGTAGGATGTGGCGTCCTGCTGTATGGTCTGGGCGACGGTGCGAAAAATGCCGTCTCCAGCATCATCCACGTGGAAGGCGATGCCGATCATCCGGTGAACCGCGGCACCCTGTGCCCGAAAGGCGCCAGCCTGGTCGACTTCATCCACAGCCCGAACCGCCTGAAAGTGCCCGAATACCGCGCGCCGGGCGGCACGGAATGGCAACCGATCTCCTGGGATGTGGCGCTCGACAAGATCGCGCGCCTGATGAAGGATGACCGCGACGCCAACCTGATCGAAAAGAATGCCGACGGCAAGACCGTCAACCGCTGGCTCTCCACCGGCATGCTGGCCGCGTCCGCCGGCAGCAACGAGGTCGGGTATCTGACCCACAAGACAGTGCGCAGCATGGGAATGCTGACCTTTGATAATCAGGCGCGTGTATGACACGGACCGACGGTGGCAGGTCTTGCCCCGACGTTTGGCCGTGGCGCGATGACGAATCATTGGGTCGATATCAAGAATGCCGATGTGATTTTGGTCATGGGCGGCAATGCAGCAGAAGCACATCCTTGCGGATTCAAATGGGTCACGGAAGCGAAGGCGCATAACAAGGCCAAGCTGATCGTTGTCGATCCGCGTTTTACCCGTACCGCATCCGTGGCGGATTACTACTGCGCCACGCGTACCGGCACGGACATCGTCTTCCTCGGCGCGATCATCAATTATCTGCTGACGAACGACAAGATCCAGCATGAGTACGTGCGCAACTACACGGACATGCCCTTCATCGTGCGCGAAGACTATGCGTTCGAAGATGGCCTGTTTTCGGGTTTCGACAAGGAAAAAGGCAAGTACACCGACAAGGCCACCTGGGATTACGAGATCGGCGACGACGGCTATGCCAAGGTCGACCCGACCCTGGAACACCCGCGCTGCGTCTACCAGATGATGAAGAAGCACTACTCACGTTACACGACCGAAATGGTCGAACGGACGTGCGGCGTGTCGCCCGACAAGTTCCACAAGGTGGCGGAAGCCCTGGCTTCGACCGCCGTGCCGGGACGCGCCGGCACCATCCTGTACGCGCTGGGCTGGACGCACCACTCGACGGGCGCGCAAACCATCCGCACGGGCGCCATGGTGCAGTTGCTGTTGGGTAACATGGGTATCGCGGGCGGCGGCATGAACGCCTTGCGCGGCCACTCGAACATCCAGGGCTTGACCGACCTGGGCCTGATGTCGAACCTGTTGCCGGGTTACATGACCCTGCCCAACGAGGGCGAGCAGGATTTCGATGCGTATATCGCTGCGCGCGCCACCAAGCCGCTGCGGCCGAACCAGCTCAGCTACTGGAGCAATTACCGCAAGTTCCACGTCAGCTTCATGAAGACGTGGTGGGGTGATTTCGCCACGGCCGAGAACAATTACGCCTTCGATTACCTGCCGAAACTCGACAAGCCGTATGACTTGATGCAAGCCATCGAGAACATGCACCAAGGCAAGATGACGGGCTATATCTGCCAGGGCTTCAATGTGCTGGCGTCCGCGCCGAACAAGCAGAAGGTCACGGAAGCGCTGTCGAAGCTGAAGTTCCTCGTCATCATGGACCCGCTGGCCGTGGAAACGGGCGAATTCTGGAAGCCGCACGGGCAATACCATGAAGTCGATCCCACCAAGATCATGACGGAAGTGTTCCGCTTGCCGACCAGCTGCTTCGCCGAAGAACGCGGTTCGCTGGTGAGCTCTTCGCGCGTGCTGCAGTGGCACTGGCAGGCGGCCGAACCGCCGGGCCAGGCGCGCAGCGACCTGGAAATCATGTCGGGCCTGTTCTTGCGCATGCGCAGCATGTACAAGAAAGAGGGCGGCAAGTTCCCCGATCCTATACTCAACCTGACGTGGAATTATGCGCAGCCGGAGAACCCGCAGCCGGAAGAAATCGCCCGCGAATTCAACGGCAAGGCGCTGGCCGACTTGTACGATCCGAAGGACGCGACCAAGCTGCTGGTGAAAAAGGGCGAGCAGCTGGCCTCGTTTGCGCAATTGCGCGACGACGGCACCACCACCAGCGGTTGCTGGATCTTCGCCGGCAGCTGGACGCAGGCGGGCAACCAGATGGGACGGCGCGACAATAGCGACCCGACCGGCATCGGCCAGACCCTGGGCTGGGCCTGGGCGTGGCCGGCGAACCGCCGCGTGCTGTACAACCGCGCTTCATGCGACTTGAAGGGCAAGCCGTTCGATCCGACGCGCAAGTTGATCGAATGGAATGGCACCAACTGGAGCGGGGCCGATATTCCCGACTTCAAGGTCGACGAACCGCCGGAAAACGGCATGGGTCCGTTCATCATGCTGGGCGAAGGCGTGGCGCGCTTCTTTGCGCGCGGCGCCATGGCCGAAGGACCGTTCCCCGAGCATTACGAGCCGTTCGAAAATCCGCTGGGCTACAACCCCATGCATCCGAAAAACCCGCAGGCGACCAGCAATCCGGCCGCGCGCGTGTTCGCCGATGACCGGAAAATGTTCGGCACGCATGAGGAATATCCGCATGTGGCGACCAGCTACCGCCTGACCGAGCATTTCCATTACTGGACCAAGCATGCGCGCCTGAATGCCATCATCCAGCCGCAGCAATTCGTTGAAATCGGCGAAGAGCTGGCCAAGAGCATCGGCGTCGTTGCTGGCGGTGAAGTGCGCGTCAGTTCCAAACGGGGGCACATCATCGCCAAGGCCGTGGTTACCAAGCGCATCAAGGCGTTGATGATCGAGGGCAAGCAGGTGCATACCGTGGGCCTGCCGCTGCACTGGGGCTTTACGGGCGTGGCCAAGCCGGGGTATCTGATCAATACCCTGACACCGGGCGTGGGGGATGCGAATTCGCAAACGCCGGAATTCAAGTCCTTCCTCGTGAAGGTGGAAAAAGCATGATGGGAGCTCAATAATGGCACTGCAATCCTTAGATATCCGGCGCCTGTCGGCGACCACGGTGACACCGCCGCAAGCGCGCAGCCCGGTGACGGGCACCGTGGCCAAGCTGATCGATGTGTCGAAATGCATCGGCTGCAAGGCTTGCCAGACGGCGTGCATGGAATGGAACGACTTGCGCGACGAAGTCGGTGAAAACCATGGCACCTATGATAATCCGACGGACCTGACGCCGCAATCGTGGACGGTGATGCGTTTTGCCGAACACGAAGACAACGACGGCAACCTCGAGTGGCTGATCCGCAAGGATGGCTGCATGCACTGCGAGGACCCGGGCTGTTTGAAAGCCTGTCCGGCGCCGGGCGCCATCGTGCAGTACACGAATGGCATCGTGGATTTCCACCAGGAAAACTGCATCGGCTGCGGCTACTGCGTGGCCGGCTGTCCTTTCGACGTGCCCCGCATTTCGAAAAAGGACGACCGCGCCTACAAGTGCACCTTGTGCTCGGACCGCGTGGCCGTGGGCCAGGAACCGGCCTGCGTGAAAACCTGCCCGACGGGCGCCATTCTCTTCGGCACCAAGGAAGACATGAAGGTGCATGCGGAAGAACGCATCGTCGACCTGAAGTCGCGCGGTTTCGAGAACGCGGGCCTGTACGATCCGCTGGGCGTGGGCGGCACGCACGTGATGTACGTGCTGCACCATGCCGACAAGCCGAAGCTGTATTCGAACTTGCCGGAACGCCCGCGCATCAGCCCGATGGTGGGCTTCTGGAAGGGCTGGTCCAAGCCGCTGGCGGTGGCCGGCATGGCTGCCACGGCACTGGCAGGCTTCTTCCATTACACGCGTGTCGGTCCGAACGAAGTGAACAAGGACGAAGAGCACGAAGCCTTGGAAGAGGCCAGGCGCATCCGGGAGGAACAGCATGAAGCATAGTGACCTTCACGATGGCAAGCTGCGCGACAAGGATGGCAATCCCTTGATCGAACGCTACAACCCGAACGAGCGCACGAATCACTGGGTGACCGCCATCACCTTCGTCATGCTGGCGCTGTCCGGCCTGGCCATGTTCCATCCTTCGATGGCGTGGCTGGCGAACCTGTTTGGCGGCGGGCAATGGACGCGCATCCTGCATCCGTTTGCCGGCCTGGTGATGTTTGTCTCGTTCGCGATCCTGGTGGTGCGCTTCTGGCACCACAACAAGTTCGAGGACGGCGACAAACAGTGGCTGAAACAGATGGATGACGTGCTCAACAACCGCGAAGACAAGCTGCCGAAGATCGGCAAATACAATGCCGGCCAGAAGATCCTGTTCTTCGCGCTGCTGGCCAGCATGATCGGCTTGCTGCTGTCGGGCATCGTGATCTGGCGCGCGTATTTCGCGTTCTATTTCCCGATCGACGTGGTGCGCTTTGCCGCCTTGCTGCATGCCGGTTGTGCGTTTGCCATCATCTGCGCCATCATCGTGCACATCTACGCGGCGATCTGGGTCAAGGGCTCGATCGGCGCCATGGTGCGCGGCACCGTCACCTACGGCTGGGCGCGCAAGCACCATCCGAAGTGGTTTGAAGCGGTGATCCGTCATACGGAAAAGTAAGCAGAAGGGTAGGTCGGCTTAGCTTCGCGTAAGCCGACATGCTCCGCCGCCGGCGTTTTTCTCTGCCAGCGACAGCCAGGGCCAGTCCCCCAGGACTGGCCCCTTTCTTTTTATCGATTAAAATACTTTTACAGCACAGCCAACTCCGCTGGCTCTGCCTTGCTTTTTTTGATGGGAAAACTCCATTGGTACAACGCATTCTTCAGCCAGGCGAAATCGAAGGCCTGGACCACAACGCGATTCCGCGCCTGCTGCTGCCGCAGCCTGACAGCCTGTTCAAGGCGCGCGCCTTGCGCTTGCGCGAACTGGCGCAGGGCAAGATCAAGGGCATCCCCGTCGACGCGGGCATGCAGGGTTACCTGGTGCTGATGGCCGCGCTGGCCGACGCGCAGGCCGCCGTGGTGGGAAAACTGGCGCCCGGCGCCGTGCCCGCCGCCGACCCCGACGCGCTGCGCCGCGCGATGCAGCACCGCATGCCCGTGTTGCCCGTGAATGGCGCCCGTCCGCCCGTCTGGCGCGACATCTTTGCCAGCCTGCTCGATGAATTGGCCGCCACGGCGGCCAGCCAGCCGGCATTATCGGGCGGCCTGACCCAGGTGCTGGCCCAGCTGCGCGCGCTCGACGCGCCAGCGCTGGACGCCTGCGCCGATGCCGTGCTCGATGAAAACGGCGACAACCTCAATCCCATGCACGCGCCGTTCGTCGCCGCCGCGCTGCAGATTTTATGGTCGGTGTCGGCCAGCGAACTGCGCGCCGCGCGCGTGCCGGACCTGGAAACGGGCACCCTGTGCCCCGTCTGCGGTTCGCATCCCGTCGCCAGCGTGATCCGCATCGGCGGCCAGTCGCAGGGCTACCGCTATCTGCACTGCGGCATTTGCGAAAGCGAATGGCATATGGTGCGCGTGAAGTGCTCGACCTGCGAACAGAATGGCAAGATCGCCTACCAGGGCCTGGACGCGGCCGACGCAAAGCCGTTCGACCCCGTGGCGGCCAAGGACGACAAATTGCCCAACAAGGCGAATGATCCTAAAAAAGTGGCGCGCGCGGAAACCTGCGACGATTGCCATACCTATCGCAAAGTCTTCAACCAGGAACACGATTACAACGTCGAGCCGCTGGCCGACGACCTGGCCAGCCTGATGCTCGACCTGCTGGTGGGCGAAGCGGGCTACCAGCGCGCCAGCGGCAATCCGCTGCTGTGGCTGGGGAAGAACGACAGCGGCGAGGGCCAGCCAGCATGACGACGGGGCAAACCGTGCGCCTGCCGTCGGTGGACCGCATCCTGGGCGACGCGGCTTGCCTGGCCCTGATAGCACACTACGGCCGCGTGCAGACCCTGGCCTGCGCGCGCGCCGTGCTGGCCGAACTGCGTACCGCCATGCTGGCGGGGGCCGTGTGCGAAGAGGGCGCATCGAGCGCCGCCATCGTCGCGCAAATGGACGAACGCCTGCAATCGCAATCGCGCTCGCGGCTGCGCGCCGTGTTCAACCTGACGGGCACCGTGCTGCACACGAACCTGGGCCGCGCGCTGCTGCCCGACGCCGCCGTGCAAGCGGTGGTGGAAGCGCTGCAGTGGCCGATGAACCTGGAATTTGACCTGGAAACGGGCAAGCGCGGCGACCGCGACGACCTGGTCGAGGAACTGCTGCGCGAACTGACGGGGGCCGAAGCGGCCACCATCGTCAACAACAACGCGGCCGCCGTGCTGCTGATGTTGAATACCCTGGCGCAGAATAAAGAGGTGATCGTTTCGCGCGGGGAGCTGGTGGAAATCGGCGGCGCCTTCCGCATCCCCGACGTGATGACGCGCGCGGGCGCTGTGCTGCGCGAAGTGGGCAGCACCAACCGCACCCACCTGGCCGATTACGCGAATGGCGTGAATGAAGACACGGCCCTCTTGATGAAGGTCCATTGCAGCAATTACGCCATTACCGGTTTCACGAAAAGCGTGGAACTCGATGAACTCGCGCCGCTGGCGGCAAAACACGGCGTGCCGACGGCGGTGGACCTGGGCAGCGGTACCCTGGTCGACCTGGCGCAGTATGGCTTGCCGCATGAAACGACGGTGCGCGAAACCATCGCGGCGGGCGCCGACCTGGTCACCTTCAGCGGCGATAAACTGCTGGGCGGCCCGCAATGCGGCGTCATCGTCGGGCGCGCCGACCTGATCGCGAAGATCAAGCGCAACCCCCTGAAACGCGCGCTGCGGGTCGGCAAGCTGACCCTGGCCGCATTGGCCCCGGTGCTGCAGCTGTACCGCGCGCCGGACTTGCTGGCCGAACGCCTGACCACCTTGCGCCTGCTGACGCGCCCCGCGGCCGCCATGCGCGCGCAGGCGCAAACCCTGCTGCCGCTGCTGCAAGGCGCGCTGGGCAACGCTTACGTGGTGACGGCCGAAGCGATGAAAAGCCAGATCGGCAGTGGCGCCTTGCCCGTCGACCAGCTGCCCAGTTTTGGCCTGGCCGTCCGCAGCGCGCCCGCTTCGCGCCTGAGCAATCCCCTGGGAACGCTGGAGCAGCGCCTGCGCGCCTTGCCGTGTCCCGTGATCGGGCGCATCGGCCAGGACACCCTGTGGCTGGACCTGCGCTGCCTGGAAGCGGCGCACGAGACGGCCTTCATCGCGCAGCTCGCCGAGTTGTCCGCATGATCGTCGGCACCGCAGGCCATATCGACCATGGCAAGACGACGCTCACGCGCGCGCTGACGGGCGTGCACACGGACCGCCTGAAGGAAGAACAGGCGCGCGGCATTTCGATAGAACTCGGTTATGCCTACCTGCCGCTGGCCGACGGCACGGTGCTGGGCGTGATCGACGTGCCGGGCCATGAAAAATTCATCCGCACCATGGCGTCCGGCGTGACGGGCATCGACTTCGCCTTGCTGGTGGTGGCGGCCGACGACGGCATCATGCCGCAGACGCACGAGCACCTGGCCATTTTGCGGCTGCTGGGCGTGACGCGCGGCGCCGTGGCGCTGACCAAGATCGACCGCGCCGATGGCGCCCGCGTGGCGCAGGTGGAGCTTGAGATCGAGGCGCTGCTGGCCGGTACGCCGCTGGCGGGCAGCCCGATCTTCCCCACGGCCGCCAGCCGCGACAACGATCCCGGCGTGGCCGCCTTGCTGGCGCACCTGACGCAGGTGGCGCGCAGCCTGCCGCAGCGCGACGAGCGGCGCCTGTTCCGCCTGGGCGTGGACCGCGTGTTCACCTTGTCGGGACAGGGCACCATCGTCACCGGCACGGCGCTGGCGGGACGCGCGCAGGTTGGTGACATGCTGCAACTGGCGCCTGGCGGCGCGCAAGCGCGCGTGCGCAGCATCCATGCGCAGAACCGCGCGGCCGAGACGGGCATGGCGGGCCAGCGTCTGGCGCTGAACCTGGCCGGCATCGAGCGCGAACGCATCGAGCGGGGCAACTGGATCGTCGCGCCCGAGCTGGCGCAGTGTTCCGAGCGCCTCGACGTGGAACTGACCCTGCTGCCCGACGCCGGCGTGCAATTGAAAGCCTGGTCGCCGCTGCACGTGCACCTGGGCGCGGCGCACCAGCTGGCGCGCGCCGTCATGCTCGATGGCGAGACCCTGTCACCGGGGCAGACGGGCAGGGTACAGCTGGTGTTCGAGACGCCCATGCACGGCGTGCCCGGCGACCGTTTTGTGGTGCGCAATGCGCAAGCGACGCAGACGGTGGGTGGCGGCATGGTGCTCGATCCGTTCGGCCCCGCGCGCAAGCGGCGCAGCCCGGCCAGGCTGGCCTGGCTGGACGCGCTGGCCGCCTTTGTGGCGCACGGCGATATCGCTGCCTTGCTGGCGCAAAGCCCGCTGGGCTTGCGCGAGTCGCTGCTGGTGCGCCTGTCGCTGCTGCCGGCGAACGCCATCGCGCTGCCGGCCGACACGCGGCGCATCGCCCTGCGCGGTGGCGACGCCCTGCTGCTGGCGCCGTCGGCGCAGGTGGCGCTGGAACAGCGCGTGCTGGCCGCCCTGGCGGTGTTCCATGCGCGCGCGCCCGACGAGGCGGGGCCGGAACTGTGGCGCCTGAAGCGCATCGTCGATGCGGAGATGGAAGACGCCTTGTGGAGCCACCTGGTTGAAGGCTTGCTGGCGCGCGGCGAGGTGCTGGCGCGCGGCGCCAGCCTGCATCTGCCGACGCACAGCGTGGAATTGACGCCGCAGGAGCAGGCGGTCGCCGAACCCTTGCTGGCAGCGTTGCAGCAGGGGCGCTTCGAGCCGCCGTGGACGCGCGATCTGGCGCGCGACTTCGGCCTGGCCGAGGATGACGCGCGCCGGCTGTTGCGTAAACTTGCCAAGGCAGGGCAGATCAGCCAGGTCGTGCACGACCTGTTCTATCACCAGGCGGCGCTGGCCGAGCTGGCGCAGCTGGTGCGGGATCTGGCGCAAAAAGCCGAAGAGGAAGCAAGCCTTGCGCCCGGTTCCGGCGCCGTCAGCGCGGCCGTGTTCCGCGACGCAAGCGGTCTGGGCCGCAAGCGGGCGATCCAGGTTCTGGAGTTCTTCGACCGCGTCGGTTATACTCGCCGTGTTGGCAATGGGCATCTATTGCGCCCGCAGGCGCTATGGTCCTATACGGCAGCCTTGCCCAACAGCTAAGTATTAGCTCAGGCACCGCGGAAAGCACACTCATCCGGTGATGTGGCCGGGCTTCAAACCCGGTGGAGGGCGTCAGACGTTCTCCCGTAGGTTCGACTCCTACTGTTTTCCGCCAGTGATTCTTCCCTTTCTCCCTGCATGGCGATCGTCCCGGCGTTGACCTGTTGTCACGTTGCAGAAAATAAATGGTGTAATTGATAATATGCGACGATGCTGGCGCGGGCCGATGGTAACATCGGCGGAAATCCCCTGTAGCAGATGAAAGCAAGCATGAAACAAGCAAGCATGGCACGGCTGCTGGCAGTGGCGCTGCTGATGCCGGCGCTGGCCGTGGCGGCTGGTCTGCGCATCGTCGGCGAGCACTTGCCGCCATCGAGCATGATGGAAGGCAATGTCGTCGTGGGACGTGAAACGACGAAGGTGCGCGACATCATGGCGCGCGCCGGCATCGCCTACAGTATTGAATTGCTGCCGTGGAAGCGCGCGTATGCGCAGGCGCTGCGCGAAGCCGACACCTGCATCTTTTCCACCAGCCGCACGCAAGAGCGCGAAGCACAATTTCGCTGGATCGGTCCCCTCAACGAAGCGGAGTGGATACTGTATGGCCTGGCCGAGCGGCATCTGACGCTGCGTACCCTGGCCGATGCGCGCGGCCTGGTGATCGGCACGGTGCTCGGTGACGCGCGCGACGACTACCTGCGCCAGCACGGCATGAACGTGGCGCCCGTGACGCAGGAGTGGCTCAATCCGCAAAAGCTGCTGCTGGGGCGCATCGACCTGTGGGCAGTGGGCATGGCGGTGGGCAGCAAGCCGTTTGCCGGCAAGGAGTGGGAGGGCAAGGTGGAACCGCTGCTGACCTTCAACCGCGTGCAGACTTACCTGGCCTGTAACCTCAAGGTGCCCGAGGCGCAGGTGGCTGCCATGCAGCGCGCCGCTGCCGCCATGCGTCGCGACGGCAGCATGGCGCGCGAGCATCATCGCTGATTCACTGCGCTGATTCAGCTCTCCAGCCACTGGCGCACGCAGTTGCGTCCTTCGCGCTTGGCCTGGTACAGGGCCTGGTCCGCATGGCTGTAGGCCGTCTCGAACGGCGTGCCGACGCGGTTCCAGCTCAGGCCCACGCTGACGGTGATGGCGCGCGTGATGGGCGCCGCATGGCGCTGGCGGCCGACGCTTTCGCAGATGCGCTGCGCGATTTGCGCCGCCTCGTCGCGCGAAGAGGTGGGCCAGACCACGGAAAACTCTTCACCGCCAACCCGGCCGATGGCCGTCTCCTGTCCCAATAATCCCTTCAGGCAGTCGACCACGGCCTGGATCACGCCGTCGCCGGCCGGGTGGCCGAAATCGTCGTTGACCTGCTTGAACAGGTCGATGTCGAGCACGATCAGGGCCATGTCGCCCTGCGCCAGGCAGCGCGAGGCATGCTCGATCACGGCGCCGCGATTCAGGGCGCCCGTCAGCGGGTCGTGCGTGGCGCGGTATTCGAGCTGGCCGGCCAGGGTTTGCAATTGCCGGTTCAGCAAATGCATGTCGCGCTCGGCGCGGTCGCTGCGGCCGATCAGCCGGCGCGTCTCGCGCATCAGGCGCTCGTAGTGAACGATCAGTTCACCGAGCACGCGGCGCTGCGCCTCGCCGCTGGCGTGAATGTCGGCGTGCATGCGCCGCGCGGCCGCCAGCGCCGCCGCTTCCACGGTGAACAGGTCGGGTTCCAGGCCGGACTCGGAGATGGCGGCGCGCATGCTCTAGCTGCCTCGCACGGGGTGGTCGCGGAAATCGAGCGCCGTGAAATCCTGCTGCAGCTCCTGGCCGAACTCCAGGATGGTGTCGTCGTCTTCGTCGTGATACCAGTTCAGGCGTACCTGGTTGCCGTCGATGGCGGCCTGGTTCAGGGTGTCGAACAGGGTAAACAGCATCTTCGTGCTGGAGCTGTTGAAGTAGGCCAGCGAGACGTTGACGGTGATGGCGCTCTCGCGGCAGGCGTCCAGGTAGGCGCGCACGGTGGCGATCAGCGGGCCATAGAAGGCGGCCGCGTTTTCCGGATAGGACTCGCCCTTGATCGACAGGGTGTGCTGCTCGAAACGGAAGTCGATTTCGGGCGAACTCGGGGTCGCGGCGATGAACAGTGGTGACGGTAATTGCATATGCTTTCCTGAGTCGGCTCTTTCAAATGATGGCTTTGATGCAGAAGATGGTGTGCCCCGGCTCCTGGGGGTCCTGGACGAATTCGAATTCCAGCGGCTCGCTGGCGTCGCGCGCCATGGTGAGAAAACCCAGGCCCGCGCCCTTGCTGTCGGACGGCGCTTCCTCGCGCAGGGCCTTCTTGTAGGCGAGGCGGATTTCTTCCATCGTCATCGTGTGCAGCGGCTCCAGGCGGGCGCGGATCTGCGCCACGTTGTCCGTCGAGACGGGGTTGGCGCACAGCAGAAAAAAGCTGTCGCCGCGCGTGCCGATGCAAAACGAGCCGCGCCGCATCTGCTGGTCCAGCTGCGCATCGGGCGTCAGGCTGTCGGCGGAATAGTGCATGATGTTCTGCGACATTTCGATGAACGAGGAAAAGATGCGCCGCCGCGTGGGTCCGGCCGCGCCGGCCGTGTCGAGGCGCGCCTTGATGGTTTCGGAAATGGCGCTCACCACGTGCTGCGAGAAATAGCCCACGTAAAAAAAGATGATGTTGCGCTTGCGCGCCACATCCCAAAACTCGTTGAATTCTTCGTACAGCACGTCCGTGCTCCTGGCTAGCCGGTGACCCGGTTTCTTGTTGATAATGTGGTTCGATGGCGCCAAAACTACAGGCGGAAACAGAAAAAGGTCAGGTCGTCGCGGCGCGGCTGCTTGCCTTGCCAGGCGGCGCTGTCCTGCAGCAGCGCCGCCGCCACGTCGCCGGCGGGCGCGTCGCGTCGCGCCAGCAGCTGCTCGCGCATGCGCCGCTTGCCGTAGGCGATGTCGCGCGCGCCGCCGATCTGGTCGAGCAAGCCGTCGGTCGTGATGAACAGCAGGCTGCCGGCGGGAATGGCGAGCGTCTCGTTGTGCCAGCAGTAGCCGGCGGGCGTGTCGACATAGCCGACGCCCATGCGCGCGCCGTCGATGGCGCGCACGGTCTCTTCGCCCGGCGCCACCACGTACAGCGCCAGTTTCGCCCCCGCGAAACGCAGGCTGGCGCTGGCGTCGTCGTAACACAGGAAGGCGCAATCCATGCCGTCGTTCGAACCGGCGTGGCCGGCGTTGTCGCTGCCGGCGCCGTCCTGGCCCAGCAAGGTCTTGATGGAGCTGCTGACGGCGTCGATCAGGGCGGCCGGATCGCGCGGTCCCAGTTCGCGCAAGGCCTGGCTCAGGGCCGACGAGGCGATCAGGGTCATGAAGGCGCCCGGCACGCCGTGCCCGGTGCAGTCGGCGATGGCGGCGAACCAGCCGCCCGCGTGGCGCTCGAAGAAGTAAAAATCGCCGCCGACGACGTCGCGCGGCTGCCATTCCAGGTGCGCGTCGGGCAGGGTGGCGCGCAATTCCGCATCGGAGGTGCGCAGCCGGGCGCGCTGGATCACGCTGGCGTAATCGATGCTGTGCATGATTTGCCGATTCTTTTCCGCCTGCATGGTGGCCACCACGTTCATCAGCTGCAAGCCGAAGCCCACGCCGGCCAGCGCACCAGCTTCCGTGATGATGAAGCCGTCGGCCAGCGCCTTTTCGCCCGCTTCCACGGCGCGGAAGGTGAGATCTTCGATGCTCATGGCGCCATCGACGATCAGCGGTTCCTTGTCCATGAAGGCGATGCAGCTCTTCTTGCCGTACACCTCGTGATAAAAGGGCTTGGACATCTGCGACATGAAGATGTTGCGGCTGATTAAGCCGATGGGTTTCTGCTGCTCCGTGACGGGCAGGCTCATCATGTCTCGCCGTTCCGTGAACAGTTCCAGCACGGCGAAATTGCTGGCGTCGGCCTGCACCGATTCCGTGGGGATGCACAGATCAAACGCCACGGAGGTGCGATAACGGGGAAGATGCAATCGAGAAGCGTTGAACTCCACAGCGGCTACCTTTACATGACGAGCGGACCCTTGTTGTCGCGACGGCAAGGCGACTGACAAACAGGCAATATCATCATGGTAGCCCTGGAATGTGACGGCTTGATTACCAGCTTGTCAAAACCGTATGCAAGATGGCTGCATGGCAATCCGTTGCCGGGCTTACAGGCGCCGGGCCAGCGCCTGCGCCTGTTCCAGCCAACGCGCGCGCTGCGCTGCGGTGGAATCGATCATGGGGCCGAAACTGGCCACCTTGACGGGCTTGACGCCGCAAAATTCCAGCGTCGTCTTGCGCAGCTGGTGGATGCCGGGCATGTGGTAGACCCAGCGGAAATACCAGGGCGGCGTATCCATCGCCACCAGGAGCTGGGCCGTGCGGCCCTTCAGCAGCTGCGCCGGGAAAGCCTTGCCCGGACGATACTTGAAGGCAAAGCCGGGCAGGAAGATGCGATCGACAAAACCTTTCAGCAGGGCCGGCGCGCCGCCCCACCAGATCGGGTAGGCGAACACCAGGTGTTCGGCCCAGCTGATGGCTTCCTGTGCGGCCAGCAAGTCCGGCTCCAGCGGCTGCACCTGGCGGTAGCCTTCATGCAGGTTCTGGTCGAAGTCCAGCTGGCCCAGGCGCAGTTCGCGCACGCTGTGGCCCGCGCTGCGGGCCGTGGCGGCATAGGCCTCGGCCAGGGCGGCGCAAAAACTGTCGCTGGACGGGTGGCCGAGGATGATGAGAATGCGTTTGGGTGTAATGTTGCTCATGCTGCAGGCTTTCCATTAAAGAACAGCTTGCATGCTAAAGCCTGCCCCTGGGGGCAGAGTCAAGCGGCCGCTAAGTAATCCTCAGGAAATTATTGTGAATTTATGACGAACAGAACCGGATGCTATGCAAGGCGCCCGCTGCGACGCAGTGCGAGCACTGCTAGCAGCGGGCAACGCCGCAGAGGGCCGGTTATGGAAGTCAGAAATCACAATAATTTATTGGGGGTTACTTAGGTGCTGGCGCGCCAGGCAGTCGCCGATTTCCGCGTCGATGTCGGCCAATTGCGCGTCGAGCCGGCGCAGGCGGGCGATATCCTGCTGTATCTGTGCGCGCTTGGCGGCGATGTGCCGCGACAGGGCGGCCCAGTCCGTGTCGTCGCCGGCCAGGATGGGCAGCAGTTCGGCCAGGCGGAAGCCCAGCGCCTGCGCCTGGCGTATCAGTCTGACTTGCGCCAGATCTTGCTGCGTGTAGACGCGGTAGGCGCCGGAGCGGCGCACGTCGCCCAGCAAGCCCAGCGTTTCATAGTGGCGCAAGGCCTTGGGCGAGGTGCCCGCCAGGCGGGCGATTTCTCCGATGTACATGCTTGTCCCTGGTTGAGCTGCGGCGCACGCAGTGTAGCGCAGGTGGCTTGCCAGGCGCTACCTTGCGCGCTGCCTCAGGAGGCTTTGCGCGGCGGGACTTTCTTCGCCGTGCAGTCGGCGCAGGTACCGTATAGCGACAGCGCGTGCTCGTGCAGCACGAAGCCCCGCTCGGTGGCGATTTCATTCTGGCGCAGTTCGATGCCTTCATCGACGAATTCATCGACCTTGCCGCAACCCGTGCAGACCAGGTGGTCGTGGTGCTGGCCTTCATTCAGTTCGAAGACGGCATGGCCCGATTCGAAATGCCGGCGAAACAAAATGCCCGCTTCGGCAAACTGCATCAGCACGCGGTAGATGGTGGCCAGGCCCACGTCGATCTTTTCAGCCAGCAAGAGTTTGTACACATCGTCCGCACTCAGATGCTTGATGCCGCCTTCTTGAAACAGCTGCAGAATCCGCAAGCGGGGGATGGTCACTTTCAAGCCCGATTCACGCAGTTCCCTCAATATATCCATGTCTCCCATTCCTTTTTATGATCGCCTGAGCGAGCGCTTAAGCGTGAACCTGCATTATATCGCAAATGATAATCATTACCATTCGCATGTGCGAACTGGAAATATTATGCGGTGTAGCCAGTTGGGTATCCAGTGACATCGGCGCAAGCTCCGATTGCGTTGCACGCATCTTGCGCTGGAATTGCAAAACCAAGGCCGATATCGCTACACTGTGCAGCACGGAATAACAATGGAGCAGGGGCATGGATCGATTCGATGCGATGCGCATCTTTACGCGCATCGTCGAGCTGCGCAGTTTCACGCAGGCGGCGCATGACCTCGGCTATCCGAAGGCGACGGTCACGCATGCGATCAAGCAGCTTGAAGCGCGGCTGCGCGTGCGGCTGCTGCAGCGGACCACGCGGCAAGTGACGCCCACGCCCGATGGCGAGGCGTATTACCAGCGCTGCGTGCGCCTGTTGGCGGACCTGGAAGAAACGGAAGCCGTGTTTTCCTCGGCGATGCAGCAGCCGGCCGGCAAGCTGCGCATCGACCTGCACGCGACCCTGGCCATGCATTTCGTCCTGCCCGTGCTGGACCGGTTCTGCGCCCGCTATCCCTTGATCGAACTGGAAATCGGCATGGGCGACCGCCTCGTCGACCTGGTGCGCGAAGGCGTCGACTGCGTGCTGCGCGTGGGTGAGCTGAGCGACTCGTCGATGGTGGCGCGCCGGCTGGCGTTGCTGGAACAGCTGACGTGCGCCAGCCCCGCCTACCTGGCCGCGCACGGCACGCCGCAGAACCTGGCGCAGCTCGATGGCCACCGCGCCGTGAATTTCTTTTCCGCCCAGACGGGCAAGGTCTGGCCCTTCGATTTCAAGGTGGCGGGACAGCGCCACAGCGTGGCCTTGCCGGGTACGGTGTCCGTCAACAATGCCGACGCGTATCACGCCTGCTGCCGCGCGGGCCTGGGCCTGATCCAGGCGCCGCGCTATCACCTGGAGCGGGCGCTGGCCACCGGCGAGCTGGTGGAGGTGCTGCGGGACTGGCGTCCCGACCCGCTGCCCGTGTCCGTGCTGTATCCCCATCAGCGGCAATTGTCGCCGCGCGTGCGCGTGTTTGCCGACTGGCTCGCCAGCCTGTTTGCCGAGGGGGTTTAATTTTGCGATGCCGCATTTTCTTGACCTGGGCAAAGAAAAAAATCCCTCTAGTGATGCCATCTAGCACTATTTGATGTGGATCAAAGTTTTTGTTGCACTGCACTCTTAGACTTCGCAGCGTTACTTAACGACAAAAAGAGGGAACTAGAATGAAGAAGTCCGCAACTGCAGCAGCAATCGTTTTGGCCGCCATCGGCGCATTCGCCGGCAATGCAATGGCGCAGGAAAGCCCATGGCTGGTGCGTGCGCGTGCCGTGCATATCGATCCGGCCAATAAATCCACGCCGCTCTTCGGCGCTGGCGCATCGGACACGATCCACGTCAGCAGCAAGACGATTCCTGAAATCGATATTTCGTATTTCTTTACCCCCAATATCGCTGCCGAGCTGATCCTGACGTATCCGCAAAAGCATGACGTCACCCTGGGTGGCCAAAATATCGGCACGTTCAAGCATTTGCCGCCGACCTTGTCGCTGCAATACCACTTCATGCCGGAAAAACAGTTCAGCCCATACGTGGGTGCAGGCGTGAACTATACGAATATTTCGAGCGTGAAACTGCTGAATGGCGCTGGCCGCCTGGAGCATGACAGCTGGGGCTTCGCGCTGCAAGCTGGCGTCGACTACAAGCTGGACAAAAACTGGTCGCTGAACTTCGACATCAAAAAAGTACAGATCCGCAGCGACGTCTTCGTCGGTTCGGCCAAGGCCAGCGAAGTCAAGATCGATCCTGTCCTGATCGGCGTCGGCGTGGGCTACCGTTTCTAAGCATGGCATGACAGCGCCCGTGCGGCGCGGACAATAAAAAAGGACGGCTTCGCCGTCCTTTTTACGTTTGGTGCACGCCGTTTATTTTTTCAGCGTCTTTTCCAGCGCCAGCTGGTAGTCCGTCTTTTCGTAGCCGGCCAGGTATTTGTTCGTCGCGTCGAGGAAGGCGCGCGAGCGGTAGGCCGCTTCCAGGTCCTTGACCCATGGCTTGGCCTTGTCGGCCGTGCGGATGGCGACCAGGTTGATGTAGCTGTCCGAGATCTTTTCCACGCTAAGGGCCGACGTCAGCTTCATGCCGGCGGCCAGGGCGAAGTTACCGTTCACAAAGGCGTAGTCGGCGTCCGCCAGCGAACGTGGCAGCTGCGCCGCTTCCAGCGGCACCAGTTTGAGCTTCTTCGGGTTGTCCAGCACGTCGCGCTCGGAAGCGCGCAGCGGATCGACGTTCGGTTTCAGCTTGATCCAGCCCATCTTGGCCAGCATCACCAGCGCGCGCGCCTGGTTGGTCGGGTCGTTCGGCATGGTGATGGTGGCGCCGTTTTTGACTTCCGCCAGGGTTTTTTGCTTGCCGCCGTACAGGCCGATCGGCATGGTCGGCACCGTGATCAGGGAGCTCAATGGCAGCTTGTTATCGGTGGCGAACTTGGTCAGATACACGATGTGCTGGAACACGTTGGCATCGAGCGAGCCTTCGGCCAGCGCGTAGTTCGGCTGCACGTAGTCGTTGAATTCCACGATCCTGACCTTGTAGCCCTGTTTTTCCAGGATGGGCTTGATGCCCAGCTTCAGCTGGTCCGAATACGGGCCGGAGCTGGTGCCGATGACGAGTTCTTTCGGATCCTTGGCGTGGGCGGCGGTGGCGAAGGCCAGGCTGGCGGCGGCCAGGAGCAGATTGCGGCGAAGATGGTTCATGCTTTTCCTTGTACTGAAATACTGAATATGAATTAACGTTTGTCGAGGCGCTTGGCGATGCGCGTGCCGGCGAACTGGATGGTTTGCACCAGCACGATCAGGATGGCCACGGTGACGACCATGATGTCCGTCTCGAAGCGGTAGTAGCCGTAGCGGATGGCCAGGTCGCCGATGCCGCCGCCGCCCACCACGCCGGCCACGGCCGAATACGACAGGAAGCTGATCGACAGCACGGTCAGGGCCAGCACCAGGCCGGAGCGCGCTTCCACCAGCAGCACGCGGAAGATGATCTGCATTTCCGACGCGCCCATGGCATGCGCCGCCTCGATCACGCCGCGCGGCACTTCGCGCAGGTTCTGTTCCACCAGGCGCGCCAGGTAGGGAATGGCGGCGAACGACAGCGGCACGGCAGCCGCCAGCGGGCCGATCGAGGTGCCCGCGATGATGCGTGTAAACGGCGTCAGGGCGACCAGCAAGATAATGAACGGGAAGCTGCGCACGGTATTCACCAGCCAGCCGAGGATCATCGACAGCGGACGGTTTTCCAGCGACTGGCCTTCCGAGACGAGGAACAGCACAATGCCCAGCGGGCCGCCGATCAGGATGGCGGCGCTCAATCCGATGCCCAGCATCGTCATGGTCTGGCCCAGCGCCACCGAGATTTCCGGCAGCAGGTTGACGACGTTATTGATCGATTCTTCAAACATGTGTTGCATCCTTCCATGCGGTGGCTTCAAACGCCTCGGTGCCGTAATACGCCAGTTCGCGTCCCAGCGCCGTCTTGCGCGGGGTGGCCGTGTCGCTCAAATCGAATTGTTCGGCGATGGCGCCGTTTTCCACGACGGCGACGCGGTTGCAGATGGCGCCCAGCACCGACAGCTCATGGCTGACGATGACGATGGTCACGCCGAGGCGCGCATTGATGTCGCGCAGGGTGTCGAGCAGGGCGCGCGTCGTTTCCGCGTCCAGCGCGGACGTCGGCTCGTCGCACAGCAGCACGTCGGGGTGGCTGGCCAGGGCGCGGGCAATCGCCACGCGCTGTTTCTGCCCGCCCGACAGTTGCGCCGGATAGCTGTGCAGCTTGTCGGACAGGCCGACGAGCGCC
This sequence comes from Janthinobacterium sp. PAMC25594, assembly GCF_019443505.1. Taxonomy (NCBI): domain Bacteria; kingdom Pseudomonadati; phylum Pseudomonadota; class Betaproteobacteria; order Burkholderiales; family Oxalobacteraceae; genus Janthinobacterium; species Janthinobacterium sp. PAMC25594. Next base: position 6,138,056 of record NZ_CP080377.1, read on the forward strand.
AGGCATTCCTCGACGCGGGCGGCGATCTGCTCGCCCTTGGTGGTGCCATGGATTTTCAGGGGGAAGGCGACATTGTCGAAGACGCTGGCGTTTTGCAGCAGGTTGAATTGCTGGAAAATCATGCCGATGTTCTGGCGCGCGTCGCGCAATGCGCTCTTGCCCAGGCGGGTCAGTTCGCGCCCGGCCACGGTAATGGTGCCACTGTCGGGACGCTCGAGCAGGTTAATCAGGCGCAGCAAGGTGGATTTGCCGGCGCCGCTCTTGCCGATCAGGCCGAAAATATCACCGGGATAGACTTCCAGCGTGACCGATTTGACCGCGTGGAATTGTTCGCCCTTGGGCAGCGCGAAGGTCTTGTTGGCGCCATCGATGCGAATCACCGGCGTACGGTGTGGTGTGGTCATGCAGTGTTTCCTTTTTTATTGGACCGTGACAGGCTTGCTTGCAGGGGCCAAATCGCCCGGCCTGCTACGTCGGTTGCGTAGTATACCTCCGATCGTGTTATTACTCCTACGACAGAATCTTGCTTTGAATATGCAAATAATGTCTATGCGCCGGTTTTCAAGTTGAAAAAGCGGAAAAGCGGCGTTCTTACCGAATTTAATCGCGTCGATGGGCGTGGCAGAGCCGCATCTTGGTGAAAAGTTCGACGTGCCCTGCGGACGCCTCATGGTGTTTTTGTGTGAAGTTCGGCTGACTTGGCGTTTTTTCGACGCAGGCACGGCGGTTTGCTGCCTGCCTTATGGCTCTTCGCGGGCAGATTCTGCTCCGCTGGCGGCAGGCCCTTCGGGACGGCGCAACAGGTAGACGAGGACGGCGATTTCCATGGCGCCCACCATGGCGATGACCCACCATGGCGGATGGCCCAGGCACATGGCGACAAAGCCGATGGCCATGCCCAGGCAAGCCATGGCCTTGCCGCGCCGCGAGACGGCACGGTGTTCGCGCCATTGGCGCAGCGACGGGCCGAAGCGGGGATGGTGCAGCAGCCAGTGCTCGAGGCGCGGCGAGGCGCGGCTGAAGCAGGCCAGGGCGAGGATCAGGAAAATCGTCGTCGGCATGACGGGCAGCATGGCGCCGATGATCCCCAGCAGCACCATCAGGGCGCCTGCGGCGGTCCAGGCCCAGCGGCGCAGGCGCCGGCCATGCGCTTCGCGCAGCGGCATCCGGGCGTGCGGCTCCCGCATCAGGCGAAGGCGCGGGCGCTCAAGCCCTGGCTGCGGAGCGGGGAGGCGGCATGATGGGCGTTCAAGGTGCGCATATCGTGGCGGGTGTGGCGGGTGGCCGTCATGTTTTTCTGCTCTGGGTTTGGCTCTATTATGGAGGAATCAAGGCGACGCTGCATGCGCGCCAAGGCCGTGATAATAACCACCCTGTAGAATAATAACAAGAATCATTCTCATTTGATGTGTGCTGAGGCGCCGGATAACGCTGGATATTTTTGGCAATGCAGACAATAATCGGCAGCAGAAGGCGCTGTCGTGGACATCATCGTTGTTATTATCGATTTTATCGATGCTAACTAGGTATATTTTGCGTTTTACATCGATCTTCATGCCATGCATAATCTGTTGTAACTGAAGCCAGACAATCAGCCGCATGCGTCGTTCGCCTGCAGCTGCTTGCGGTTTTGACATCCTCCACTTTCTATCAGGAACCTACAATGAAAAAACTGCTCGCTTTTATCGCCGCCGCCGGCTTCTCGCTGTCCGCCGTTGCCGCGCCTGAAGTCTATGTCATCGATGGCAGCCACACTTTCCCCCGTTTCGAGTACACCCACATGGGTTTCTCGACGCAGCAAAGCCGTTTCAATAACACCACCGGCAAGGTCACGCTGGACCGCGCCGCGAAGACGGGCGCCGTCGAAGTGCTGATCGACACCAAGTCCGTCGACACGGGTTCGACCCTGTTCAACTCGCACATCCAGGGCGAAGACTTCCTCGACACGGCCAAATACCCGGTCGCCACCTACAAATCGACCAGGTTCAATTTCGACGGCGACAAGCTGGCGTCCGTGGATGGCAACCTGACCCTGAAAGGCGTGACCAAGCCAGTCACCCTGACCGTCACCTCGTTCGCCTGCGCACCGCACCCGATGCTGAAGAAAGACGCTTGCGGCGCCAACGCCACGGCCAAGATCAAGCGTTCGGAATTCAACGCCGGCAAATATGCGCCAGCCGTCAGCGATGATGTGACGTTGACGTTTGCGATCGAAGCCATCAAACAATAATATTGTTGGCTGCAGGATGCAAAATGGCGGCGGACTTCGGTCCGCCGCCATTTTTTTTGGGGTGGCGGTAGGTCGGATTAGTGCGGCAAAGCCGCGCGTAATCCGACATGAGCCGCCAACAATGTGTCGGATTACGCGGCATGCCGCTCATCCGACCTACGCGGGGTGCATCACCTTTACGCCAGGTGATGCACCTCCTGCTGCCCATACACGGGCGTGTTCAACCCTTCCATGCGCGCCTTCAGCTGCAGCGACAGGTACTGCGAATAGTGGCGCGACTGGTGCAGGTTACCGCCGTGGAACCACAAGGCTTGCTGCTGCGTGGGTTTCCACATATTGCGCTGCTCTCCCTCCCACGGGCCCGGGTCCTTCGTCGTGGCGGAACCGAGGCCCCACACCTTGCCCACTTTATTCGCCACCTCGGGCGAGATCAGGTCCGCCGCCCAGCCATTCATGGAGCCGTAGCCGGTGGCGTACACCACCAGGTCGGCCGGCAGCTCCGTGCCGTCGGACAGTACGATGGAATGGCTTTTCAGCTCCTGCACGCCGACCCCGCTTTTCAGCTTGATCTTGCCGTCGGCGACCAGCTCGGAGGCGCCCACGTCGATGTAGTAGCCGGAGCCGCGGCGCAGGTATTTCATGAACAGGCCCGAATCGTCGTCGCCGAAATCGAGCATGAAGCCCCGTTCTTCCAGGCGCTGGTAAAAATCCGCATCGCGCTCGCGGATGGTCTTGAAGACGGGCCTCTGGAAGTCGGCCAGGATTTTATACGGGATCGAGGCGAACGTCAGGTCGGCCTTGTTTGTGGTCATGCCGGCCGCCAGCGCCCGTTCCGAATACAGGTCGCCCAAGGCCAGGTCCATCAAGGAATCGGACTTGACGATGTGCGTCGACGAGCGCTGCACCATGGTCACGTCCACGCCTGCTTCCCACAGGGCGGCGCAGATGTCGTGCGCGGAATTGTTCGCGCCGATGACCACCACCTTCTTGCCCGCATACGCGTCCGGCCCCGGATGCTGCGACGAGTGCTGCTGCTCGCCCTGGAACACGTCCATGCCCTTGAACTTCGGCAGGTTCGCCTTGCCCGACATGCCCGTGGCCAGCACCAGCTGCTTCGGCTTCAGGGTGACGGGCTGGCCGTCGCGCAGCACCTGCACCGTCCACTCGCCAGCGGCCTCGTCGAAGCTGGCCGACTCGCATGACGTCGAACCCCAGTAATTGAGCTCCATCACCTTGGTGTACATTTCCAGCCAGTCGCCGACCTTGTCCTTCGGTGTGAAGACGGGCCAGTTGTCCGGGAAAGGAATATACGGCATGTGGTCGTACCAAACCGGGTCGTGCAGGCACAAGGACTTGTAGCGCTTGCGCCAGCTGTCGCCGGGACGGGCGTTTTTCTCGATGATGATGGTGGGGACGTTGAGCTGGCGCAGCCGCGCGCCCAGCGCGATGCCGCCCTGGCCGCCGCCGATGATGACGCAATAGGGCTGGCGCGCGTAGCCCAGTTCGGCCGCTTCCTGTTCGCGGTGTTCCAGCCAGCTGCTGCGGTCCGTGCGCGCGCCGTGTTCCGCGCCCATGGGCCGCCGGCCGCCCTTGGCTTCCTCAAAACCCTTCAATTCGCTCATGGTGGTGAGCAGGGTCCAGATCTTGCCGTCGCGGATGCGGATGAAGCCCACGCCGCGCGCCACCTTCGTTTCCACCGTGATCCAGCTTTGCAGCACGCCGTCCGCTTCCACCGCATGTTCGCCGTCGGCGATGCGGATGGAAACGGGCTGCACGGCGCCCAGTTGGGCGGCCAGCATGGCGGCGATCTGCCTGCGGCCTTCCAGGGTTTTCAGGTTCCAGGTAAACAGCACGAGGTCGCGCCAGTAGCCGTCCTGTTCGAACAGCTGCGCGGCGCCCGTGCCGTCGCTGGCGCGAAGACAGCCTTCTAGCTGCTCCAGGATGCCGGCCACGGCCTGGTCGTGCGGGTTGATTTCGGTTTGCATCGTGTCTCCTCCAAGTCTGCTGACTTTATGATGGGATGCGGCTGTGTTGCCGCTGACGATGTTGTAACACTGGCGTTCCGGCCCCGCATCTCGCAGCGCAGCATGGCGGAATATGAGACGGAAATCTCAGCTTGCCGGATGCCTTACTGGCGGTGCGGCGGCACGATGTGCAGCTGCTTGAGGCGCCGGTACAGGGTGGCGCGCGAGACGCCCAGCATGGCGGCCGCCTGCAGCGGGCGCCATTTGGCGGCGTTCATGGCGTGGACGATGCGCGTGCGCTCGGCCAGCTCCGGCGGCGTATATTCCACGCTTTCTTCGGCCGCCGGCGCCTCGCGTGTGGCGCGCAGGCGCGCGCTGGCCTGGCGCAGCGGCGCGCGCACGCGGGCGTGCAGCCAGGTGCCGCCGCCGGCCAGGCGCAGCGACAGCAGACTGTGTCCCGCGCGCGCATCGAACAGCCGCTCGGCGCGCACTTCCAGCACCTCGGTGACGGGGCGCGGCAGGGTGTCGAGACCTCCGATGATGTCGCGCGCGCAGCCGTTGGCGGCGACGATGTCGCCATGTTCATCGATGGCGAGCAGCATCTCCGGCTGCACTTCCACGAAGTGGCGGTTGCGGTGCGCCAGCAGGATGCAGCAATGGCTGTAGGACTTGAGAAAAAAGCCGTCCTCGATCAGGGTGGCGCCCTGGCGCACCAGTTGTTTCACCAGGCGCTGGCTGTCGCGCGCGTCGGGCGAGTTCAATGCCGACGCATCGAGCACGCCGATCAAGTCGCCGTGCGGTGAAAAAATCGGTGCGGCGCTGCACGTCAGGCCCGTGAAGGCGGCGCGGAAATGGTCGCTCTTGTGCACGGTGATGGCTTCCTGGTCGAGCAGCACGGAGGCGATGCCGCAGGTGCCTTCCTCTTCCTCCGACCAGCAAGAACCCGGGTACAGGCCCGCCTTCTTGAAATTCTTGCGCTGGTGCGTGTCGACCACGTAATCGATCGTCACGCCGCGCGCATTGGCGAGGATGACGCAGTAGCCCGCTTCGCGCACCATGGCGTGCAGGCGCGGCAGGCACTGGCCCGTGGAGCGCAGAAAATTTTCCTCGGACTGCTGGATGGCGCGCAGTTCGGCGCCCGTCAGGATGCGCGGCCCCGTGGTGGAGGCGGGGTCGAGCCGGTAGTCGTCCAGCGAGCGCCGGTACGACGACGCCAGCCTGGCCGTATCGGCCCCCGGATTGACGATACGGCCGGCGATCAGGTCGCGCACGCGGTCGATATGGCTGGTCTGGCGGACGTAGGGCATGGCGCTCTCCGGTGTCTCGATATTTTGTATGGTTGTCTGTTTGTAGCATGACGGCGGGGATGGCGCATCCTGCGCTGCAGCATGGCGCGCGCCTGAGACGATCGTCTCAGCCCCTGGTCCCGCACAATAGGATGCTTTACAACAATAAAAAAGAGCATCTCTGATAACATCCGCTCAAATTGACAGTCAGTTAGCGCAAGGGATATCTATGGCAACGCAAGCGATGTTCCCGGTGCGCCACGCACTCGTCCTGGCCCTGCTGGGCTGGAGCGCCGCCTGCGGCGCCGCCGGCCAGCTCGATCCCGATGGCCAGAGCAGCATGGAAAAAGAAGTGGCCCGGCGCGCCGCCGTCGAACCGGCCATCGTCGCCGACTGGCACATGACGCGTTCCTTGGAAGCGGGCGTGCAGGTGGCGGGCGAGAGCAATCTGTTCTGGAAGCTGTCGAATACGCCGGCGCGCAATCCCGATTTCGATTTCAAACCCTACTGGTACGAGTTCTATGTCAAGCCGGCGCTCGGTTTCAAGCGCAACCTGGGCGATGGCACGCAGCTGTATGCGCGCGCGTCCGCCGTCGGCTCGGGCACCTTGCGCCACGATCCATTCGGCGCGGGCGACACGGGCCGCATCTCGATCGAGGAATTCGTCGCCGGCATCCGCATGCCGCTCGGCGGCACGCGCGCCATGCTCGACCTGTCGGCCGGCGCGCAGAATTTCACGCTGGGCACCGGCATGCTGATCGCCAATGGCGGCTCGAACGGCTTTGACCGGGGCGCGCTGAAACTGGGGCCGCGCAAGGCGTTCCAGAATTCCGTGGTGGCCAAGATAAGCCAGGACGCGTTCAGCGCCCAGGCGTTTTACCTCGACCCGAATGAAAACCCCGACAACGATAGCGGCACGCGCGTCGTCGGCGTGGATGTCAGCTACGCGCCCGCGAACGACCGCAAGGCCGGCATCGCGTATGGCAAGGTACCGCGTTCGCATGCCGCGTATCCGCAGGCGGCGCCAGACGGCATCGGCGCGCCGCTGGCCGTGACCGATGGCCGCAAGGATCTGCAGTTCGTGTATGGCTACGCGCGCGTCCCCGTGCTGCCCACCGTGCTGTCGAAAGGCTGGTTCGGCGTCGACGCGGCGCGCGAGTGGAATACGCGCGAGCCGATGCGGGGCTGGGGCTGGCGCACGGAAGGGGGCTTTTCGCTGCCCGACGTGGCCTGGACCCCGAAGTTCACCCTTGGCTACCAGAGTTTTTCCGGCGACGATCCGCACACGGCGCGCAACGAGCGCTTCGACCCGCTGTTCTTCGAAGGCACGCCGGGCGCCTGGGCTTCAGGCAGCAAGGCCACCTGGGTTTTCGTGAATGCTAACGTGAATGCGCTGCAGGCCACCATCGAGCTGCACCCGACGCCGAAAGACACCGTGACCGCCTACCTGGCCCAGGTGCGAGCCAACCAGATGGGCAGCCCGCTGCAGTTCGGCCAGGCCACGCGCCTCGACGTGCCGGGCGACGCGCCCGTGGTGATCGCCGGCGTGCTGCGCCCGATGCTGGCCAACGATGTCTTCGTCAAGTATGTGCGCGTGGTGAACCCGAATACCTATCTGACCCTGGGTTTCAGCGCCTCGTTCGCGCAGTCGGGCGTCAACCAGCTGGTGAATGGGCAGGCCAAAACGTGGACGGGCTGGCTGGCGAACGTCGTGTGGGTCTATTAAGTATTCTGTATTCTGTTTATCAAGGAGAGCATCGCATGAACGATTTTCCCAGCATGAAACGCCTGGCCCTGGCCGCCGCCTGCCTGGCGCTGGCCGCCGGTGCCCACGCGGCAGAGACGACGGCGCCGCTGTCAGCGGCCGCCAGCGATCCGGCTAGCCTGCAATGGATGGTGGGCGCGCCGCCGCCGGCCGATAAAATCATCCGCTTCGACGACGGCAGCTATTTCAATTTCCCGCAGCTGCGCTGGAGCGTGTCGCACTTCCGCCAGCTGATGCCGACGGTGGACGTGGCGCGCGGCTTGAAAGCGCCCGTGCCATTGAAACGCGCGCTGCGCAAGGATATCGACAGCCTGCGTTTCACGCCACTGGGCGCGACGGAAACGATGACCTGGGAGCAGTCGCTGGGCGCCAACTACACGGACGGCATCGTGGTGCTGCACCGGGGCCGCATCGTGTATGAGCGTTACCTTGGCGTGCTGAAGGAAGGCGGCCAGCATGGCGCCATGTCGGTGACGAAGTCGGTCATGGGCACTATCGGCGCGGCCCTGGTGGCCGAAGGCAAGCTCGATCCTGACAAGAAAGTGGCCGAGTATGTGCCGGAACTGGCCAAGTCGGCGTTTGGCGACGCCACCGTGCGCCAGGTGCTCGACATGACCACGGGCCTGAAATTCAGCGAAGATTACGCCGACCCGAAAGCGGAAGTGTGGCAGCACGCGGCGGCCGGCAGCCCGCTGCCCAAGCCGAAGGATTACACGGGGCCGCGCAGCTATTTCGAGTACCTGCAAACGGTGCGGCACGAGGGCCGGCATGGCGAGGCGTTCGGCTACCGCACCGTCAACTCCGACGTGCTGGGCTGGATCATCGCGCGTGTCACGGGGCAGAACGTCAACGACTACCTGTCCGAGCATATCTGGCAAAAGCTGGGCGCCGAACAGGATGCCTACATGACGGTCGATTCGACGGGTACGCCGTTTGCCGGCGGCGGCCTGAATGCGGGCTTGCGCGACCTGGCCCGCTTCGGCGAAATGCTGCGCAACGATGGCCGCTACAACGGCCAGCAGATACTGCCCAAGGCGGCCGTCGACGATATCCGCCGCGGCGGCGACAAGCAGCTGTTCGCCAAGGGCGGCTACGATTTGCTCAAGGGCTGGAGCTACCGCGACATGTGGTGGGTCACGCATAACGATCATGGCGCCTACATGGCGCGCGGCGTGTACGGCCAGCGCATCTATGTCGATCCGAAGGCGGAAATGGTGATCGTGCGCTTCGCTTCCACGCCGACGGCGGCCAATGCGGCGAACGATCCGACCACCACGCCGGCCTTCGAAGCGCTGGGCAAGCTGCTGCTGGCCAAGCCGAAGTAAGCTGCCAGGCTGGCCTGTGCCAGCCGTGCGGCGGAACGGACGCAACTGCAATATACTGTCCTTTCGTCATTACTTGTTGTATGAGTGATAATTTAGCGCCGCACGCAAGGAGTAGCACCGTGAAAACCAGCCAGCCAGATCAACCGCGCCCGCCGCTCTGGCGGCGCCTGCTATGGCCGGTCGCTCAGCTGGGCTCGGCCTTCAAGCTGACGGGCACGCATCTGCTGCACCACGTGATCGGCGCCAGCCTGATCGCCGCGCTGATGCTGGTGCTGGAAGGTTTTCACGTGCTCGAATGGCTCGATGCGGCCATGCTGCGCGCCAGCGCGGCGCAGGGGCAGCTGCTGGAGCGGGGCAAGGACCCGGGCGCCGCCTACCGGCCCGGCATCATCGAAATCGACCAGCCCGCGTTCGAACAGGTCTTCGACGAACGCGAACCGCTGGAGCGCACGCGCCTGGAACAATTGCTCGCCAGCGCGGCCGCGCGCGGCAGCAAGGTGCTGGCCATCGACCTGGACCTGGCGCCGGCCGTGTATGAGCAGCACAAGGCGGGCGAGCGGCCGCTGGACCGCCTGCTCGACCGGCTGGCCGCCGATGGCCGGCAACTGGTGCTGATCCTGCCCGAACAATCGGACCAAAACGCGAACCTGTCGTGGATACGCGCGCGTTGCGCGGCCGGCATCCACTTCGCCAGCCCGCGGATCCGCGAGCGCATGGGCGCCGTCACGCGCATCGAACTGAAAAGCCCCGTACTGGCGGCCGTGGCCTTCGAGCTGGCGCATGGCGCCGACGAGCAGGAGCAGCAGCAACCGATGCCGGCCGCCTTGTCCGAGCAAAAGCAAGGGCTGGCGCTGGCCGGACGCGTGTGCCAGCTGGCGCGGCGCACGGGCAGCGAAAAGGAGCTGGCGCGCTGGGCGTTCGAACCCGTCATCCACGGCGACGCGAAGGATGCGGCCGAGCAGAACGCCGTCACGGCGCCGTTTCACCCGGCCGCCGTGGCGCCGCAATTTGTGAACCCCACGCGCACGCGCGTCCAACTGATCGATGGCCAGGCCGGCGTGGCGGCGAATGCGCCACGCAAGAACGTCGTGTATATCGGCAGCACCTATGACGTGCGCGACCGCTATACGACGGCAGAAGGCGAACAGGCGGGCCTGCACCTGCACGCGGCCGCCCACACCTCGCTGGGCATCGGCACGGCCGACGTCAACAAATATGCGGTGTTCGTGGCCGATATCGTCATCGGCGTGCTGCTGGGCTGCCTGTTCGGCGGCTTGTGGACGCTGTATGGCCGCGCCGAACTGGCCATCGACAAGCGCATGGAAGACCACGATTTCAGCCGCTTGCACCGCGTGGGTACTTTGTTTGAATTCTATGGCATCCGCCTGATGCTGGTGCTGGTGTGGGCTTCGCCCTTCGTCATCGGCGCGCTGGCCATCTACCTGGCGCGCGGCTTGCTCGAGCAGGGCTGGTGGGTCAATCCCGGCCCCCTGATCGCCGGCATGTTCCTGCACGCGATGTCGCTGCGCGACGAAGCCCACCATCCGCACGAAGAAGTGCCGGGCCTGTCCGTCTGGGCCCAGCTGCGCCGCACGCATCCCGGCATCGTGCTGGTGCAGGCGCCGCTGGCGGTGGTGCTGTTGATCATTGCCGTGATCTAGCGCAAGGCGGCGTGCCGCAATGGCCTGGGTATGGCTGGCCGATAGTTTGCCGCGGTATTGCGGCGCGCGCAGCGAAGGGTAGGTCGGATCAGGCCACAGGCCGTCATCCGACAACATTGTTGGCGATGCCTGGCGGATTACGCTACGCTAATCCGACCTGCGTGACCCATGGTTTCAGCCGATCAGCTTCAACCCCGGCGGCAGCGCCTCGCCCAGCATGCGGCGGGTAACAGCTTCGTCCAGTTGCGTCACTTCGCTGACCATCGTTTGCCACAGGGGCGGGGCGCCCACGGCTTTCAGGCGGGCGAGCACAGTGGCGCGCAAGTCGTCGGCGATGTCGCGCGAGCGGTCGCCCGTCATGCGCGCCAGGTGCGCGGCGGCAAACGCCGCCGGTTCAACTTTTTTCCAGTCCAGCGCCAGCAGCATCGTGAGCCATTCGGCCACGGTGGCGCTGTCGACCACTTCGTGCGCGCTGCCGTGGAAGGGCTGGCGCGCGCCGACCCTGGCCAGCGCCCACAGGGTGTTCGTGTCCGCCGCTTCGCTATCCGCCTTCTGCAGACGCTTGATCAGCCAGGCGCCCACTTCCGCCTTGTAGGCGCCGGGGATGCGCTCGAGCGAGGCGCCCAGGCGCAGCATGTCGTCGTCGCTGCCGTTCACCAGGGTGACGGGGCGGCCGCCGCGCTGGACCGCATCGGCTTGCAGGTTGAAGGCGAAGTCGTCGAGCAGGCGCAGTTGCTGCTGCGTGCTCAAGCCGCCGGCCACGCGGCGCCACAGGGTCCACCATTCGGCGCACACCTGGTTGTCCTTGTGATGCTGGATGCCCGTGTCGAACAGTGCCCACAGCTGTTCGATGCGCCACGGATCGAGCGCATCGCCATAGCCGGGCCGCAAACAGTAGCCGGCCAGGTTCAGCCAGACACGTTCATGTTCGGCGGAGCGGCGCCGGCCACGCGCGCGTTGTAGCAAGGCGTCGAACAGCTGGCGCAGCAGCGGCGTCTCCCAGCTTTCGCGCCCGCCCAGTCCCCGTTCCAGGTGCTGGCGCAGCTGGCGTACTTCCTTGGTTTCGACCTTTTGCGCCTTGCCGCCGAAGATGCGCTCGATTTTTTCGACCGCTTCCTTCACGCGCGGTGAGACGGTGGACGTTTCGGCGTGCATTTCTTCTTCGCCCCGTAACTGGAATTCCAGCAGCCAGCGCTGGCCGGCATCGGCTTCGGCCACGCAGTGTACTTCCAGCGTGCCGACTTCCGTCATGACTGTCGCCAGCTGCACGGTGATTTCGCGTTTGTCGCCGGCATCCTGTTTATCATGCAGCACGCTGGCCAGCGGCGGCAGGCGCAGATACTCGCCCGCGTCCAGGTCGACGATCTCGCCCAGCCTGGGCGGCGCTCCCGCCTCAAAGAGGGAAGTGGCCAGGTGGAAGCGCACGGGTCGGCCCAGGCGCAGCGCGAACAGGCGCTGCGTCAGGCGGATTTCTTCGCCGCTGGCGCTGCCACGGGGCAGGATGCAGATGGCGCGGTTGTCCTTGCCCGCCTCGCCCAGCACGAGAAAATAGCTGCGCGGCGAGCCGCCGCCGATGCGCGGCGCCTGGCCACGCCGCGCCAGCGCGTAGGCGACGGCGCCACGGGCCACGGCCACGTCGGGATTGTCGTTATGCAGGATGGTGAGGGGCTGACCCCTCCAGTGTTCCAGGGTGGCGGCCAGGCGGCGTGCCAGCGCATCGGCGCGGAACACGCCGCCATTCAGCAGCAGCGTATCTGGCAGCTCGCCGTGGTGCTGCTGCAGGAAACTGGCCAGGTGGCGCGTGATGGCCGCGTCCTGCGCATACGGCAGGCCGAATTCGACGATGCCGGCGCGGCCCTTTTTCGCAGTATCGTTTTGCTCAACTTTCGGGAAGAAGCCGTCGACCACCAAGGCCGCCACTTCCTCGCGCGTGACGTCGGCGGAACGGCTGGCGCCTATCAGGCGAGATCCCGCGCCCAGTAAAGTCACGGTGACGCTCTCGGGCGCGTCGCTGGAGAGCAGCAATTCCTTGGCGGCGCGGCAGCGCTCCATCAGCTGCGACAAGCGCGCGGCGGACAGCTTCATGCCGCCCACGACGCCTGCGGCCATGCGCGTTTCCACCAGGTGGGCCAGCGCCAGGTCCATATTGTCGCCGCCGAGGATCAGGTGATTGCCCACGCTGCTGCGCGTGAGCTGCGGTGCGCCATCGTCGTCGAAGGCGACGTCGATCAGGCTGAAATCGGTGGTGCCGCCGCCCACGTCGCACACTAAAATGCGGCGCGTGTCGGCCAGGTCTGCGCGCAAGGTGGCGCGCCGCCGGTGCAGGTAATCATAAAAGGCCGCCTGCGGCTCTTCCACCAGGCGCAAGGTGGGCAAGCCCGCCAGGCGCGCCGCCTCCAGCGTGAGTGCGCGCGCACCCTCGTCGAACGAGGCGGGGATGGTCAGCACCAGTTCCTGCTCTTCGAGCGGAGCCTGCGGGAAGCGGTGATTCCACGCGGCGCGCACGTAGGCGAGGTAGCTGGCGCTGGCCGCCACGGGCGACACCTTGGCCACGTCGGCATCGGCGCCCCACGGCAAAATCGGCGCCTGGCGGTCCACGTTCGCGTGCGACAGCCAGCTCTTCGCGCTGGAAACGAGCCGGCCTGGCACTTGCGCGCCGAGCTGGCGCGCCAGGGTGCCCAGCACGGCATGCTCAACGTCCTGCTGCGGCCACGGCAGCAGCAAGTCGCCCGCCGCCAGCTCGCCGGCGGCGGGGTGGTAGCGCAAGGAGGGCAGCAGGGGGCGTGCGCCCACTTCGCCGGGAGCGACCAGCTGCTCGATGGCGAACAGGTTTATTCCTGCCTGCGCATCGCCAGCCGCCGCATACGCCACCACCGTGTTGGTGGTGCCCAGGTCGATGCCGACCAGGAAGGCCGGCTTGCCCACAGCGCTGCCCATGGCGCTTATTGCGGCGTGCCGCGCACGTCGAATTCCACCTTCCAGCGCTCGGCGCCGTCAGGGGAAACGGCCAGCAGTTCCAGCGTGCCCGCTTCCGTCACGCGCGCGTGCAATTTGACTTGCACGACGTCGCCGGCCGAGCGGCCTTCGGCGGACAGGGTCGCCTGGATTTCGCTCAGCTCCTGCAATTCATCGGGTCCCCAGAAGTCGAGCAAATCGCCGATCTGGTCGTTGCGGCGCGTGGACGAGGCGAAGAAGCGGAAGTGCACGGGTTCGCCCACCACGAGGCCGAATTGTTGGCCCGGCAGTTCCAGTTCGCTGCCTTCTTCCATGCCGAACGGCGCCACGCACAGGGCCTGGATCGGCGGTTCCATGCCGGGGATGGCGGGCATGGCCGATTCGATGGCGACATAAAAGGAACTGGCCGTGCCGCCGCGGATGCGCACGCCATGGCCGCGCCGCACGTAGCTGTAGTAGGCCGCGCCGCGCGCCACGGCCAGGTCCAGGTCGGCCCCGGCCAGCATGCGCGCCGGTTCCGCGCCTTCCAGGTACAGCCAGTCGTTGACGGTCGCCATGATGCGCTGCACCAGCAGGTCGGACTTGAAGACGCCGCCGTTGAACAGTACGGCCGTCGGGTGCAAAAAGCTGGCGCCTTCGGCCTGGCGGCCCGCAAAACCTTCCAGTTCGCTGGTCGCCGCCACTTGCCGGCCCAAAAACGCCGCCAGGTGGCGCGTGATGGCCGCGTCCTGCGCATACGGCAAGCCCAGTTGCGTCAGGCCGGCGCGCGTGCGCACGGCAGGGCGGCTCGACGCTTCCACCTGCGGGAAGAAACCGTCGAGAATGAAGGTGGACACTTCCGCGCGCGTCAGTTCCGTGCGGATGGAGCCGCCGATCAGTTTCGAGCCGCGGCTCGGCACGACGATCGGTACCACATCGAGGCCGCTGTCGGCCAGCAGGCTTTCCTTGGCGCTGCGGCAGCCGTAAGTGAGCGCGCGCATTTGCCAGGCGTCCAGCTGGGTGCCGTTGGCGGCCAGCTTGCGCGCCACCAGGTGGGCCAGCGCCAGGTCCATATTGTCGCCGCCGAGCAGGATGTGCTCGCCGACTGCCACGCGGTGCGGTTCCAGCACGCCGTCGCGTTCCAGCACGGCGATCAGCGAAAAGTCGCTGGTGCCGCCGCCCACGTCGACGACTAACATGATGTCGCCCGGCTTGACTTCCTTGCGCCAGCGTCCTTCGCTGGTCTGGATCCAGCTGTACAGGGCCGCCTGCGGCTCTTCCAGCAGGGTCAATGAAGTGTAGCCGGCCGCCTGCGCCGCTTCCATCGTCAGCTCGCGCGCGGCCGGGTCGAACGAGGCGGGAATCGTCACCGTGATTTCCTGCTCGGCGAACGGCGCTTGCGGGTGGGCGTTGTCCCAGGCCTGGCGCAAGTGCGTCAGGTAGCGCGTGGCGGCCGTGATCGGCGAGATGCGCGGCACTTCGGCCGGCGCGTCGTTCGGCAAAATCGCCGCGCGGCGGTCCACGCCCGGGTGGCACAGCCAGCTTTTTGCGCTCGATACCAGACGAATCGGCGTGGTGGCGCCGCGGCTGCGGGCCATTTCGCCGACGACGAACGGTGCTTCCGCTTCCTCGGTGACCCAGGGCAGGGCCAGGTCGCCCGCCGCCACTTCATCGGCGTGCGGCAGGTAGACGAAGGACGGCAGCAGTGCAAGATCTTCGACGGTGCCCGGCGCCGACAGCTGTGGCACTTTCAGCACGCCGTGGCTGGATTGCTCGCCGTCGCTCTCGACCAGGTTCACATACGACAGGGCGCTGTGGGTGGTGCCCAGGTCGATGCCGATGGCGTAGCGCGGGCTGTTGTTCGTTGTATCGTTCACAGTTCCACCTCGGCCGGGGCCAGGATGGCGGCGTCGTGCTGCCCGCTCAGTTTCGGCAGGCGCACGCTCGAAGCGCGCCAGCCGCGATGGCTCAGGGTGCCCGTGAATGGCGCCGAACCGACGACGTTGCCCGTCAGGCGTACCTGGGCGCTGTCAAAACCTTCTTGCAGGACGATGCGGCTGCCCTCGGCTTCCTGGCGCACGGCTTCGATGGTGAAGTATTCGCGCATGACCTTGGCGCAGCCTTCATGCACGACGCGGGCGGCCGCGCCGATGTCGGCATCGGCATGGCTGCCCAGGTTTTCCTGGGTAAAATCGATCAATCGCGCTTCGCGCTGCAGCAGCGCCAGCAGTTGCAGCGCGGCGTCCGGCGTCGCTTCTTTTAATATGACAGGAGCGGCTGCCGGCACCGGCACGGGGGCTGGCGCCACGGGGGCGACGGGTGCAGCCTCGGGCAAGGACAGCTTTTCCACGCGGGCCGCATAGGCGGCGTCCGACAGGGTGCTGAAGAAGGCGCCGAAAGCCAGCGGGACTCGGCGCCAGAACGATGGGTGGGACGATGGTGTGCTCATAGGAACTCGTTTCTCTGATCTGTAGGGTGGCGTCGGCGGCGCGCCGGGTGGCGGGGCCGCTTCGCAGGGTAGTGCATGTGCCGGGCCGACAGGGCCGGCTGCGTTTGCCCGCATGATACCAGCTACCGGGCCGCCGCCAAAGCCGCCGGCCCCGGCGCAGCCAGCCTGACGCATGGATTTTCTTTGTTTCTGCGCAAGGAAACGCTCGATTTCGGCCGGCGTCGACTAGAATCGCGCATTATCTTTTCGCATGCCCTTGATGCCATGTCCACCGACTTTTCCATATATCTGGCCAGCAGCACGTATATCGACAGCGAGCATCCGGCCGTGCGTGCCAAAGCCGCCGCACTGGCTGCCGGCGCGGTGGGCGACGCCGCCATCGCGGCCCGCTGCTTTGCCTTCGTGCGCGACGAGATCGCCCACAGCTGGGATTACCAGCGCAATCCTGTCACCTGCCGCGCTTCCGATGTCTTGCAGCATGGCACCGGATACTGTTATGCAAAGAGCCATCTGCTGGCCGCGCTGCTGCGCGCCAACGGCATTCCTGCCGGCCTGTGCTACCAGCGCCTGGCCGTGGGCGAAGTGGGGCCGCCGTTCTGCCTGCACGGCTTGAACGCCGTGTATCTGCAAGCGTTTGGCTGGTACCGCATCGATGCGCGCGGCAACAAGCCTGGCGTCGTGGCTGCCTTCACGCCGCCGCAGGAACAGCTGGCCTTTCCCGTGCTGGCGCCCGACGAGCGCGATTTGCCGGAAATCTGGGCGGAGCCGCTGCCGCAGGTGGTGGCCGCGCTGACGCAATATGCCACGGTGCAGGACGTGGCCGCGCATTTGCCCGATGTTGAGATGTTGCCGGTTCAAAAATAATTCAAAGAAAGAAATCATGAAAAAAGTGTATATCAGCCTGATCGGCCTGTTGCTGCTGGCCGGTTGCGGCGGCAAGGGCGAGAGCGCGGGCCAGTCCAGCGCCGCGCGTCTCGATGGCAAGGAAAAAGGCAGCGAGTTCCTTGCCTATGAACACAATGTCAGCGTCGATACGCACGAGGCGCAAGTGCGGCCCCTGTATGAAAAAGTCGTCGCCGCCTGCAAGGCCGACACGGAAAATGGCTGCCTGCTGCTCGATTCCAGCATCGACGGCGGCCGTTACGTGCACGCGCGCATCAGCATGCGCGCCAAGCCGGCCGGCATCAAGAAGCTCGTGGCGCTGGTCGCGGCCGGAGGCGACGTCAGCAGCCAGGGCACCAAGGTGGAAGACCTGGGGCGTCCCGTGCTCGACAGCAAGAAACGCCTGGAAATGCTCAAGCAGTACCAGGCGCAGTTGCAGGATCTGGAAAAACGCTCGGGCGCGAACGTCGATGCCTTGATCAAGGTGACCAAGGAACTGGCCACCGTGCAAGTGGAACTGGAGCAGGCGACGGCGGCCAATGCGCTGTTGATGCAGCGCATCGACACGGACTTGCTGAACGTGGCCATCAGCGCCGAAGGCAGGCAGTCGTTCTGGCGCCCCGTCAAGCGGGCGCTGGGCAATTTCACGGAAAACCTGTCGGAAGGCGTGGCCAACGCCATCACGGCCATGGCGTATATCCTGCCATGGCTGCTCGCGTTCGTGCTGCTGTTTCCGCTGGGACGCAAGGGCTGGCGCCGTTTGCGCGGCATCAAACACTAGGCGCGCACCGCAAATGTGAACAGGGCCTGCGCGCTGCAGGCCCTGGAACGGCGTCACACGCTTGCCGTAGCTTGATTAGACGCTGCGGTTTGCCGTGATGGCAGACACGACGTCGGCCGTTTTTTTCGGACGCTTCTTGATATTGCTGCCCGTATTGCCCTCATCGTCCATCTTGACCTGGTTCGTGCTGGTGGCGCTCGCCGGCGCAGCAGGTGCGGCGCACGCGCTCAACAGCAACAGGGCGCACACGCCCGCGATCATATTTTTCATGATTTAACTATCTAAGTGAGTTAAAAGTAAAAGAAAAGTAGCAAGCTACACGCTGATTTCATGTTTACTTATGCCGCCAAGCAATGCGACAGAAGAGGCTCCCATCTTAGTGGGCTTATCAAGAAAGCTCAATTAATTTTTAAATAATTCCTTCCCGTTATCGCTGCATCGCTTCTCTTCTGCATGGGCGCAGCCCCGCACTCCCCAGGAAGTGGCGCCGGCGCACCAAAACGGTGGGCGCCGCAGCGCCCTTACCGTCCTTGTTCCCGCGACGCCGCTACGTGGCGCGGCTGGCATGCATTCTGCTTTAACAACATCGTATGCCCAGTCCGTCCCCCATGAATACATCACAGGAGTCCCCATGTCACGACGCATCATCCTGAAAGCGGCCGCCGCCGGCGCACTGGCCCTGGCCATGTCCACCACCATGCAGGCGGCCCTGGCCGCCGATACCATCAAGGTGGGCATTTTGCACTCCTTGTCGGGCACCATGGCCATCTCCGAAACGTCGCTCAAGGATGTGGCGCTGATGACGATCGCCGAGATCAATGCCAAGGGTGGCGTGCTGGGCAAGAAGCTGGAAGCCGTCGTAGTCGACCCCGCGTCGAACTGGCCGCTGTTCGCGGAAAAAGCGAGACAACTGGTGGCGCAGGATAAAGTCGCCGTGGTATTTGGCTGCTGGACGTCGGTGTCGCGCAAGTCGGTGTTGCCCGTGTTCAAGGAACTCAACAGCCTGCTGTTTTACCCGGTGCAGTACGAAGGCGAGGAGCTGGAAAAGAATGTGTTTTATACGGGCGCCGCACCGAACCAGCAGGTGATCCCGGCGGTGGAATACCTGATGAGCACAGATGGCGGCGGCGCCAAGCGCTTCGTGCTGCTGGGCACGGACTATGTGTATCCGCGCACCACCAACAAGATCTTGCGCGCCTTCCTGAAAAGTAAAGGCGTCAAGGATAGCGATATCAGCGAGGTCTACACGCCGTTCGGCCATGCCGACTATCAAACCATCGTCGCCAACATCAAAAAGTTTTCCACGGGCGGCAAGACGGCCGTCATTTCCACCATCAATGGCGATTCGAACGTGCCGTTCTACAAGGAGCTGGGCAATGCGGGCTTGAAAGCCACGGACGTGCCCGTCGTCGCGTTTTCCGTGGGCGAGGAAGAGCTGCGCGGCATCGATACCAAGCCGCTGCTGGGGCACCTGGCGGCGTGGAATTATTTCGAGTCCGTCAAGAACCCCGTCAACACGGCCTTCATCAAGCAGTGGAAGGCGTATGCGGTGGCGCAAAAGTTGCCGAACGCGGGTTCCGTCGTGACGAACGACCCCATGGAAGCGACCTATGTGGGCATCCACATGTGGGCGCAAGCCGTGGAAAAGGCGAAATCGACGGACACGGACAAGGTGATCGCCGCCATGGCGGGCCAGAGCGTCAAGGCGCCATCGGGCTTCACCCTGACCATGGATGCGACGAATCACCACCTGCACAAGCCCGTGATGATCGGCGAGATCAAGGCCGATGGGCAATTCAATGTTGTGTGGAAAACCAAGGAACTGATCCGCGCCCAGCCGTGGAGCCCGTATATCAAGGGCAATGAGGGCAAGCAGAAGCTGTAAAAAGCTTGCGCGTCGATTCGTCGCCGCAACCCCAGGCAAAGAGCTGGGGTCAGACCCGGCGGGTCTGACCCCTGTCCTTGTCTTTTGGGGAAGGATACCTATCAAGACATCGGCTTTACTACATGGAATCCATGCACATGCAGCTCCTCCTCAAACTGCTGGTCCTCTCCTGCCTGTTGCTATCCTCGCTGGCGCAGGCCGCCATCCCTCCCGACCTGCTCAAGCCGCTGGCCGGCGACGATCCCGACGCCAGGGTCGCCGCCGTGGCGCAGATCGCCGCCCTGGCCACGCCCGAGGCCGCCCGTGTGCTGCACGCCTTGCGGGACGACGCCTTGTATGCCGCGCCCGATGGCAAGGTGTATGTCGTCGATGGCGACCAAGCCTACGATCCGGCCACGGGGCAGCTGGGTGCCGTGCCGGACGGCATCGACGGCGTGATGGTCAACAACCGCTTGCGCGCGGCCGTGGCGGGCGCCTTGTCGGGCTTGCAGCTGCTGGCACCGCAGCGCGCCGAACGGCTGGCCGCCGCGCAAGCCTTGCAGAAGGCCGTCGATCCTGCGCAGCTTCCCCTGATCCGCACCGCGCTGGCGCGGGAAAGCGATGCTGACATCAAACAGATCTTGCAGGTGCTGATCGCCAGCGCCAACCTGCATGCGCCGGACGCCGCCACGCGCAAGGCCGCCGTGCAGGCGCTGGCCGGCAGCAGCGATGCGCGTCTGCTGCCCGTGCTGCAAGCCATGCTGGAAAAGGAAGGCGAGCCGGACGAATCCGTGCAGCTGGCCGCCATCGAAACCATGCGCCAGATCAAGGGCAGAGTGGCGCGCATGGAATTGGCCGGCAATGTGTTCTACGGCATATCTTTGGGCAGCGTGCTGCTGCTGGCGGCGCTGGGCCTGGCCATCACGTTTGGCTTGATGGGCATCATCAACATGGCGCATGGCGAATTGCTGATGATAGGCGCTTACACGACCTATCTGTGCCAGCTGTTTTTCCGCAGCTACTTGCCCGGCATGCAGGAGGCGTATCTGCTGGCAGCGCTGCCGGCCGCCTTTTTTGTTGCCGGCCTGGTGGGCGTGATGCTGGAGCGCACGGTGATTCGCTGGCTGTACGGGCGGCCGCTGGAAACCCTGCTGGCCACCTGGGGCATCAGCCTGATCCTGATGCAAACGGTGCGCACGATCTTCGGCGCGCAAAATGTGGAAGTGGCGAACCCGGCCTGGATGTCGGGCGGCGTCAGCGTGCTGGGCGGCCTCGTGCTGCCGTACAACCGGCTGGCCATCATCGGCTTTGCCATCGTCGTCGTGGCGGCCGTGTGGTTGATCCTGAACAAGACACGGCTGGGCCTGTTCGTGCGGGCCGTCACGCAAAACCGCCGCATGGCCGATTGCGTGGGCGTGGCCACGGGCAAGGTCGACATGCTGACCTTCGGCCTCGGTTCCGGCATCGCGGGACTGGGCGGCGTGGCCCTGTCGCAGCTGGGCAATGTGGGGCCGGACCTGGGCCAAAGCTACATCGTCGACTCCTTCATGGTGGTGGTGCTCGGCGGCGTGGGCCAGCTGGCCGGCACCGTGATCGCCGCGCTGGGCCTGGGTGAAGTCAACAAATTCCTCGAACCGGTGGCGGGCGCCGTGCTGGCGAAGATCGCCATTCTGGTATTCATCATCATTTTCATCCAGCGCCGGCCGCAGGGCCTGTTTGCCATGAAGGGACGCAGCGTCGAATGACTACCTCCTATCCGATCAAGCAGGGCCTGTTCACGCGGCCCGTCTGGCTGGCGATTGCCGCCTGCACGGTGCTGGCAGCGCTGTTGCCGATTTTTAACCTGGCGTTTGCCGAAGGGCATGCGCTGCACGTGTCCGCCTACACAGTGGCGCTGGTGGGCAAGTTCATGTGCTATGCGCTGGCCGCGCTGGCGCTGGACCTCGTCTGGGGCTACACGGGCATCCTGTCGCTGGGCCACGGCGTATTCTTTGCGCTGGGCGCGTATGCGCACGGCATGTATCTGATGCGCGCCATCGGCGACCAGGGCCAGTACCACAGCAGCTTGCCCGACTTCATGGTGTTTCTCGACTGGAAGACTTACCCGTGGTACTGGGCCTTCACGGAACACTTCTGGTATTGCATGGCCCTCGTCGTGCTGGTGCCAGGCGTGCTGGCTTTTGTCTTCGGTTACTTTGCGTTTCGTTCGCGCATCAAGGGCGTGTATTTTTCCATCATCACGCAAGCGATGACGTATGCGTTCATGCTCTTGTTCTTCCGTAATGACACCGGCTTTGGCGGCAACAACGGTTTCACGGATTTCAAGACGATATTGGGCCACAGCATCACGGCACCCGCCACCCGGGCCGTGCTGTTCCTGCTGACGCTCACCTTCCTGCTGGCCGCCTTGATCGGTGCGCGCGCCATTGTCCGCTCGAAACTGGGCCGCGTACTGCAGGGCGTGCGCGACAGCGAGGCGCGCTTGATGTTTCTTGGCTACAACCCGCTGTGGTTCAAGCTGTTCGTGTGGACTTTATCAGCCGTGCTGTGCGGCATCGCTGGCGCCCTGTACGTGCCGCAGGTGGGCATCATCAACCCGTCCGAGATGTCGCCGGCCAACTCCATCGAAATGGTCGTGTGGGTGGCCGTGGGCGGGCGGGGCACCTTGCTCGGCCCGATTCTGGGCGCCTTCACCGTGAACGGCTTGAAAAGCTGGTTCACGGCCGCCTTGCCAGAGCTGTGGCTGTTCGCGCTGGGCCTGCTGTTCATCGTCGTCACCCTGTTCATGCAGCAAGGCATGCTGGGCGTGTTGAGCAAGCTCAGACGCAAGCCCGCCGTGGCAGAGGAGGCCGCATGAGTATCCGCATGTTGCCCGGCATGGCCGGCGCCGAAGCTGGTCCCACGTATTCGCGCGTGAAAGGCGAGGGCGTCGATACGACGCACGGCGCCATTTTGTACCTGGAAGACATCAGCGTGTCGTTCGATGGCTTCAAGGCCATCAACAAGCTGAGCCTCGATATTTCCGTGGGCGAGTTGCGCTGCATCATCGGCCCTAACGGGGCGGGCAAGACGACGATGATGGATGTCATCACGGGCAAGACGCGGCCCACGTCCGGCACGGCCTGGTTCGGCCAGACCATGAATCTGGCCACCATGACGGAGGCGCAAATCGCCCATGCGGGCATCGGCCGCAAGTTCCAGCGCCCCACCGTGTTCGAACAGCACACGGTGTTCGATAACCTGGAACTGGCGATGAAGATGGACAAGCGCGTGGCGCCCACCCTGTTTGCCCGTTTGACGTCCGAGCAGGCAGGCAGGATCGAAGCGATATTGCGCTTGATACGCCTGAACGGCCACGAGGCGCGGCTGGCGGGCTTGCTGTCGCATGGGCAAAAGCAGTGGCTGGAAATCGGCATGCTCTTGATGCAGGAGCCGCAGCTGATCCTGCTGGACGAACCGGTGGCCGGCATGTCGGACGCGGAAACGGCGCGCACGGCGGAGTTGCTCAATGAATTGCGCGGCAAGCATTCGATCATGGTGGTTGAGTACGACATGGGTTTCGTCACGGAAATTGCCCAGCAAGGCATCGTCACCGTGCTGCACGAAGGGGCCGTGCTGGCGCAGGGCCGCATGGACGAAGTGCAAGCCGACGAGAGAGTCATCGAAGTCTATCTGGGAAGGTAACCATGCTCGAAGTGCAACAGTTAAATCAATACTATGGCTCCTCGCATACCTTGCGTGGCATCAATCTGTCGGCGCGCAAGGGCGAATGCCTGGCCTTGCTGGGTCGCAATGGCGTGGGCAAGACGACCTTGTTGAAATGCCTGATGGGCGTGCTGCCCGTGGCGCAGGGCAAGGTGGTGTTCCAGGGGCGCGACATCACG
Organism: Janthinobacterium sp. PAMC25594; assembly: GCF_019443505.1. Taxonomy (NCBI): domain Bacteria; kingdom Pseudomonadati; phylum Pseudomonadota; class Betaproteobacteria; order Burkholderiales; family Oxalobacteraceae; genus Janthinobacterium; species Janthinobacterium sp. PAMC25594. The sequence continues at coordinate 6,161,081 of NZ_CP080377.1, forward strand.
AAACTGGCGCCGCATGCGCGGGCAAAGCTGGGTATCGCCTATGTGCCGCAGGGACGCGATATCTTTGCGCGCCTGACGGTCGAGGAAAACTTGCTGATGGGCATGGCGGTGAAGCGGGGCAGGCAAGCCTCGCGCATCGATCCCCACGTGTATGAGCTGTTTCCCGTACTCAAGGAGATGCTGCAGCGGCGCGGCGGCGATCTGTCTGGCGGGCAACAGCAGCAGCTGGCCATCGCCCGCGCGCTGCTGGCCGAGCCGCAACTGATCATCTTCGACGAGCCGACCGAGGGTATCCAGCCCTCCGTCATCAAGGATATCGGCAGGGTCATTGCCTTATTGAAACAGCGGGGCGACATGGCCATCGTGCTGTGCGAACAGTATTTCGATTTCGCCCGCGCACTGGCCGACGACTTCATCGTGCTGTCGCGCGGCAGCGTGGTGGCCAGCGGCACGGCGGAACAGATGGATGGCGAGGAGGTGAAGCGGCACCTGGCCGTGTAGCTTACACCAACTGCAGCCAGCCCAGCACGGCGCCGGCCGCCAGCAGCCACAATAAATGGATCTTCGTGCGCCAGATGATCAGGCCGGCCACGATGGACAGGCTCCACAGGGGCCAGTCCGTGCGGAGGTCATGGTTGGCGCCGCCCAGTATCATGCCCGTGGAAATCAGCAGGGCGACGACGATGGGCGCCATGCCTTGCTTGAAGGCGCGCACGGGGCGCAGGTCGCGGTTGCGGTAGCCCCACTGGGCCGCCACATAGGTGAGGGTGGTGCTGGGCAGCATGATGCCCACCATCGTGATGAACACGCCGAGGTAGGCGGCCGTGTAGCTGCCCGCGTTCATGCCCACGTTCCAGTCCATCAGGGCGACGAACAGCACGTTCGGGCCGGGCGCGGCCTGGGCGATGGCGATCGACTCATTGAATTGCGCCTGCGTCAGCCAGCCGTGCTGCTCGACGAGGAAGCGGTGCATTTCGGAGGTGGTGGAGATGGCGCCGCCGATCGACATCAGCGACAGCATCAGGTAGTGGCCGAACAGGTTCAGCCAGTCGCCCGCGCTCAACACCAGTTGCAGGGGCGGATTCATGCGGACAGCTTTCGATACGTGAGCAGGCAGCCGATGCCGCCCAGTCCCAGCAGGATGTACAGCAGGGGCCAGCGCAGCACGGCCACCATCAGCACGCCCAGCACGGTGATGGACAAGGTCAGCCACAGGGGCAGCGGATGTTTGACCAGCGCGGTCGCCAGTTTCACGCCTGTGGCGGCGATCATGCCGGCCGAGACGGCGGCCATGCCGCGCAAGGCGCCCGCCATCTGCGGGTTGTCGCCAAAGCGCGTGTACAGCACGCCCAGCAGCAGCACGATGACGAGGGGCACGGCCAGCATGCCGGCCAGCGCCGCCAGCGCGCCCCGCAAGCCGAAATAGCGCCCGCCCACCATCAGCGACAGGTTGACGACATTCGGTCCTGGCATGATTTGCGCCACGGCCCAGTCTTCCAGGAATTCTTCCTGCGTCAGCCAGCGTTTGCGTTCGACCATTTCACGCTGGATCACGGCCAGCACGCCGCCGAACCCCTGCAAGGCCAGCCAGGTGAACGAGAAGAACAGGTCGGCCAGCGAGGCCGGTTGCGGGCGGGACGGGGCGGGCGGCAGGGTGGAAAGGGGGGATGAGGGCATGGCTGATTATCGCCGTGGCCGATTGCGCTTGTCCATCGCTTTCGGCTCCAGTTGTGCCTGCAAGAAAAAAACCGTGGCTCATGTTTCCCTGCCATTGACTTCGAGAGTTTATCGGCAATACTTTATCGGCAACACGACCACTGTTCCTGTCAGCGCTGGTGCGGTTCGTACCGCTACGCCGTCTGCACCCCTCCGTTCCCCTTCGCAGGAGTTGTTCATCATGCCTCATTCCACAGAAACGCTGCATATGCCCGTCAAAACCATGCTGCCGCATGCCCGGGTCGATCAAAAGATGTGCGACATCGTCAACCTGGGCATCGCCGTGCAGGCCGCCTTCAGTACCTTGTGTGCGCTGGAATACCTGAAGTCATACAATGTCGCCCCGGAACTGATCGAACGCGTGCTGCTGCATCCGGAGCAGCGCCGCCAGACCGTGCATTGAGTATCCGCACAGCAATTGTGTTGCCGGCAGCGCCAGTCCGGTGTTGTCGGATTGATCATTACGGCTCAGTTATGCACAAATGATGGGTTAACGAAATTGGCGAAATAATTTTCTTGTGAATATGTGTGAATTTCTAAGTAATTGATTTTAATGGGTTTTATTTTTGCTGTTTGATTGAGCAGTTTATTGAAAGCCGCACGGGCTGTGGCTTTGAAGCCTGTCAATAGGCGCTTATCCACAAAGATATCCACAGTCCGTGTGGATATCTGAAAAAGCGCTTAACAATCCGCTACTTAGGAAATAGGCGCCGGTCAGCGCATGCGATCGGCCAGCAAGATGGGCCAGAATGGGGCATGTTGCAAGCCTGTATGCCTATCCAGTGCTTTTGTTTTTATGACTGAAAGTAGCGGCCGATGCTCAGGGCTTGCCACCGGCCGGTGGCGCTGGCGCGTCGCCGCAGTGGGCCAGGGCGGCGGCGAGGTCGGCGACTTGTTGCTGCGCTTCGCGCAAGGTGGCGTAGGTGCGCAGCGAGGCGATCACGGTGGTAAACAGCTTGCGCGTGGTCAGGTCGGTCTTGCACCAGAAATCATTGATGTCGTAGTCGATGATGATGCGGTGTTCCAGTGCCTGGCCAGGCTGGCCCGTGCGCAGGATGATGCGCACGGCACTGTTGTGCAAGTCTTCGCGCACCTGGCGCGCCACTTGCAGCCCGGCATCCTGAGTTTCCATGATGACATCGAGCAGCACCACGGCGATATCTTGTGTGTTGCGCAGCAAGGCGAGCGCCTCGGCGCCCGAATACGCGTGCAGAAAGCTCAGCCTGCGGCCCTGGAAACTGGCCTGGCTGAGGGCGAACTTGGTCACCACGTGCACATCGACATCGTCATCGACAATCAGCACGCGCCATGGCGCCGCGTTGGCGGACTCTGCCGCCGCGTCTGCCCGCCCGAGTGGCTCCTCGACCAGCCAGTCGGGTTCGTCCGCTCCCTTGGCGGCACTGTCGCTATCCATATTCATGCATTTATCCACCGTTGATCGTGCTCACTCACTCCACACTATGCCAGTCTGCGGGGTTTGTCAAAACAATGCGGTTCAGGCAAGACGGCCTGGAGCAAGATTGCTTATGCACAGCAAAATATATTTTCATGGTGTCTGAGTAACTTTGCTCTGGCACAAAATCATGATTCTAAGTCATTGATTTCATTGGGGTTAAAAATTGCCTGTGAAATCAGCAAATTGTTGAAAGCCGCATCTGTACTGGTGTTGCGGCTTGTCAAGAGGGGCTTATCAACAACTTTATCCACAGTTGCTGTGGATATCTGAAAAAGCCGTGTAAAAACCGGGGCTTAGCGCCCGTTCGTGCGCAGGGCGGAAGCATTCACGCCGCCAGCCCCAGCCCGCTCAGCTGGGCAAACGCATGCAGGAAGCGCTGCTTGGCTTCGGCCGGACCCATGGCTTCGATTATACCGGGCAAGGGGGCGATGCCGTCAAGGTAGGCCCAGCGCTCGGCCGAATGCGGCATCAGGTCGCGCTTTTCCGTGGCCAGCGCGATCAGGTCGGCCCGCTTGATGGGCGCGTAATCGGAAAAATCCAGGCCATACGTGGCGGCGATGATGGCGCTGACCTTGTCTTCCAGCACGGCAAATTCCGGCAGCAGTACTTTCAAGGGCTTCACCATGTCGCCCAGGTAGGCTTCCGCCGCGTCGTGCAGCAGGGCGGCCAGGCGCAAATGGGGCGGCACCAGTTCGGCGACGATCAGGCTGTGCTGGGCGACCGAGTAAAACACTTGCGTCTGTCCATTGAAGCGGCACTGATAAGCGAGGCCATGGGCAATGTCTTCAATGACTACCTTGTCGATATGCGGGCGCAAGGGATAAAAACGGTTGCCGGAATAAGTGGAAACATAGTCGGTGGTAATCATTGCCTGTGCTCGGATATGCAAGATGGCTCATCGTACACCCGATGGCCCAGGCTTGCCCCGGCGCGGCGCGCGTGTGGCGGGCTGCTGAGCCTATGCATCTTGGCAAATCCTTTCATTTATTTCATATCATTCATTGTTCTTTCTCAATACACTGTAGCAATCTTGTTTGTCTGAAATTTCACAGGGGCAGGGCAATGACGGCGCAACCTTCGGCAAGACCTTCGTATATCTATCAGGGCGGTTCGGTGATGATGCACTCGCCGCTGCGCCTGAAACAGTCGGAAATGTATGGCTATTTCGTCAGGGGCGACCTGGCGAAACTGCAAGCGACCGTGAATACCACCCTGAACCAGGTGGCGGGCAGCAAGATGACCCTGAAAGCGCTGTCGCCGTATGTGATGCTGACGTTTACGCGCGTCAACCATGCGGACTCGGCCAATCCCGTCGACCAGGCTAAGGGCTGGATCACGGAAGTCGACATCGTCACCTGGATCATGGTGGGCGAAATGGATGCGGCGGGCAAGCTCGCGCATATCTATTGGTACCCGTGCCATATTTTCGTCGATGACGCCATGGCCCTGATCAACGGGCGCGAACTGTTCGGCTATCCGAAATATCTGTGCGACTACGCCATTCCCGCCGCCGGCAGCGAGCCGCTGCGCTGCGCCGTCGCCGCCAAGGGTTTCCAGCATTTTTCGCCGGAAACGAAACTGGCGCTGCACCCGTTGCTGGAAGTCAACGCCACCGTGCGGACGGGGCAGCACAAACCCGTCAACAGTTTCCTGGAACTTATCGAGCAGGCCTTCCAGATATTCCTCTCCATTCCCGATTTCTTCGACATGGACCAGGCCGGCTGGGCCGACATCCTGTCGCTGTTGCGCACCCCCCGCATCGACCAGATATTCCTCAAGCAATTCCCCGACAGCGCGGGCGTGAAAGCCGTGTACCAGGCCCTGGTGGCTGCGCCGGCCGAAATCAACCGCCTGCACAGTGCGCGCCTGCTCGGCTATGAGTATGAATGTACCTTGCACGCCTTCGACAGCTTCCCGCTGGACCAGACCCTGGGCTTGCAGCTGGGACCGCAAGCGGCCATCCTGCCGTTCCATGTGAACTTCGACTTCACGGCCATGCCGGGCGAGGAACTGGTCGACAATTCGCGGATCGCGCCGGAAAAGATCGCCATCCTCGGCGGCGGCGTGGCGGCCATGACGGCGGCCTTTTACTTGACGAGCCAGCCGGGCTGGCAAAACCGGCACGCCATCACTCTCTACCAGCTGGGCTGGCGCTTGGGCGGCAAGGGCGCCAGCGGGCGTAATGCGCAAGTGGGCCAGCGCATCGAGGAACACGGCCTGCACATCTGGTTCGGCTTTTACGCCAACGCCTTCAAGATGATCAAGGAAGCGTATGCGAGCCTGGAACGCCCGCCCGGATCGCCGCTGGCCACCTGGCGCGACGCGTTCAAGCAGCACGATTACGTGGCCCTGTCGGAAGACGTCAAGGGCCAGCGGCGCAACTGGTCGATCGTCTTTCCCACCTTGCCGGGCGAGCCGGGCGAGGGCGGCGAAGACATCACCCTGTGGCAGATGGCCATCGCCATGGTGGGCTGGATCGAGCAGTGGCTGCGCCAGATCCGGCAGGTGGCGGACGCCGACGCGCGCATCGTGCGCGCCAGCGCGCGGCCAGGTGACGGCGAGGGCGAAGGCGTGTGGCCGGGCTGGCTGCGCCGCCTGGCCGACGAAGTGGTGGGGCAGGCCGATGAGCTGGGGCTGGACGTGGGCCTGTCCGTGGGCGCGCTGGCGGCGCTGGTGGCCGACCTGGCGCCGGACTCCTCGCGCCACGACCAGGCGCGCCACCAGCTGCTGGCCAGCACCCTGAACGGCATCCGCGCCTGGCTGCGCCTGCGCTACCGCGCGCTGATCGACGGCGACGACGAACTGCGCCGCCTGTTCACCTGCCTCGACCTGGGCATCACGGTCATGAAGGGCATGTTCGAGGATGGGGTGTTCAAGCACGGCTTTGACGTCATCAACGACATCGATTTCCGCGCCTGGCTGAAAAAACATGGCGGCGACGAGCAGTTCAGCGTCAATTCGGCGCCCGTGCGGGGTTTTTACGACCTGGTGTTCGCCTACGAGGGCGGCGATTTCGCGAAACCGAACATCGAGGCGGGCACCCTGTTGCGGGCGATGGCGCGCATCGGCCTGGCCTACAAGGGCGGCATCATGTTTAAGATGCAGGCCGGCATGGGCGACACGATCTTTACGCCGCTGTACCAGGTGCTCGCCAAGCGCGGCGTGGAATTCAAGTTCTTCCAGCGCGTGGAAGAGCTGGTGCCGGGCGCGGGCGACATCGACAGCATCCGCATCACGCAGCAGGTGCAATTGAAGGACCCTGCCGCCGGCTACGCGCCGCTGGTGGATGTGAAAGGCCTGGCTTGCTGGCCCAGCGCGCCCGATTACGCGCAGATCGAACCGGCCCAGGCGGCGCTGCTGCAGGCGCAGGAAGTCAACCTGGAATCGTACTGGAGCGACTGGCCGCAGCAGTATCAGCAAGCGTTCGGCCGGCAGCTGCCCGCCACGGTATTGAAGAAGGCCGTCGATTTCGACAAGGTGGTGTTCGGCATTTCCATCGGCTCGCTGCCCGCCCTGTGCCCGCAACTGCTGGCGCAAAGCCCGGCCCTGCAGCTGGCGGCCGACAAGGTAAAAACCGTGGCCACGCAGGCCTATCAGGTGTGGCTGAACAAAAACCTGGCGCAGATGGGCTGGATCACGCAACCGAAAGGCCAGCAGCCCGTGCTGTCGGCCTTCACGGAGCCGTACGACACGTGGGCGCCGATGGATCAATTGCTGGCGCACGAAGACTGGCCGGCGGGGCTGGAACCGAAAAACGTCTCGTACTTTTGCAGCGCCTTCCCCGTCGACAGCTACCCGCCCGTCACGGACATCGACTTCCCCGCCCGCTGCGCGGCCAGGGCGAAAGAGGGCGCGCTGCGCCAGCTGGAGCGCGAGATCGGCGCGCTGTGGCCAGAGGCGGGCGCGCCTGGCGCGTTTCCGTGGCAATGGCTGGTCGATGCGAAAGCCGGCACGGGGCCGGCGCGCTTCGACAGCCAGTACTGGCGCGCCAACGTCGACCCGTCCGAGCGCTACGTGATGTCGGTGGTGGGCAGCACGCAGTACCGGCTGGCCACCGACCAATCGGGCTTCAGTAACCTGTTCCTCACGGGCGACTGGATCAGGACGGGCCTCAACGCGGGCTGCGTGGAAGCGGCCGTGATGGCCGGCATGCAGACCTCGCGCGCCATGACGGGCTATCCGGCCGTGATCCAGGGCGAAAAGGACTTCTAGCCATGCGACGCCTGATGCTGTTGTGTCTTGTCCTGGTCCACCCGCACGCGGTTGCCGCGCCGGCCGGCGCGCTGCTGCTATGGCCCGGCGCGCCGCCCGGCGGCGCGGCGCCGGGCCCGCAGCGCGCCAGCGCCAGGGGTTCCATCACGCAGGTGGAGCAGCCTTACCTGATCGTGCATCGCCCGGCGCAGCCGAATGGCACGGCCATCGTGCTGGTCAGCGGCGGCGGTTATGCGCATATCGAGGCGGGCAAAGAAAGCGGCCCGGCCGCCAGCTGGCTGCAGGCGCAGGGCGTCACGGCGTTTGAACTCGTGTACCGCCTGCCGCAGGAGGGCGGCGGGGTGGCCGCGCCATTCCAGGATGGCCAGCGGGCCATGCGCGTGATCCGCGCGCGCGCCGCCGAGTGGCGCATCGACCCGGCGCGCATCGGCATGCTGGGCTTTTCCGCTGGCGCGCACCTGGCCGGCATGACGGCCGTGCAGCCCGATGCGGCCCTGCATGCGCCCGTCGATGCGATCGATGGCGTATCGGCGCGGCCCGACTTTGCCGTGCTGCTGTACCCCGTGCTGACCATGCAGCGGCCATTCGACACGACGCATGCGAAGCAGCAGCTGCTGGGAAGTCACCCCACGCAGGCGGCGCGCGACGCGCTGTCGGTGGAACTGCACGTTGATGCGCGCACGCCGCCCATGTTCATCGCGCAGGCGCTGGACGACCCGATTTCACCGCCCGAGAACAGTCTATGGATGGCCGCCGCCCTGCGCCGTGCGGGCGTGCCCGTGGAGCTGCACCAGTTCCAGAGCGGCGGCCATGGCTGGGGCCTGGGCAAGCCGGGCAGCGAGCCGGCCGCCTGGCCGCAACTGCTGCTGGCGTGGCTGCGATCGCATGGCTGGCTGCCTCAGGCTCCCGGCTGAGTTTCCAGGTCGCGCCGCGCCACGTCCAGCGCCGCCTGCAGCTGAGGCAGGAATTGCTCCACGTTATCGAGCTGGCCGTTCGATGCCAGGGCTTCCATCTGGTGGCACAGGCCGTGCAGGGTGGGGCGGCTCAGGTAGCCGGCGCTGCCTTTCAAGGCGTGGAAGGCGGCCGCGGCCGCGCTGGCGTTGCCATCGCGCACGGCGTGGCTGGCCAGGTCCAGGCGCCGCGGCGCTTCCATCAGGAACGCTTGCGCGATGCGCTGCAAGTGCTGCGGCGACAGGCCTGCCAGCGGCAGGATGTGCACGGGCGCCGTCATGGGATCGGCCGGCGCCGGCGTTTCCGTGGTGCTGGCGTCGTCCAGGCCGAACTGGCGCGCCAGGGTGTCGTCCCCCGAGGGCACGGCCGGCGGCAGGGCGTGGCCGCGCGCCAGCAGCAGGTCGATGATGGCGTCGATTTTCTGGAACAGCAGCGCTTCGTCGACGGGCTTGCTGAGGAAGTCGTCCATGCCGCAGGCCAGGTAGCGTTGCCGGTCATGTTCGCTGGCGTTGGCCGTCAGCGCGAGGATGGGGATGTGCGCGTCGGGAATGGGGAATTGCGCGTTGCCGCCGTCGCGGATCAGGCGCGCGGCCTGTTCGCCATCCATCAGCGGCATGCGGCCATCCATCAGCACGCAGTCGTAGGCGCCCGTGCCCAGCGCGCGCAGCGCCTGTTCGCCATTTTCCACGATGGTCACCTCATGGCCCATGCCTTCGAGCAGGGTGCCGATGATGATCTGGTTGGTGCGCACGTCTTCGGCGCACAGGATGCGCAGGCGGCAGGCATGGCGCGCCTGGCGCGTGGGCCGGCGCGCGTCGGCCGCCGGCGCGCTGCCGTCATGCAGCGGCAAGGTGAAATGGAAGCGCGAGCCGATGCCGACCCGGCTTTCCACGCCGATGCTGCCTTGCATCAGTTCGACCAGTTCCTTGCAGATGGCCAGGCCCAGTCCCGTGCCGCCGTAGCGGCGCGTGGTGGAATGGTCGGCTTGCTCGAATTTCTGGAACAGGCGCGGCAAGGTGTCCGCGTCGATGCCGGGACCCGTGTCGCTGATGATGAATTCGATCTCGCTGCGGCCATCGCGGCGCGGCGGCGTGCGGGCGCGCCGCACTTCCAGCAGCACTTCGCCATTGGCCGTGAATTTCAGCGCGTTCCCCAGCAGGTTGATGAGGATTTGCCGCAGGCGCGTGGGATCGGCGCGCACGTAGCGCGGCAGGTCCAGCGCCAGTTCGCGGCGCAGCAGCAGGCTCTTGGCGTCGGCCTGGCCCTGCACGATGCCGGCCGCGTCGCCGATCAGCGCCAGCAGGTCGAAGTCCACGGTTTCCAGGGTCAGCTTGCCCGCGTCGATCTTGGAAAAGTCGAGGATGTCGTTGAGAATGGTCAGCAGCGAGACGCCATTGTGCAGGCCGATGCGCAGGTATTCCTGCGTGCGGCCTTTGACGGACTGGTCGCGCAGGGCGAACTTCAGCATGCCGATCACGCCGGCCAGCGGCGTGCGGATGTCGTGGCTCATGGCGGACAGAAAATCGATGCGGTGGCGGCTGACCACTTCCGCGTGCTCCTTGGCCTTCAGCAGGGCGTCGTTGCTGAGGGTCAGCGCCAGGGTGCGCTCCTGCACGCGCTGTTCCAGGTTGTTGCGCAGCAGGCGGATCTGGTCGGCCAGGGCAAAGGCCAGCAGCAAGCCGTCTAAGGTGCCGCCGAGCAGGGTCACCAGCTGGGCGTTGGCCACCATGGCCGGCATCAGGCCCAGGTTGGCCGGCAGGATCAGGACGCCGGGCAGGATCAGGGCGACGAAGGCCAGCACGAAGAAGCGCGCCGGCTGGTAGCCGCGGCACCAGACGACGATGCCGCAGATGAGCGCCAGCAGCATCCAGATGCTGATGGCGATGGTGGCCAGGGTGTGCGCATACGACAGGGCGAAGAAGCAGCTGGGCAAGAGCAGCAGGGGCAGCACCAGGTTGACCTTGCTGAGGTGGTACAGCAGGGGCGAGTAGTCGCGCAGGCACAGGAAATGCATGTAGAACAGGGTGCTGAAGACGGGCAGCAGGAAGAACGGCACGTAATGCAGCTGCAGCTGGTGCCAGTCGAACAGGTCGGCAAAGACGTGGAAAGTCATGGCCCAGGCCAGGCCATACGTCAGCACGTACAGCGCGTAATACGCCGAGGCTTTGTCCAGGGTGATGGAAAAGATGAAGAAATTGAACAGGCCCAGCGCCAGCAGGGCGCCGATGGACCCCACCATCAGGAAGTTTTCCTTGGCCACCAGCTTGCGGTAGTCCTGTTGCGTCCTCACGCCGAACTGGGGCGCGCGCGCATAATAAGGACTGGAAAAGTGGATCAGGATGTCATACGTGGCGCCCGGCGCCAGCTGTACGTTCCTGCCGTAGTGCAGCAAATACTCATGCGGGCGCTGGTAGCCCGTCAGCAAGGTCCGCGGCGCCGCGTGCGGTGCGGGGCCATACACGTGCAGGTCGACCAGGTCGATCAGGGTGTCGTTCGGGTCGATGACCCAGGCCGCCACGTTGCTGTCGTTGCGCACCTGCGCATGCAGCCAGTAGGCGCCGCCGAACAGGTCGACCCGTTCGGCCGGGTGCTGGCGCGCCAGCCAGGCGGGCAGGGCGGCCGCATCGGCAGGCGCGGTGTCATTTCCGGCGAAAAACAGTTGCCCGCCGTTGCCCAGGTGCGGAATGCCTTGATGACTCAGGGACAAGGGGGCCGCCTGCGCCGCGCCCGCCAGGCCCAGCAGACCGAACAGCAGGCCGAACACAAGCGGCCAGCCGCATAGCCAGGCGCTGACGCGGGAGCTGGAAGCGTGGTGGCGGGATGGTGGCGGGTGGGCTGGCATCGATGGATTGGGTGATGGTCGCGCGGGAATTGGCGGCAACGCCGTTTGCTGTAGAGTACCCATTTTAATCGACTCTCGGTGGCACACGGGTATTCATGTCCTGCCGGCATGGCGCCCGCTCCGGTATCATGACGCCTTTTGCCCGCGAGATATTCATGCTCAGTCCCGACCAGTTCCTGGCCTTCCTGGCCGCCGCCGTCTTGATCACCGCCAGTCCCGGCCCCGACAACCTGATGGTGCTGGGCGTGGGCATGTCGCGCGGGCGCCGCCAGGGCATGGTGTTCGGCCTGGGCTGCGCCCTTGGCTGCCTCACGCACACGGTGCTGGCGACCATCGGCGTGTCGGCCCTGCTGGCCGCCTCGCCCACGGCATTTACGGCGCTGAAAGTGGCTGGCGGCCTGTACCTGGTGTGGCTGGGCATCGGCGCCTTGCGCAGCCGTGGCGGCGCCAGAGTCGATGGCGCGGCCGCCTTGCCCGACGAGTCCTTGCTGCGCCTGTTCGGCAAAGGACTGTTTGCCAACAGTATCAATCCGAAAGTCGTGCTGTTTTTTCTGTCGTTCTTGCCGCAGTTTATCGTCGCGGGCCAGGGCAATGCCAGCTGGCAGACGGCGCAGCTGGGCCTGGTCTTTACGGCGCAGGCTTGCGTGCTGTTCGGCCTGCTCGGCTATTTTTCCGGCGCCGTCGGCCTGTGGCTCAACCGCCGCCCGCGCGCCGGGCTGTGGCTGGATCGCGTGGCCGGCACCATCTTCATCGGCCTGGGCTTGCGCCTGATCCTGGCGCGCTGAGTTCTTGCCGGGCGGTAATGCGAAACGCCAGTTCCATCTGGTCCTGCACGGCCATGGCGCCGCCCAGGATGGCGAACGGCACGATGCCGAAGTCGCTCTGTTTTAATAGCAGGCTGCCGCTGGCCTGCAGGCGTCGTCCATCGGCCGCTTGCTCGATGCGCACGGGCAGCCGCACTGTGCGCATCACGCCATGCACGGTGATGTCGGCATCAAACACCTGCTGGTCGCCGGTGCGGCGCGCCTCGATGCTGACCCACGGATAACGCTCGGCGTCCAGCACGCGCACCAGCATGTTGTGGCGCGTGCCAGCGATGGCGTCGGCCGACGGCGCCGTCGTCAGCCCGGCCGCCTGGCGCAAGCCCTCTTCATCCACACTCATCTCGTCGAGCCGGAACTGGAATTGCGCGCGTCCCGGCGCGGGTGCCACCACGCCCTGCACGGTGCGGCTGGCGATCACGTGGTCATGTCCCAGGCGGGCCAGCGCGCCGCCGCGCCGCACGGTGATGGTCAGCAGCGATTCCTGCGGGACGATATGCAGCACGCGCATGCCTGGCTGTTGCCACGCGGGCGCGGACATGGCGGATATGGCGGCAGGGACAGCCGGCGCAGGTGCCTGGGCGGGAGCGGGCGGCAAGGGCGTGCAGGCCGCCAGCACGGCGCAGGCGAGCAGAAACGTGGTGCGGGCGGCGGACGACAGGCGATGGTTCTGGCTGGGCATGGGCAGAGAAGAGGGCAGGGGCGATGGGGGAATAGTACGCGATCGGCGCGGCGGCGCGCGTGCAATGTTAGAGCTACGTCATAAGGCGGTCATATGGCGCTGCTATGATGCTTTTGTTGGCACACAGCATGCATTGCGCACATCACTACGTTCCGGGAGCGATAGGATGCAGGCATGACTCAACAGCTTAGCCGGTGAGCTCAACCATCGGCACCAGACACGTGAACTTGTTTTACAGCAATGATCGCAGGGTGGGGCAGGGGAAATGCAGGGATCGGGCGGGGATTTAATGAAGTCCTAAGCCTGACTCAATGAAGGACTGGCATAGTGGATACATGGCGCACGGAAACCCCGAGCGCAAGGTTGCCGGACACCTCAATGACCGGCACGATTTCCGCTTTCCTGTTTTTCCCAGTTTATCCCTGCGCTCTGAAACAGCGTTTCAACCGGCTACCGCACTGTGCGAAGCCGGTTTTTTTTGCCTGCGTTTTTATCGGTGTTCATCACCTCCCGGCGCCGCGGCGCCGGGAAATCCAATCAGCCCGCCTGTTTCGCCAGCCACGCATCGACGGCCGGCAGCCGCTCGGCGCGCACCTTGATGCGGTACCTGATGCCGGCCACGGAACTGTCGGCATCGCCGCGCGCGCCGGCCGGCAGGTTGGCCTGCGCATACGCTTCCAGCTTGGCGATCATCTGCGGCTGCGCCGAGCCGGCGGCCAGGCGCGGGAAGTAGCGGCTGCGCGAACTGGCGTCGATGCGCGCATTGACTTGCTCCAGGTGCGCCAGCGCGAAGTCGAAGGCCAGTTCGGGATGCGTGCGCGACACGCGCGAGATCATGGCCGGGCTGTTGGTCACGCCCGGTTCCTCCGTCAGCGCCAGCGCCAATGCGCGCCGCGCCAGGGCGGGATCGTCGCTCGATGCCAGCAGGTCGTACAGCTGGTTCTTCACCAGCGGCGTCTTTTCCTGCTGCGCCCTGGCGTGCAGCTGCTCCCAGGTGGCGGCGTCCGCATGCTGCGCCACCACGCCCAGGATGGTGCGGCGCAGCGGCGCTGGCATGGCGGCAGGGTCTTGCTCGCTGGCCGCATGGCGGCGGCGCGCCTCGGCCAGCACACCCGGCTCACCCATGTCGCCGAGGATGGCGATCAGCTGGCCGCGCAGGGTCGCCACGCTCGATGCTTCGCCCGCGCGCGCTTCCCAGCCCGTCTGCGCCATCATCGGCGCCAGGCGCGCCATGGCGTAGCGGCCGAAGGCCTGCTGGCGCGCGGGGTCGCCGGCGTATTGTTCGTACAGGCTATTGAGCGAGGCGGCTACCTTGCCCAGCACCTGCGGGTCGGCCGACAGCGGCGTGGCTTTGATCAGTTCCAGGAAACCGGCCGGGTCTTGCAAGCCCGCCATGCCCAGCGACTGGCTGTCCGCCAGCAAGCCCAGCTGGTCGATCGGCGCCAGACGCGCGAAGCTGCGCGCCAGCGCGCGCGTGCCGGCCGGCGCGTACAGGGTGCGGTAGTAGCCGCTCTGGCCCGCATTCACCAGCAGGGCGCCGCAGCCGGGCACGTTCAATGTCGCCTTGCCGTTCCTGACCAGCACGCGGGCCAGCTTGCCGCTGCCGACCGTCGAGGCGATCACCGGCACTTTCCACGACAGCGGCTTTTTGTCCGGCTGGTCCTTGGAAAATTCCGTCTGCGTCAGGGTCACGCGCGTATTGCCCTTCCTGCACACGGCATCGCCCACCGTGATCATCGGCACGCCCGGCTGTAGCGTGAAATCATGGGCGATGGCGCTGACGGGCTTGCCGGCGGCCGCATCGACTTCGCGCCACAGGTCGTCCGACACCGTATTGCCATACGCATGCTTGCGCATGTAGCTGCGCACGGCCGTGCGCCAGGTGTCGGCGCCCACATACGCTTCGAGCATGCGGATCACCGCTTCGCCCTTCTGGTAGGTGATGCCGTCAAAGGCCTGGCTGGCTTGCTCCACGGTGGCGATGCGCTGCACCACCGGATGCGTGGTGCTCAGCGCGTCCTGGCTCATGGCCGATTCGCGCCCGCCCACGTTGGACAGGGCCGTGTTCCACTCCGGGTGCAGACGCTCCGTGGTGCGGCTTTCCATCCACGACGCAAAACCTTCGTTGAGCCACAGGTCGTCCCACCAGCGCATGGTGACCAGGTCGCCGAACCACTGGTGCGCCATTTCATGCGACAGCGTGGTGTAGATGTTTTCCTTGTCCGACTGGGTCGAGATGGCCGGGTCGAGCAGCAGGCCGTATTCGAAGGTGAAGACGGCGCCCCAGTTTTCCATGGCGCCGAAGAACTGGCTGCGGCCCGGCGCGGCGATGTTGTCGAGCTTGGGCAGCGGGTAGCGCACGCCGAAGTAATCGTTGTACTCGCGCAGCAGGGCGCTTGACTCGTCGAGCGCGAAGCGGCTTTGCGCCAGCGCGCCCTTTTTCGTGATGACGCCCACTTCCGTGCCGTCGACCATCTTTGTCGCCCGCTCGAAGTCGCCCAGGCCGAAGAACAGCAGATACGTCGACATGCGCGGCGTGGTGGCGAAGTACACGTGCTTCTTGCCATAGCCCATCTCCTCGCTGCGGGCAATCGGCATGTTGCTGACGGCCATCTGGCTGCTCGGCACGACCACACTGAGATCGAAGGTGGCCTTGTAGTCCGGCTCATCCCACGATGGCAGCATGCTGCGCGCATCGGAATTTTCGAACTGCGTGTACAGCGCGCGCTGGCGGCCTTGCGGCGTGTCGTAGTCGAGCGAGAACAGGCCCGTGGCCTGCGTGCCGATCTTGCCGGTGTAATCGATGCGCAACAGGTACTCGCCCTTGGCCACGGGTTCGGCAAAATGCACGGTGGCCGTCTGCTTGTCCGCATCGAACTCGATCTTGCGCGTCACCTGCTTGCTGCCGCCCTTGCCTTCGATGGCGGCGGCGGCAAATGCCAGGTTCAAGGCATTGAAGGTGATGCTGGCCGTCGGCGTGTCGACGGCCACCTTGATGGCGGCTTCGCCCTTGAAGGTGGAAGCGGCGGCGTCCGGCGTGATCGACACGATATAGTGCAAGGGCGTGACGCCGCGCGGCAACTGCGTGGTGGTGCCGGGCGCATGGCTGGCCGAGACGTATCGGGCGGCGGGAGCGGCGTTGCCCGCATGGGCTGCGGTGATGGAAGCCAATGCCAGGACGGCGGCGGCCAGTTGGCTGCGCCGGAAGCGGGAAGTCGGTGTGCGATGCATGGTATGCCCTTGGTGCATGGATAAAACGCCCGCCAGCCGGATAGGCTGCGGGCGTTGATGACGGTTGGGGGACATCGCTGGAACTGGTGGCCAGCGTTCCCGTACAGCAATCTAAGGCGAAACGGGGGCAAAGTCAACGCGCCGGGGGCGCCGAACCATGCCGGTGCGCTGGTATGATGGACGCCTGACCGTACTGCCACAGGCCAGTCCCGCAGCGGATTGGCCGCCACCATAACGAGACGAGACCCACGCACATGAAACTGACTATCAGCCCCCGCACGCCCAATCCGCGCCGCGTCACCATGTTCATCGCCGAGAAAGGCATCACCGGCATCGAGGAAGTGGCGCTCGACCTGATGGCGGGCCAGCACCGCGATCCCGCCTTCCTGGCGAAAAACCCGCTGGGCCGCGTGCCCGTGCTGGAACTGGACGACGGACGCGTGCTGACCGAGACGCGCGCCATTTGCACCTACCTGGAAGGCTTGCAGCCGCAGCCGAACCTGATGGGCGAAGGCTTCGAGGAGCGCGCCTTCATTGAAATGGCCGACCGCCGCGTGGAACTGCACCTGTTCAGCGCCGCCGCCAACTGGGTGCGCCATGGCCATCCGGCCCTGGTGGCGCTGGAAAACCCGCAGTTTCCCGACTTCGCCACGGCGCAGGCGAGCAAGCTGCGCGAGACGGCGCAATGGCTGGACCAGGTGCTGGCCGGCCAGCCCTACATCGCCGGCGAGCGGTTTACGATTGCCGACATCACGGCCTTCTGCGCGCTGGAATTTGCGCGCGGCCTGATGAAATACCGTCCAGGCGCGGAAGGCTTACAGAACCTGCAGGCTTACCGCGACCGCATCGCCGAGCGGCCCAGCGCGCAGGCGAAGTAGACCATGCGTGCGGGCCGCTTCAACTATGTTGTCGGCTTACGCCCGTTGGGCTAAGCCGACCTACGCTGACCTACGCCGAACGACAGCCCGGTAGGTCGGATTAGCGGAACGCGTAATCCGACACCACTGACCTACGCCGACCGACAGCCCGGTAGCCGGGTAGGTCGGATTAGCGCGTGAGCGCGTAATCCGACACCACCACATTACTTCAGCTGCTCGTGCAGGAAGGTGTAGGTCAGCGCCCACATCAGCGCCTGCTGGTCGTTGTTGGCGGCGCCCGCATGGCCGCCTTCCGTATTTTCCCAGTACAGCACGTCGTGGCCTTGCTCTTCCATCTTCGCCACCATCTTGCGCGCATGGCCGGGGTGGACCCGGTCGTCGCGCGTCGAAGTGGTAAACAGCACGCGTGGATATTTCTTGTCCTTGAAGACGTTCTGGTACGGCGAGTACTTGCTGATGTAAGCCCATTGTTCCGCCACGTCCGGGTCGCCGTACTCTCCCATCCACGAAGCGCCCGCCAGCAGCTTGTTATAGCGGCGCATGTCGAGCAGCGGCACCTGGCTGACGACGGCATTGAACAGGTCGGGACGCTGCACCAGCACGGCGCCCGTCAGCAGGCCGCCATTGCTGCCGCCCATGATGCCCAGGTGGCGCGGACTGGTGACTTTGCGCTTGATCAAATCCTGCGCCACGGAGATGAAATCGTCATACGCGCGCTGGCGGTTTTCCTTCAATGCCGCCTGGTGCCAGCGGGGGCCGAATTCGCCGCCGCCGCGGATATTCGCCAGCACATACACGCCGCCCTTTTCCAGCCACGCCACGCCCGTGGTGCCGCTGTAGCTTGGTTTCAGCGACACTTCAAAGCCGCCATAGCCATACAGCACGGTGGGGTTGCTGCCGTCGAACTTCGTCTTCTTGTTCATGATGGCGAAATACGGCACTTTCGTGCCATCCTTCGACGTCGATTCGAATTGCTCCACCTTGTACGGCGTCGCGTCGTAGTAGGCGGGCAGCGACTTGATTTTCGTGCGCTTGTCACTTTGCGCCGTGGCCAGGTACAGGGTGGTCGGGTTGAGGAAGTCCGTCACCGTCAGGAAGTATTGGTCCGAGTCGACCGGATCGAGCGCGCTGACGGCGAGGGTACCCAGTTTCGGCGCATCGACGGCCCGGCGCTGCCACTTGCCGTTCACGTGGCGCAGTTCCGTCAGGCGGTTCTTGACCTTGTCCAGGGTGGTGACGAGGATGGCTGACCTGGTCGGCGTGACATTGTCCAGCGACGACGTGGCCGTGGGCGCGTACAGCACTTCCAGCTCCTGCTTGCCTTCCATGAAGGTCTTGAAGTCGGTCGCCAGCAATGAGCCTTGCAGGTAGGTCTTGCCGTTGACTTTCCAGTCCGAGCGCAGGGTGATGATCAATTGATCGCGCACGGTGAAGGCCGTGGCGTCGTCCGGCTTCGGCACTTTCTTCAAGTCGGCGCCGTCACGCAGGAACATTTCGCCGCTGTAGAAATCGATTTGCCGCTCGATGAACTGGTGTTCGTGGCCGGGCGTGAAGTCCTTGTAGGCGCCGGCGCTCAAGTCGTCGGCCTTGGCTTCATACAGCGTGTGCGCCTGCGCCAGCGGCGTGCCGCGCTGCCACTCTTTGATGATGCGCGGGTAGCCCGAGCTGGTCATCGTGCCGGGGCCGAAATCGGTGGAGACGAACAGGGTATCGGCGTCGATCCAGCTGGCGCTGCCCTTCGCTTCGGGCAGGGTGAAGCCGCCTTCGACAAAGGCGCGCTTGGCCACGTCGTATTCGCGCACCACCTTGGCGTCGCCGCCGCCGCGCGACAGGGAAATGAGGCAGCGTTCGCCCTTCGGATACAGGCACGAGGCGCCGCCCCAGACCCAGTTTTCATGCTCGCCGGCGGCCAGCTGGTCGAGGTCGATCACGGTTTCCCACGCGGGTTCGGCCAGCTGGTACTGCGCCAGCGTGGTGCGGCGCCAGATGCCGCGCACGTGCTGGGCGTCGCGCCAGAAATTGTAGTAAAACTCGCCTTCCTTGCTGACGTAGGGAATGCGTTCCTTCGAATTGAGGATGGTTTTCAGGCGCGCCTGCAGGGCCGGGAAGCCAGGCTGGGCTTCCAGCTCTTTGGTGGTGACGGCATTGTGCTGCTTGACCCAGGCCAGCGGCTTGTCGCCGAGGACTTCTTCCAGCCACAAATGGGGATCGGTGTTGGCGGCGGCAGGGGCGGGGGCTTGCGCGTGGGCGATGCCCGCTGCGGCCAGGCCGAGCAGCATGCTGCCGGCGAGAGTGCGATATGACGACATGTAAGGTTCCTGGTTGGTCCGATGGAGGCCGCGTTGCAAGCAAAACGGCGCAGCCATGGTGCCATGGATTGCTGTGAGGAACCAGTGTCTATGGACGGCTACTTCAAAAAATAGTTACTTTTCCAATATTGTTTGCTGGAAAAGAGCGGGGCCGTAGAATCTGCGGCACCTGGTGTACCCGTCCGTGCCGTTGCCGTACCCTGATCCGCGGCGTTCACGGCAGCTGATTGACCCACACGGGCGCCGACCAGACGATATTGCCGTCGTCCTGCGTCAGGCGCGCGTAATAGAAGTGGGGGCCGGGCGCGGGCGTGAGGGTGGTCTCGGCCTGGTCCGATATGGGGGTGACGGAGCCGTTGCCGCCCGGCACGCCGTGGAAGATGGCGATGGCGGCCGCTTGCCGCCCGGCGCTGTTGCTGAAATGGGTGGCCAGGTGCAAAGACCCGTGGTTGTCGAAGCGCTCGCCCATCAGCTTGCCATTCGCCGTAAACAGCAGCTGCGCGTGCTTGTCCATGGTGGCAAACACGCGGCGCACGCGCAGCGCGTCGAACAGTTGCTCGCGCGATAGCGGCGTATTCGCATCGGCGATCACCAGCACAGCCGTGCGGTTGCCGTAGCTGGCGCCCCAGTTGGCGCAGTGGTTATCCTGGTTGCTGCTGAAGGCCACGTGGTAGCCGGCCGTCAGGGCCCGGTTGCAGGCCGCCTCGTAATTGCTGCGCCGCGTTTCCGTTTCCTTGTCGTTGGTGGAAAAGGCGGACGTGTTCATCACTTCGCACAGCACCATGGCCGCGTCGCCATCGTGTGTGTAGCCCATCGGCTGGCCGTTGACGAGAAACTGGCCCGCATAAGCAGGATGGTTGAACTGGCCGATCCAGCCCCGTTCGCGCATCAGCGCATACAGGGCGGCGTAGTCGCTTTTCGGCGTTTCCACGTCGGCCAGCAATTCGCCCCGGGCATTCCTTTCCCAGCCCAGCAACTGCTCGCTATTGAAGATGTTCAGGTGGCCGCCCTTGTTGATGACGCCCCACTCCATGCCGTACAGGACCAGGAAGCCCGGGTGGGCAGCCGTATAGGCGGCCGCTTCGGCCAGCCCCGTCTGGTACAGGGCCTTCGCTTCTGCCGGCACGGCGGCGGTGTTGGTGCCATCCGAACCGTCATACATATGGTTGTGCTCGGACGTCAGCAGGGCGTCCAGGCCGTGATCTTGCGCATACTTATAGGCATCGATGGGGCCGAAGGGCGCCGTTTGCGGCTCCTGCGCGCCATGGCAGGCGTCCAGCGCCGCGCCGCCGTCGCTGTGGCGCGTCTGGCTGTGCAGGTTGGCGTAGACGATGCGGTAGTCGGGTGCGCCATCCAGGCGGAGCAAGCCTGCATGGAACGCGGGCACCTGCGGCAGCGCGGCGCCGGCCCGGTTGACGGCGATGGGCCACACTTGTTCCACGGCGGCTTCGCGGGGCGTGCCCTGGTCCGCCACGGCCAGCAGGCGCAGCTGGTACAAGCCGTCCGGCGCCAGCATGCGCCGTTCGCGCGCATCGGCGTCGGCGCGGCCATCCCAGGGCAAGGTGATGTTACGGCCGCCGGCACCCACCTGTTCCGTGCCCGACCAGCGCCGCAGCATGGCCCCTTGCGGGCCGGGACCGGACAAGGTCAGTGTCCAGCGCACGGCATGGGGGCGCCCTGCGTCCGGATAACTGAGGCGCACAATAAATGTACGTGACTGCGAGCTGCGCGCCTGCGTGACCCGCTCGCCGCGCGCCGCGTGGAAAGGCGCGACCACGGTCGCGTCCAGTTCGCTGTGCTCGCGAGGCTCTGGCGAACCATCTTGCGCTGCAGCACTATTGCTCCAGCCGATCAACAGCGCCCCCACGCAGGCGCAGGCCAGCGTCCGCGCCACGCGTGGCGGCACTTGCCGCAGTTGCCCGAGCATGCCGGCCTCCGCTTTCCTAATTTGATGGCAGTTAGACAATCCTTGCCATGTTCGAGTTCCGCGACGCACCAAGAAGAGGCGTGCCTGCACCGCCATTGGCCATGATCTGGCGCAAAGTCCGTGCGGATAGGGGCGCTTGCCCTTGCCGGGCTTGGCACGGCGCTTGCTACACAAGAGATACGGATCAACGGCGATCCCCTGAATAAACGCACAACGGTCCAACGACGGACCACCTGGACAACGGCGTCCGCTCTGGCTGATTTTTTTCATCGGCGGGGGCGGGCGCCGTTTTTGTTTGCATTTTTGTTATTTTCGGGATACTTCGGGAAACCATCATGGCCAGCCAAAAAGCAACAAGCATCGCGCTCTTCTCCCTCGCCACGCCGCCCATGCGCGCATTCCACCTGACGTGGATGGCATTTTTCGTATGTTTCTTCGCCTGGTTCGCCTGCGCGCCGCTGATGCCTGTCATCAAGGGCGAGTTTGGCCTTTCCCTGGCGCAAGTGGCGAATATCAATATCGCCGCCGTCGCCATCACCATCCTCGTGCGCCTGATCGTGGGGCCCTTGTGCGACCGCTACGGCCCGCGCAAGACCTACACGGGCTTGCTGCTGCTGGACGCCATTCCCGTGCTGGGCGTGGCCGCTTCGCAAAGCTATGAAAGCTTTCTGTTCTTCCGCCTGGGCATAGGCGCCGTCGGTGCCAGCTTTGTCATCACGCAATATCACACCTCCGTGATGTTCGCGCCCCGCGTGGTGGGCACGGCGAATGCCGCTGCCGCCGGCTGGGGCAATGCGGGCGGCGGCGCGGCGCAGGCGCTGATGCCGCTGCTGCTCGGTGCCGTGCTGATGCTGGGCGTGTCCGAATCGCTGGGCTGGCGCATCGCCCTGCTGGTGCCGGGCGTGCTGATGCTGGTGATGGCCGTGCTGTACTGGCGCTATACGCAGGATTGCCCGGAAAGGAAATTATTCGGACTTGCGCAAGGCTGGCATTGCTATCGAGGGAAAAAAGGGTGGCTGGGACAGCTTCAAGGCCGCCAGCTCCAACTACCGCGTGTGGCTGCTGTTCGTCACCTACGGCGCCTGCTTCGGCATCGAAATCTTCATCCACAACATCGCCGCCGTGTATTACGTCGACCATTTCGGTCTGTCCTTGAAATCGGCTGGCCTGGCCGCCGGCAGCTTCGGCTTGCTGGCCCTGTTTGCCCGCGCCCTCGGTGGCTGGCTGTCCGACAAACTGGCCCTGCGCGGCAACCTGAACAGCCGCGTGACCCTGCTGTTCATGCTGATGATCGGCGAGGGCGTGGGCTTGCTGTGGTTTGCCAAGGTCGACAGCGTCACCTGGGCCGTCATCGCCATGCTAGTCTTCGGCCTGTTCACCCACATGGCGTGCGGCGCCACCTACGCGCTGGTGCCTTTCATCGACAGCCGTGCGCTCGGTGGCGTGGCCGGCATCATCGGCGCGGGTGGCAACGTGGGCGCCGTGGCGGCCGGCTTCCTGATGAAGGGTACGGGCGACATCCGCCAGACCCTGATCATCTTGAGCGCGCTGGTGGTGATCTCGGCCCTGTGCGCCATCGCCGCCCGTTTTACGGGGCTGGCGGCCGAACCGAACATGGCCGCGGCCTGAGGAGAGCAGAATGAACCATCCCTTGAAGATCGTCGTCCTCGGCCATGGCATGGTCGGGCACAAATTCCTCGAACGCCTGTCCCTGGAAAACGCGCCGCACCTGCACGTCACAGTCTTGTGCGAAGAACCGCGCCCCGCCTACGATCGCGTGCACCTGTCCGAATTTTTCAACGGCAAATCGGCCGAGGATCTCTCCCTGGTGGCGCCCGGCTTCTTCGACAAGGGCAACGTCGTCCTGAAACTGAATGCGCGGGCCGTGTCCATCGACCGCGGGGCGAAAACCGTCACGGCCAGCACGGGCGAAGTGCTGGCCTATGACAAACTGGTGTTCGCCACCGGCTCGACGCCGTTCGTGCCGCCGCTGCCGGGCAAAGAGCGCGATGGCTGCTTCGTCTACCGCACCATCGAAGACCTGGAAGCCATGCTGGCCTGGGGCGCCAAGTCCACCACGGGCGTGGTGATCGGCGGCGGGCTGCTGGGCCTCGAATGCGCGAAGGCCTTGCGCGATTTGCAGCTCGACACCCACGTGGTGGAATTCGCGCCGCGCCTGATGGCGGTGCAGGTCGATGAGGGCGGCGCGCGCGTCCTGCGCCGCAAGATCGAGGAACTGGGCGTGACCGTGCACACGCAAAAGAACACCCTGGCCATCGTCGACGGTGTAGCGGCCACGCACCGCATGCAGTTCGCTGACGGCAGCCACCTGGAAGCGGACATGATCGTCTTCTCGGCCGGCATCCGCCCCCGTGACGAACTGGCGCGCGCCTGCGGCCTGGACGTGGGGCCGCGCGGCGGCATCGCCATCGACGACCGCTGCCTCACCTCCGACCCCGACATTTATGCCATCGGCGAATGCGCGCTGTGGGGTGGCCTGGTGTTCGGCCTGGTGGCACCCGGCTACGAGATGGCGCGCATCGCGGCCCGCCACCTGTTGCAGGAAGAGGGCGAAGCCTCGTTCAAGGGCGCCGACATGAGCACCAAGCTCAAACTGATGGGCGTGGATGTGGCCAGCCTGGGCGACCCGCACGGCAATGCGCCGGGCAGCCGCTCCTATCAGTTCATGGACGAGCGCAAGCAGATCTACAAGAAGATCGTCGTCTCCGATTGCGGCAAATACCTGCTGGGCGGCGTGATGGTGGGCGACGCCAGCGAATACGGCACGCTCTTGCAGATGATGCTCAATAAAATCGAGCTGCCGGCATCCCCCGAGTTCCTGATCCTGCCGCAGGCGGACGGCCAGCAAAAGGTGGGCCTGGGCGTCGATGCCTTGCCCGAGTCGGCGCAAATCTGCTCGTGCAACGACGTCTCGAAAGGCGCGCTGTGCGCCGCCGTGGCCGAGGGCGCGACGACGATAGGCGCGCTCAAAAGCTGCACCAAGGCGGGCACCGCCTGCGGCGGCTGCGTGTCGCTGGTGACGCAGATCATGAAGGCGGAAATGCAGAAGCAGGGCCTGATGGTGAACAACCACGTGTGCGAGCACTTTGCGTACTCGCGCCAGGAGCTGCACCATCTGGTACGTGTCGGTAAAATCCGCAGCTTCGCAGAACTGCTGGCGGCGCATGGCCAGGGCCTGGGCTGTGATGTGTGCAAGCCCGTGGCGGCGAATATCCTCGCCTCGTGCTGGAACGATTTCGTGCTGTCGCCCGTGCACGCCAGCCTGCAGGACAGTAACGATTATTTTCTCGGCAATATCCAGAAGGATGGCACGTACTCGGTGGTGCCGCGCATGCCGGGCGGCGAAGTGACGGCCGACGGTTTGATCGCCGTCGGTACGGTGGCGAAAAAATACGGGCTATATACGAAGATCACGGGCGGCCAGCGGGTCGACCTGTTCGGCGCCCGCGTCGAGCAGTTGCCCGCCATCTGGGAAGAGCTGATCGCGGCCGGCTTCGAGTCGGGCCACGCCTACGGCAAGTCGCTGCGCACGGTCAAATCGTGCGTCGGCTCCACCTGGTGCCGCTACGGCGTGGCTGACAGCGTGGGTTTCGCCATTCAACTGGAAAACCGCTACAAGGGCTTGCGCACGCCGCACAAGATCAAGTTCGGCGTCTCCGGCTGCACGCGCGAATGCGCCGAGGCGCAGGGCAAGGACATCGGCCTGATCGCCACGGAAAAGGGCTGGAATTTGTACGTGTGCGGCAATGGCGGCATGAAGCCGCGCCATGCGGAACTGATCGCATCGGACCTTGATGAAGCCACCCTGGTGCGCTACGTCGACCGCTTCCTGATGTTTTATGTGCGCACGGCCGACCGCCTGCAGCGCACCAGCGTGTGGCGCGACAACCTGGAAGGGGGCCTCGATTACCTCAAGCGCGTCATCATCGACGACAGCCTGGGCCTGGGCGCCGAGCTGGAAGCGGACATGCAGCACGTGGTCGACACCTATGCCTGCGAGTGGAAGGAAGCCGTCTCCAACCCCGCCGTGCGCCAGCGCTTCCGCCACTTCGTCAACAGCGAGAAGAACGATGAAAACGTGGTGTTCGTGGAAGAGCGGGGCCAGATCCGGCCCGCCACGCCGATTGAACGCCGCAGCAGCGTGATCCCCATCCTTGCCGTGGAGGCTTGAGCCATGAATGCGATGAATGAACTGTCCGGCACCAGCGCCGACAACTGGGTCGCCATCTGCCCCTTGACCGACATCGTGCCCGACACGGGCGTGTGCGCGCTGCTGCAGGGGCGCCACGTGGCCGTGTTCCGCGTCGGCGATGCCGCGCCGCGCGTGTACGCCATCGACAATGTCGACCCGAACGCGGGTGCTTCCGTGCTGTCGCGGGGCCTGGTGGGCAGCATCGGCGAGCGCGTCGTGGTGGCGTCGCCGATTTACAAGCAGCATTTCGACCTGGCCAGCGGCGAGTGCATCGAGGCGCCCGAGCATTCGGTCGCCGCCTGGCCGACACGCGTGCTTGACGGCCTGGTCTGGGTGGCCATATGAACACCGCCGCACGGCCGTCTTTAGTCGTGGTCGGCAATGGCATGGCCGGCATGCGCACGGTCGAGGAGTTGCTGAAACTGGCGCCCGACCTGTACGACATCACCGTCTTCGGCGCCGAACCGCACGGCAATTACAACCGCATTTTGCTGTCGCCCGTGCTGGCCGGCGAAAAGACGGTGGACGACATCATGCTGCACACGCGCCACTGGTATGCGCAAAACGGCATCACCTTGCACGCGGGCGACCCCGTGGTGCGCATCGACCGCCAGGCGCGAAAGGTGGTGGCGCGGTCCGGCATCGAGGTGCGCTATGACCGCTTGCTGCTGGCAACGGGTTCGACGCCGTTCATCGTGCCCGTGCCGGGCCACGCGCTGCCCGGCGTGATCGGTTTTCGCGATATCGCCGACGTCGACACCATGCTGCAGGCGGCGCGCACGCACCGCCACGCGGTCGTCATCGGCGGCGGCTTGCTCGGGCTGGAAGCGGCCAACGGCCTGCAGCGCCAGGGCATGGATGTGACGGTGGTGCACATGAGCGGCGCCCTGATGAACCAGCAGCTGGACGCACCCGCATCGATGCTGCTGAAAACGGCGCTGGAAGCGCGCGGCCTGCGGTTTTTGATGCAGGCGCAAACGGCGGAAATCCTCGGCACCGACCGGGTGCAGGGCGTGCGCTTTTCCGATGGTACGTCGATCCCGGCCGACCTGGTGGTGATGACGGCCGGCGTGCGCCCGAACATCGCGCTGGCGCAAGCGGCCGGCCTGCACTGTGAACGGGCCATCGTCGTCGACGATTGCCTGCAAAGCTATGACCCGCGCGTGTATGCCGTGGGCGAATGCGTGCAGCACCGGCGCGCCACCTTCGGCCTGGTGGCGCCCATCTGGGAGCAGGCGCGCGTGTGCGGCGCCCACCTGGCCGGCGCCGGCCACCGGCGCTATGTGCAGCAGGCCAGCGCCACCAAACTGAAAGTGACGGGCATCGACCTGTACTCGGCCGGCGACATCCTCGGCGGCGAGGGCAGCGAAGACCTGGTGCTGCGCGATCCGCGCCGCGGTGTCTACAAGCGCCTGGTGGTGCAGGGCAGCCGCCTGGTGGGCGCCGTACTGTATGGCGAGGTGCAGGACGGTCCCTGGTATTTCGACCTGATCCAGCAGCGCCGCGACATCAGCGCGCTGCGCTCCCATTTATTGTTTGGCCAGGCCCTGTGCGGCCAGGCCGCCTGACAGGACATCTCATGACAATCCGCACGCCCGTAAAAACCACTTGCCCGTACTGCGGCGTCGGCTGCGGCGTGGAAGCGACACGCCTGCCCGATGGCGCCATCCGCATCGCCGGAGACGCCAGCCACCCCGCCAACCTGGGGCGCCTGTGCGTGAAAGGCTCGGCCCTGGGCGACACGCTGGACCTGGAGAACCGTTTGCTGCAGCCGCAAGTGCGCGTCGACGGCGTCTTGCAGCCAGCTTCCTGGGATGCAGCGCTGGACCGGGTGGCCGGCGGCTTGCGCGCCATCATCGATGAACACGGGCCCGACGCCGTCGCCCTGTACGTGTCGGGCCAGTTGCTGACGGAAGATTATTACGTGGCCAACAAGTTCATGAAAGGCTATGTGGGCAGCGCGAATATCGACACCAATTCGCGCCTGTGCATGTCGTCGGCCGTGGCGGGACACAAGCGCGCGTTCGGTGAAGACATCGTGCCGGGCTGCTATGAAGACCTGGAGCTGGCCGACATGGTGGTGCTGGTGGGGTCGAACACGGCCTGGTGCCATCCGATCCTGTTCCAGCGCATCGCCCGCATCCGCGAAAGCCGGCCGGAGATGAAACTGGTGGTGATCGACCCGCGCCGCACGGCCACCTGCGAGCTGGCCGATCTGCATTTGCCCGTGAAACCGGGCACCGACGTGTGGCTGTTCAACGGCTTGCTGTGCTACCTGGCGCAGGAAGGCGTGATCGACGATGCGTTCGTCACGCGCCACAGCTCGGGACTGGATGCGGCGCTGGCGGCCGCGCATATGGATTGCGGCGACCCGCTGCAGGTGGCGCGCATCTGCAAGGTCGACCCGCACGCCCTGCTGGCGTTTTACCAGGCGTTTGCCGCCACGCGCAAGGTCGTCACGGCCTTTTCGCAGGGCGTGAACCAGTCGTCGAGCGGCACGGACAAGGTCAACAGCATCATCAACTGCCACCTGGCGACGGGGCGCATCGGCCAGCCCGGCATGGGGCCGTTTTCGCTGACGGGCCAGCCGAACGCCATGGGCGGGCGCGAAGTGGGCGGCCTGGCCAACATGCTGGCGGCGCACCTGGAACTGGATAATCCGCTGCACCGCGACACGGTGCAAACCTTCTGGGACTCGCCGCGCATGGCGAACAAGCCGGGCCTGAAAGCGGTGGAACTGTTCCACGCGATCGAAGCGGGCAAGGTCAAAGCCGTGTGGATCATTGCCACCAATCCGCTGGTGAGCATGCCGGACGCGGACCAGGTGCGCCGCGCGCTGGCCAAGTGCGAGCTGGTGGTGGTGTCGGACATCAGCGCCGAATCGGACACGAACGCGCATGCCGACGTGCTGCTGCCCGCGCTGGGCTGGGGCGAGAAGGATGGCACGGTGACCAATTCGGAACGCCGCATCTCGCGCCAGCGCGCCTTCCTGCCGGTGCCCGGCGAGGCGCGCGCCGACTGGCAGGTGCTGTGCGAGGTGGCCACGCGCATGGGCTATGCCGGCTTCGATTTCACCTCGCCGCAAACGATTTTTGCCGAACACGCGCGCCTGTCCACCTTCCGCAACGGGGCGGAAACGGCGCGCCTGTTCAACCTGGCGGGCCTGGACAAGCTGGATGCGGCGCAATACGACGCGCTGGCGCCGCAGCAGTGGCCGCAGGGCAGGGCGCGCCTGTTCGGCGACGGCCGCTTCGCCTATGCGGACGGGCGCGCGCGCTTCGTGCCCACGCCGCCGCGCGCGCCGCGCAATGCTCCCGACGCAGAGTATCCGCTGATCCTGAACACGGGCCGGGTGCGCGACCAGTGGCATACGATGACGCGCACGGGCAAGGCGGCGAAATTGTCCGGTCACGTCGCCGAAGCGTTCATCGACCTCCATCCGCAGGATGCGCTGCTGTACAGCGTGCGCGAAGGCGAGCTGGCGCGCATTTCCAGCGCCTGGGGCGCGATGGTGGCGCGCGTCGTGCATGGCGGCGGCATCGCGCGCGGCCAGGTCTTCGTGCCGATTCACTGGAGCGACGCGAATGCCTCCGACGCGCGCGTGGGCGCCGTCGTCAACCCGGTCGTCGATCCCGTCTCGGGAGAACCCGAATTCAAGCACACCCCTGTGCGCATCGAGCAGTTCCGCGTGCACTGGCATGCGTTTGTGCTGAGCCGCACATCCTTGAACCTGGACGGCGTGGCGCACTGGACGCGCATCCAGGGCGAGCAATTCCTGCGCTATGAACTGGCGGGCCGCCAGCGCATCGGGGACCTGGGCGGCTGGGCGCGCGCGCTGCTCGGCGTCACGGACGACAAGGCCGACTGGCTCGATTACGCGGACGCCAGCGCCGGCGTGTACCGCGCCGTGCATCTGGATGAAGGGTGCATCGCGCAATGCGTGTACGTCTCGCCGCGTCCCGACCTGCCGTCGCGCAGCTGGCTGGCGGGCCTGTTTGCGCACGCGCAAATGGATGCGGCGGACCGCGCCGGCGTGCTGCTGGGCCAGCCCATCGGCAAGGGCGTCGACGCCGGTCCCACCGTGTGCTCGTGCTTTGGCGTGGGACGCAACACCATCTGCGCCGCCATCGTGGAGCAGGAGCTGACGACGACGGCGCAGGTGACGGCCTGCGTCAAGGCGGGTGGCAATTGCGGTTCCTGCGTGCCCGAGATACGACAGTTGCTGCTTGAGGCGCGCAGCGCGGCCTGATAATCTGTCCTTTCCGGCACGGCTTTGTTATATTGCCAGCTCTATAACAGAGAGGCAGTGTGATGACAGCAGCACAACACCCCACGGTCTGGCTGACGGGCTTGAGCGGCGCCGGCAAGACCAGCATCGCGCTGGCGCTGGCGCAAGCGCTGAAGGCGCAGGGCCGCGCCGTGGCGCTGCTCGACGGCGACCAGCTGCGCCATGGCCTGAACCGCGACCTGGGTTTTACGCCGCAAGACCGGCATGAAAACATCCGCCGCACGGCCGAAGTGGCGCGCCTGATGAACGGGGCGGGCTTGACCGTCATCGCCGCCTTCATTTCGCCGTACCGCGCCGACCGCGCCATGGCCGCCGACATCATCGGCGCGGCGTATTTCATCGAAGTCCATGTCAGCACGCCGCTGGCCGTGTGCGAGGCGCGCGATCCGAAAGGCCTGTATGCGCAGGCGCGCGCGGGGCAGATCGGGCAATTCACGGGCGTTTCCGCGCCTTACGAGGCGCCGCTGGCGGCCGCGCTGACCCTGGACGCGGGCACCCTGGCGCTGGACGAGTCGGTTGAGCGCATCTGCCGGCACCTGCGGCAGCGGCCATGACGACCTGGCGCAAACGCTTGCGCCGCCGCTTGCCCGCCAGCCTGAAGGCGCGCATGAGCGTGGTCGTCTTCCTGCTCGTGCTGGCGGCCGTCGCCTCGCTGGCGCTGGCCACCCTGAGCGTGGCCGAGCGCGGCATGCGCGACGTGACGGGACGCCAGCAGTATGTATCGCTGGCCAGCGCCGCCGTTTTCATCGATGAAGAACTCGACGCCAGGCGCAATGTGCTGCGCGCCATCGCCGACAGCCTGGCGGCCAGCGGCGCGCACGATGGCGCCGGCCTGCAGCGCTTCCTGGCTGCGCAAACGGTGCTGGGCAAGGAGTTTTATACGGCCGGCGTGGTGGCCGCCGATGGCTCCCTGCTGGCCAGCGTGGGCCCCTTCAAGCCGCAGGCGGGGATGAACCTGACAGGCCGCCCGTATTTCGACCAGACGCTGGCGACCCGGCGTTCGGTGATTTCCGCGCCGCTTAACGGCAGCATTTCCGGCATGCCCATCGTGGTGGTGACGCAGCCCGTGTTCGACGCGCAGGGCGCCGTGCGTTATGTGCTGGCGGCCAGCGTGAACCTGCGCCAGCCCGATTTCCTGGGGCGCCTGGGCGCGCTCAGGCCGGGCCCGGGCGGCTATCTGTACATCATGACGAATGAAGGCGTCATCGTCGAGCATCCCGACAAGTCGCGCATCATGCAGCATATCGACGCGCATGGCCCCATCAGCGAACCGACGCGGCGCGCCATGCAGGGCTTCGAGGGCTGGCTCACGGGCACCACCACGCAAGGCGTCGATGCCTTGTTCGCCTACCACCGCATTGCCGCCACGGGCTGGATACTGGCGTCCGTCTATCCCATGAGCGACGCGTTCGCGCCACTGCACGCCATCCGCAGCAAGATCCTGCTGGCCGCCGTGTTGCTGGCGGTGCTGGCGGGACTGGCCGGCTGGCGCGTGGTGCTGCGCCTGTTGCAGCCTTTGGAGCGCATGCGTCGCCAGGTGCACCAGATCCGCCGCCAGCGCCTGGGTATCGAGGCGCTGCAGATCGAGCGGCGCGATGAAATCGGCGACTTGAGCCGCGATTTCTACTCGCTGGTGGCCGAGCGCGAAATCGCCGAGGCGCAGACGCGCGACAGCGAACGGCGCCTGAAGCTGCTGACGGACCATGTCCCTGTGGTGATCGTCTACATCGACCGCGAGCATCGCTACCAGTTCATCAACGCCACGTTTGAAAAATGGTTCGGCCGGTCGCGCAAGGAAAGCATGATGCAGTCGATACGCGACGTGCTGGGCGAAGAAGCGTATCAATTGCGCGAAGCCTACCTGCGGCGCGCCTTCTCGGGCGAGGAGGTCGAATATGAATTCACCATCGACGGCGAGGGGGAGGCGGGCCGGCGTGCCTTCCAGACCAGCTATGTGCCCGATGTGGGCGAGAGCGGCGCGGTGGAAGGCGTGTATGGCCTGGTCCACGAAATCACCAAGACCAAGGCGGTGCATACGGCGCTGCAGTTTGCCGCCGCCACCGACACGCTGACGGGCATCGCCAACCGGCGCCGCTTCGACGAACAGCTGGCGCAAAGCATGCAGCGCACGCGGGCTGCGCGCGCGCCGATGGCGCTGGCCTATCTCGATATCGACCGTTTCAAGGCCATCAACGACAGCCTGGGACACAAAACGGGCGACGAGGTGCTGAAGGAATTCGCCGCGCGCCTGGTGCGCAGCGTGCGCGCCAGCGACATGGTGGCACGCCTGGCCGGCGATGAATTCGTGATCATTTTCGAAGGCGTGAACAGCGCGGCAGAAGTGGGCCAGATCGGCGCAAAGATCATTGACGCCATCCGCCAGCCGTTTGAGCTGG
Source organism: Janthinobacterium sp. PAMC25594 (assembly GCF_019443505.1). Lineage (NCBI taxonomy): Bacteria > Pseudomonadati > Pseudomonadota > Betaproteobacteria > Burkholderiales > Oxalobacteraceae > Janthinobacterium > Janthinobacterium sp. PAMC25594. Next base: position 6,193,003 of record NZ_CP080377.1, read on the forward strand.
CCGGCGGCCCGCTGCCGGTGACGACCAGCGTCGGCATCGCCATCTTCCGCGAAGGCGCGCTGACGCCGGCGCAGCTGCTGGACCTGGCCGACCAGGCCCTGTATGCCGCCAAGGGGCAGGGCCGCGATGGCGTGGCGCTGCTTGAGGCTGCGCCGTAGCTATTACAGAGTGGCAGTCCAGTGGTCGAGCTGCCGCGTGGTGGCCGTGACGCCGCCGCAGACGATGACCAGCACATTGCGATAAGGCGCCAGTTCCGGCACCTTGCCGTAGACGGCGGCCAGCGCCGCGCCGCAGGCCGGCTCCACCACCAGGCGCTGGTCGCCAATGAAGCGCTGGCAGGCATCGACGGCGGCCTTGTCCGACACCACCACGCTGTGCAGCAGGCGCGTCTGGCTGATGGCGTAGGCTTGCGCGCACACCTGGCGCGCGGCCAGCGAAGTGGCGATGCTGCTCACGGCGGGCAGGGCCACGTGGTCGCGCGCGGCCACGGCGGCGGCCAGCGAGGCCGCGCCTTCGGTTTCCACGGCCACCAGGGCCACGTCGTCCCAGCCGTTGCGCTGCAAGCCTTCGGCCACGCCGGCCAGCAGGCCGCCGCCGCCCACCGACAGCACCACCGCGTCCGGTTTCAGGCCAGCGCTGGCCACTTCATCGATCATGCCCGCGTGGCCCTGCCACAGCAGCGGGTCGTCGAACGGATGCAAAAAAGCGTCTTGCGGCGTGAGCATGGATTGCGCCAGCGCGTTCGCCTCTTGCCAGGCGGCGCCGTGCACGATGACTTCGGCGCCTTCCTGGGCGATCAGGGCCCTGGCCCGCGCGCTGGTCGTTTCCGGCACCACGACGATGACGGGAATGCCCAGCTGGCGCCCCGCATAGGCGACGGCGATGCCGGCATTGCCGCCGGAAGAAGAGATGAAACGGCTGGCGCCGCGCCGCGCGTATTCTTCGCAGGCGAGGCCGATGCCGCGGATCTTGAAGGAGCCGGGCGGCTGCAAGGCTTCGAGCTTGAGCCAGATGGCGCGTTCGCTGTGCAGGCTCAGGGCGCGCGAGTTGAGCAGAGGGGTTTCGATGTGCAGGGCCATGCGTGTTCCTGGAAAACGGTCAGGCCAGCATCATAGCCGAAGCGCCCGTGCCACCATGCCACCCTTGCCGCAAGCCGCCTTAATTCAGGGGCGCGCTCTTGAGCTGATGCGTGCGCGCCACTTCCTTCATCGCCTCGAGCAGGTCGTCGCGCAGCTGGCGCGGTAGCTTGCCGAAGAATTCCTCGTCGTTCTGGTCGGCCATCTCGGCCAGCACGGGCACCAGCGCTTCGCCTTCCGTGGTCAGTTCGATCGAATGCTGGCGGCGGTCGGCCAGCAGGATGGACTTGCTGACCATGCCCTTGCTTTCCAGGCGGTCGATCAGCTTCGAGACGGCGCCCTTGCTCATGCCGGACACTTGCGCCAGCACCGTGGGCGAGGTGCAGCCCAGGCGGAACATTTCGCGCAGCACCACCCATTCGGACACCGTCACGCCGTTGGCTTCCGCTTTTTTCTGGAAGCTGTGGGAAACGTGGTTGGAGACGAAACGCAGCCAGTAGCCGAGATGGGCTTCCAGCTCGCTGACGGGAACGCTGTTGGAATGGGCGGCTTGCGGCGAGGCGGCCGTTTCAAAATTATGGCTCATTTCTTTTCCTTCACTGGGCGGCGTTACCGGCATGGTCAAGGCCTTCACGCTTGCTGTCGAGTGGTTTGTTGGGGAACAATCATCGTGCTTGAGGTAGTTTTAACACTGTTTTCACAGGAAATCACTGACCGGCAAAGAGTTTTTCCTCATTTCCTTGCTCTGGATAGATAAAAAGCAATATCAAGCGGGTAATCGTATTGCTGGAGAGGAAGATTAAAAAAATAACTCATGTTGTATCAATGGTAACATGAATTTTGCCGAATTGATAAATATTTCAACTGCAATGAATGTCGAATGACAGCGGCTTGTTGCCGGGCTATTCAGCTGAACCGTTCCACCAGAAAATCGACGAAACTGCGCAACTTGGGCGAGCGATAGCGGTCCGGCAGGTAGACCACGCTCAAGGGGCGGCTGGGCAGCGCATGCGTGGGGAATAGCTGGACCAGGCGGCCCGCTTGCACGTCCGTTTCCAGCAGGAATGCCGGTTGCAGCACGATGCCCATGCCATGCAATGCGGCGACGCGCAGCGCCTGGCCGTGGTTGACTTGCAATCGACCCGAGACGGGCACGCTGCAGACGTCGTCCTGCTGGCCCGTCAGGCGCCAGTGCGCCAGGGCGGCGGGCGAGAAGGACAGGCATTCGTGCTGGCTCAGGTCGGCCGGTTGGCGCGGCGTTCCCTTGCGCGCCAGGTAGTCGGGCGAGGCGCAGATCATCAGCCGGTAGGGCGCCAGCGGCCTGGCGATCAGCGACGATTCGGGCAGCTGGCCGATACGGATGGCGGCTTCGAAACCTTCCTCCACCAGGTCGACCACGCGGTCGCTCAGGACCACATCGATGCTCACTTCGGGATAGCGCTCCAGGTACGCGGCCATGGCGGGCATCAGCGCTTCCGCGCCGAAGGTGAGGGGCGCCGTGATGCGCAGCTTGCCGGCGGGCGCCAGTTGCAGGTTTTGCGCCTGGACGTCGGTTTTGCGCCTGGACGTCGGTTTCGGCCACCAGCCTGAGGATTTCCTTGCAGCGCGCGTAGTAATCCTCGCCGAAGGCGGTCAGGTGCTGGCGCCGGGTGGTGCGCTGGAGCAATTGCATGCCCAGGCGTTTTTCCAGCGTCCGCAGGTGGTTGCCGGCCATCGTCGCGGAGATCCCGCAGGCGGCCGCGGCAGCGCTCAGGCTGCCTTTTTCCACGGCCAGTACGTACACCTTCATGCTGTCGAGCAAATCCATTGGCAATCCTCGGTGTTAAATCATTGAATCAAACCATAGTTTATCTATTAATGATTTTAAATGACACTGCTGTTTGTTCCGCCAGCGCGCGGCCACCCTGACACATTGCCCGAGAACAGACCATGCAATCCATCCAACTGACCGCTCCTTCCCTCACCGCGTTTCGCCCGACCGAGCTGCCCGAGCCGCAGGCCGGCCGGGGCGAGGTGCTGCTGCGCCTGCGCGCCGCCACGCTGAACTTCCTCGATGTGGCCATTGCGACGGGCAACTTTGCCGGCGCGGCCTTTCCGCTGATCCCCGTCGCCGACGGCGCGGGCGAAGTGGCGGCGCTGGGCGAAGGCGTCAGCGGCCTGGCCGTGGGCGACCGCGTCATCCCCCATTTCATGCCGCACTGGCAGGGCGGCGCCATCACGCCGCACAATGTCGGCGCGATGCGCGGCGTCACCTTGCCGGGCTCGCTGGCCGAGTACGTGGCCGTCCCCGCCGCCAGCCTGGTCGCCTTGCCGGCTCACCTCGATTTCGTCCAGGGCGCGGCGCTGCCCATCGCGGCGACGACGGCCTGGAATGCCGTGCGTTCCGCGCCAGTGCGCCCCGGATCCGTGGTGTTGCTGTTGGGAACGGGCGGCGTCAGCCTGTTTGCCTTGCAGTTCGCCAAGGCGTCGGGCGCCACGGTGATCCTGGCGTCGTCCAGCGATGAAAAACTGGAACGTGCGCGCCAGCTGGGCGCCGATTACCTGATCAACTACCGGGCCACGCCCGCCTGGGACGCCGAAGTGCTGAAACTGACCGGCGGGCGGGGCGCCGACCTGGTGGTCGAGACCGTGGGTGGCGCCACCATCGTGCGCTCGCTCAACGCGGCGGCGGTGGGCGGCACGGTCTTCACGGTGGGCTTTGTCGGCGGCACGGCCGCCAGCATCGATTTGCTGCCCGTCATCGTCAAGGCCTTGCGCATCGTCGGCAACAACACCGGTTGCGTGGCCGACCTGGCGCAGGCGGTCCAGGCCATCGGCGCGCATGGCATCGTGCCCGTCATCGACCGCGTGTTCAGCCTCGACGACACGGCCGAAGCGTATGCGCAGCTGGCTGCCGGCGGTCGCCACTTCGGCAAGCTTGCCATCGTGCACTGAGCCGGGGAGGCCAGGTCTTGCCCGGTGATGCTGACTGTCACGGCCAGTGGGAGAGTCGCCGTCAGGTGGCCACGTGCACTTTCACGTTGGCATCGCGCAAGACCTGGGCAAAGCGGGCCGGCGGCGGCGCATCCGTAAACAAGATATCGATTTGCGCCAGATCGGCCAGGCGCACCAGCGCCTTGCGGCCGAATTTATGCTGGTCAGCCACCAGCCACACTTCGCGCGACTGCTCGATGATGGCTTGCGCCACCTTCACTTCGCGCGCATCGAAGTCGCGCAGGCTGCCGTCTTCGTCGATGCTGGAAATGCCGATGATGCCGATGTCGACCTTGAACTGGCGGATGAAGTCGATGGTGGCTTCGCCCACGATGCCACGGTCGCGTCCGCGCACCACGCCGCCGGCCACGATGACTTCGCAGGCGGCGTTGTCGGCCAGGATGGCGGCCACGTTCAGGTTGTTCGTCACCACGTGCAAGCCCGTGTGCTGTCCCAGCGCGCGCGCCACTTCTTCGGTGGTGGTGCCGATATTGATCAGGAGCGAACAGCCATGCGGCACTTGCGCCGCCACGGCGGCGGCGATGCGCCGCTTGGCGTCGCTGTTGAAGACCTGGCGCTGGCTGTAATCGATGTTTTCCACGGACGAGGGCAAGCCCACGCCGCCGTGATAGCGGGCCAGCAGGCGCGCTTCTTCCATCTGCTTGACGTCGCGCCGCACGGTTTGCGGCGTGACGTCGAGTTGCTGGGCCAACTCCTCGACCGACATGGTGACTTTCTGGCGCACCACTTCAAGCAAGCGGCGCTGGCGGGGATTCAAATTCATGGGCGTGTCTCTTTAAAATTGCATAAGCGAACAAAATCGAACAAATGTGGGTGAAAACATGTTGCTATGAGTTCGATTTATGACGTAATCTTATCCATATTGCATTCGTATGACATCCGTATTGATCTTAACCACAGTCGCCGGGTGTGCCTAGTCTTTCTTGGTCGCTTGTCCTTGATAACGATGGAGTCCCGATGGCCTCAATGCAGCAGGGAATCGACGCAGTGCCGGAGCCGGCGATGGCATGCGACGTACTGGTGGTGGGCGGCGGCATCAACGGCGCCGGCATCGCGCGCGACGCGGCGGGCCGGGGCTTGTCCGTGGTGCTGTGCGAAAAAGACGACCTCGCCGCCCACACCTCGTCCGCGTCCACCAAGCTGATACACGGCGGCCTGCGCTACCTTGAATACTATGAATTCGGCCTCGTGCGCAAGGCGCTGATCGAGCGCGAAGTGCTGCTGCGCTCGGCGCCGCACATCATGTGGCCCTTGCGTTTCGTCATGCCGCACGCCAAGGGCCAGCGCCCCGCCTGGCTGATACGCGCCGGCCTGTTCCTCTACGACATGCTGGCGAAGCGCGAAATCCTGCCCGCCTCGCGCGGCATCGACCTGACGCGCCACGCGGCAGGACAACCGTTACAACCCCGGTTCAAGCGCGGCTTCGTGTATTCCGACGGCTGGGTCGACGATGCGCGCCTGGTGGTGCTGAACGCCATCGACGCGGCGGACAAGGGCGCGACCATCCTGACGCAGACGCGCTGCACGGCCTTGCGGCGCGACGGCGCGGCTGCGGACGCTTCCTGGCTGGCCACCTTGCGGCAAGGCGACGGGCGCGAACTGGCCGTGCGCGCGCGCAGCGTCGTCAATGCGGCAGGGCCGTGGACGGCCGAGTTCCTGCAACAGGCGGCGCCCGGCGGACAGGGCCGGCATTTGCGTTTGATCAAGGGCAGCCATATCGTGGTCAGGCGCTTGTTTGAGCATGATCATGCCTACATCTTCCAGCATCCCGATGGACGCATCGTGTTTGCCATTCCGTATGAGCATGATTTCACCCTGATCGGCACCACCGACCTCGACTACCAGGGCGAGCGCGGCAAGGTGGAAATCGATGACGCGGAAATCCGTTACTTGTGCGAGCTTTCCAGTTACTATTTCAGCAAGCCCGTCAATCCTGCCGACGTGGTCTGGACGTATGCGGGCGTGCGCCCGCTGGTGGAAGACGCGGCGGCCGACGCCAAGGCCGTCACGCGCGATTACCGCTTCGAGCTGGACCGGGAAGGCGCGCCGCTGCTGAGTATCTTCGGCGGCAAGATCACCACGTTTCGCAAGCTGGCCGAGGAAGCGCTGGATTTGCTCGAACCGTTGCTGGTGCCCGAGCCAGGCAAGAGGCGGCGGGCCTGGACGGAACAGGCTTGTCTGCCCGGCGGCGACGTGTTCGGCAGCACGCCGCAGAACCGCTCCGTGCGCGAGTTCGGCCAGTTCGTGCAAGGCTTG